>JAHCHD010000134.1 GCA_026129915.1 Bryobacterales bacterium
AGTCCCGGGTATGGCAAGTTCTACACCTATTCGGACACCAGCAACATGACGGCCACTGCCGATTTCACGATGCCTGCCAATGACCACACGCACGATAGCGTTTTGCTGGAGTGGACGGCCAGGACGCCCACGGCGGCGACCTATGACGGTGGCAAGCCGCGAGAATTGATGCGGTGGGCCCAACCTTACGGGAACCACAACTGCGGTCATGTCACCTTCAACCCCCTCGCCTCGCCGGACAGTCCGGATTTCGGGCTCCTCTATCTCGGCGCCGCCGATGGCGGCAGTGGCGGTGATCCGTTTAACGTGGGGCAGGATCTCCGTTCCGGCTTCGGGAAAATCCTCCGCATCGATCCATTAGGCACGAATAGTGCGAATGGCAAGTACGGCATTCCGGCCGGCAATCCATTCGTTAGCAAGGGCGCTCCAGCCCTGGGCGAGATCTTCGCGTATGGTGTCCGCAACACGCAGCGGATCTTCTGGGACTCGAAAACCCGCGGCATGTTCATGTCGGACATCGGGCAGAATGCCATCGAGGAGATCAGCCCGGTAACGCCAGGGGCGAATCTGGGCTGGAATGTTTGGGAAGGTAGCTTGCGCTTTCACAGCCGCGCTGGGGTGAACACCGGCGAGTCCCGCACCGATAAGGCGATGACCTATCCGGTTGCCGAGTATGATCACGGCGATCCGCTGCTACTCTCCAACGTCGCGACCATTGGCGGCTTCGTCTATCGGCACAATGCAATTCCTCAGTTAACGGGCAAGCTGATTTTCGGTGACAATCCAAGCGGCGAAATCTTCTACATCGACGCGGACAACTTGCCGCAGGGTGGATCAGACGCCATCCGCCGTGTGCTGTTTGACGACAAAGGAACGCCAAAGACGTTGCTTCAGCTCATTCAGCAGAAGAACGCGGCACAAGGCCAAAGGCCCGCCAATCGTGCCGATCTCCGCTTTGGCGAGGGTCCCGACGGCAAGATCTTCATCCTCAACAAAAGGGATGGAACTATTCGGATGCTGGTTCCGAAAGGGCGCGGATAGCGAACGCCGGTGCTATTCCGCTGGGCGGCCCATTCCTGTGCCGGAGCGTGCTTGTGAAGGCCTTACCGGCTTTCGCCAATGGAGGCTGTGCATCCGCCGTCTCGGCCGGGGCTTCGGTAACCCGTCACGCGAAACGGCTAAAGCCTCCGAGTGACTATGCCGAAGTAACCAGGGAAGGCTATCGGGTTGGCGATCCGTTGTGCTTCGGCGCAACATTTCCGCGATCGCTGACGGCGCACTTGTTCAAACACATGGGATTTTCTGGCACATTAGTAAAGGCCCTTCAGCGCCGTCTAGTTAGTCTCATGCGTTTTCGAAATACCGAAGAACCTGTCTACCGCGCTACCTCCACGGAACGCGCCCGCATCCTGTTCGTCTGCCTGGGGAATGCCTGCCGCAGTCAAATGGCCGAGGGCTTTGCCCGTGCCTGGCATGCCGACATTCTGCAGGCGGAGAGCGCCGGCGTCTCCCCTCTGGGTAGCGTGCCAGAGGAAACCGCCGCGGCGATGGCCGAAAAGGATGTACCGCTAGACGGGCACCACTCCAAGGGCCTGGATGCCTTCGATTTGCGCTCCTTTGACATCATCGTCAACATGAGCGGGTTTCCGTTTCCGCCCTCGTTCCGCCGATCCGTGAAGGTCATCGAGTGGGAAGTAGAAGATCCCTTCTCCGGCAGCGAACGCACCTACCGCAAGGTGCGTGACGAGATTGAGCGCCGCGTGCGAATGCTGGCCGACGAGCTGCGCCGCTTTGGCCTGCCCGCCTAATCAGCACTGCCAGCCCGGCCAGCGCATCATTCTCTTGGGTTCCCTTGCTCACGGTGCGGTACTTGTGTTGCAGTGAAACGGATGCGTATCACTTTTCACGGGGCAGCCCGCACGGTTACTGGTTCTCTTCATGAATTGCAGGTGGACGGCCAGCGGATTCTCCTGGATTGCGGTCTCTACCAGGGCCGCCGGGCCGAAGCCGAACGCATCAATCGTAACTTTGCGTTTCCGCCGGACGAAGTGGATGCCGTTCTGCTCTCCCACGCGCACATTGACCACTCCGGCAATCTCCCGCAGTTAGTCAAGCAGGGTTTCCGTGGTCCCATCTACAGTTCGTCCGCTACAGCGGATCTTTGCGACTGGATGCTGCGCGATTCGGCCTACCTCCAGGAAAAAGACGCCGAGTTCATCAACAAGCGCAAACGTCGCCGGCGTGCCCTGGTAGACGGGGACGAAAACAATGCCGTGGAGCCGCTCTACAGTATGGCGGATGCCGAGGCCACCATCCCGCTTTTCCGGCCGGTGGAGATGCACCGGCCCACGGAGTTATCGCCACGACTTCGCTTCGAAACTTACGAGGCGGGCCACATCCTGGGTTCAAATGCCATTCATCTGGTCTTCAGCGAAAACGGCAAACGCACCAGCCTGGTCTTTTCCGGGGATATCGGCCGCCCTGACCTTCCCATCATCCGCGATCCGGAAGCGCTACCCCCCGCTGACTACCTGATTGTCGAAAGCACCTACGGCGGGCGTCTTCACAAGTCCATGGACCTGGTGAAGGGGAAACTCGCCGACATCATCAACCGCACCGCGCAACAGGGCGGCAAGGTGATTGTGCCCTCCTTTGCCGTGGGCCGCACCCAGCAACTGGTGTTGCTGCTGCATGAACTCACCAACGAAAAGCGCATCCCTGACCTTCATGTGTTTGTAGACAGTCCGCTAGCGGTGAATGCGACGGAGGTCTTCCGGCAGCACACGGATTTGTACGACGCCGCGACCCGCTCGTTCCTCATGGAAGGTGAAGACCCCTTTGGCTTCCAGCGCCTTCGCTACGTAAGGGAGGCCTCGGAGTCAAAGGCGATCAACGACCTGCGCTATCCGCACATCGTGATTTCCGCTTCCGGCATGTGCGAAGCCGGGCGCATCCTGCATCACCTCCGCAACGGCGTGGGCGACCCTCGGAACACCGTGCTGATTGTCGGATTCATGGCGGAGCACACGCTCGGGCGCAAATTGCTGAACGGAGAGCGCGAAGTGAACATCTTTGGCGAGCCGGTGGTGGTGCGCGCGACCGTGGAGAAGCTCAACGAGATGAGCGGGCACGCTGACCAGAACGAGTTGCTCGCGTGGATGAAGCCTATCCTGCCGGGACTGAAGAAGGTTTTCCTGGTTCACGGCGAGCCAGTGCAAATGGAAGCGTTGAAGGCCCGTATTGAGGGTGAGCATGGCCTGGACGTGGTGATCCCCCAGCGAGGGGATACCCATATCCTGGCCTAAGCCCGGCATAGCGTGCGCACCAGACTTCGCAAGACAAAAGGCCGAAGCGCTATCCACGCTCCGGCCTTTTCTTTTTCGGTAGACGAGCACGCGCCTTATGGAGGGACGTGTCTACTTCAGGTAGGTCTGAATCGACTTCACCAGGTTCGCGTGCTCTTTCTCTGGAGCAAAGTATGCGTCGCCTCCGTTGTACTGCTCGCGAATCATGCCCTTGCTATCAATCACCACCAGCTTCGGAACGTAGCTGGGCCCGATCATGGAAATCTGGAGGAAGTTGTGCACCGGGTCTCGCGGCGAGACCCCCACAGGGATGCCATTCGCAAACCGCGAGCGGAAGGCGGAGATGTACATTGTTGCGTCGGGATCGTAGGCCACCATCATCGCCTGGAAGCCTTTGTCGCCGTAGTCCAGTTGGAGACGGGAAAGCGTCTGCGCGAGCGTCTGGCAGTGCGGGCAGGTGGTGGAGATGAAGGCAAGCATCGTCACCTTCTTGCCCTTCAGCTTCTCCGAAAGTAACTCCTGCGACTTCGCCGCCCCAGGAAACTCGATCACAAACTCGCCGGCACGGCGCGGCAGCTCCGCGCCAAAGGCAGCCGTCACGCCCGCAACCGTGGCGCCGACAGTCAGGGAAAGAAACTGGGAACGCTTCATCGAACTCCTCGCTATCAGAACTTTCTTCTAGATTAACTGTATCCGCGATCAAACGGGGCAGTGGCTACCCCTCGCGTAAAGGACGAGCGAAATGTCCGGTTAGTTTCTGGGAACATCTGCCATTAGTGGGCGGTCTGCGCCGGCGCAAAAAAAAAGGGCGGCCGCAGCCGCCCGTTCAGAGATTCCCAGAATGGAACTGCTTACTGGAAGTCCACTTCCTGGATATAGTTGGTCCACTCCTCATCCCACCGCTCTTCTCCAAAAGCGCCAAGGAAATTGGCCGTCTGGTCGAAGAAGCCATTGTCAGGAGGCAGCACCCAGCGTGGCTGCATAATAGGCGAGCCGGGGCGACCACGGAAATCAGGGTCGCTATACTCGAGCGGGCGGCGCATCATTGGATCCGCGACAATTACGTTCACGGCAGTTCCGTTCTGGCCGCTGATCCAAGGAAGCGCGAGGTTGTTGGACTGTCCTTCCAAGGTGTTCGCGCGGTTACGTGCTTTGCCGTTGTCCCACAAAAGAAGACCGTTGGCTGCCAATGTGTTATCCGCAATTCGGTCTACCGTCGCCTGGTCGCGAACTTCCAGTCCACCGGATACCCAGTTGAAGGCAAGAATATTCCGCAACGCGCCCGCAGTTCCGCGACGCATCCAGATGGCGGCGACACCCGTCCCTTCGTCAACTCCCTCCGTCAATTGATCACCCGACCCTACAAAGGTCAGATTCCAGAAGCGGGGCCGGCTTACCGGTTGCAGCGTGAAGTTGGTCTCGTTGTTGTCCATCTCAATGCCGCGGTTGCTGTTGTCGAGATTGGCAACGGCCACGCCATACTGCAGTGCGCCGGTCCAGCCAATCTGGCCGTCAAAATGGTCGTCACGAGCGTAGGTAGAAACCAGCCACTTGCCGCTATTGGTGCCGCCGAACCATTCGAAGTTGTCGTCAAACCCATAGGAAGTCTGTACATGCTCAGTGACGGTTGCGGTGCCGCAGCCACCCCAGGTGATGCCGTTTACTTCGTTGTTCGGTTGGAATTCCGCCCCGGCAAATTCGACCCGGACGTACTTCAGGGTGCCACAGTTATGCGCGTCATCCGTGCCACCGTAGGTGTTGCGGTCCTCTGAAGGCAGGCCTTCGATGATGCCAGTGCCGGTTGGCCAGTTCACGCGTGCGCGGCCAAGCAAGACCACGCCGCCCCAATCGCCAGGTGTACGCTGGCCAAAGGGAAGGGAACTGGTCATGATGATGGGGCGTGCGCGGGTGCCCGAAGCATTGATCTTACCGCTGCGGGTAACCACCACAGCCGACGGCGGCTGCGAACCAGGCTGTCCAATCACAAAGGTGCCGGGGTTGATCGTCAGCGTAGCATCATTCTCAATGTACACAAGGCCGCTCACGCGATAGGCCTTCGTATTTTCCCACGTCGTGTTGCCGGTGACGTTGCCGGTCACATTGACGAATTCGTTCACCACGCCAATCTTCCAGTACGAAGTCTTCAGCACCTTGGTGCCCGTGTAATCGCGCAGCTCCACGGTGAGGGTATGCATTCCCAGCTCATTCGGAATCGTCACCGTTCCACCCAGCAGGCCGCTCGCGCCAAGCAACACCTGCTTGTTTGCGGCGGGCAGGCGCACAATCCTGAAACCGTCCTGGAACGTGTTGCCGAAGATGTCCACCGGAGTCGAATTGCCGGTGGGTACATAGAACTTGGCTCCCGTCTGGTTGTTTACCCGGTAAGCCACGATCGTATAGGGCATCACATCGTTGTTAGGCTTCAGGGTCCAGCGCAATGTCAACGATTCGCCGGGCTGGTAGACGTATTTGTCTGACCAGATCCACATCGCCGCCGATGTGTCAGGCTGGCCGAAGTCGGCAATTTGGCGCTCGGCGTCCTGCTTGCTGACGAACGCAAATTCTGTAGAGCCCGCGCGTGCGGACTTTTCCCGCTCGACGGTCCGGTTTACGCTGCCCCCGCGAGTGAACGCGCTTTGCGCGAAGACCGGGACAGTGAACAGAACCACCAAGAGGAGCGCAGCTAATGATTTCAATCGCATGCGTATTTTCACCTCGTCATCCACTATGGGGAAAGTTTTCAAAATCATTCCAATCAGAACACCGAGAAACTGGTGCCAATCCGGAAGGTCCTTCCAAGCTGGAAGCGCCGCTGGATAATGTCCTGCTGCGTCCACCAGAAGGTGTTGTCGGTTAGGTTCTCCGCGTCAAAGCGCAGCTTCAGCTTGCCATCGGCGCGGAGTTGATACTCGTAAACAAAATCGATGAAGGTGTTCCGTTGCTGGAAAATATCCGGCAGTCCCACCGCGCCCACCTCGGTAATGCGGCGAGATACGGAGTTGAGATAGAAACGTGCGTTGCTTCGTAAACGCGGTTCGTTCCATTCGGCGATCGCGTTGTAAATGAAGCGGGATTGCCCCGTCAGCGGGCGCTGTAACGACGTCAGCAGGCCCCGCTGATCTTCGGGTATAGTGACGCTGGACTCCACCCACGTGAAGTTGCCGTGCACCATAATTGACCGCAGCCTATTGCTGAGGAACTGCAACGACTTGCGAGCCTCTATCTCGAGGCCATAATTCCTCGCGCTATCTGCGTTGATGAAGCTTTGCCGCAAGTCGGATGTAGTCGGCTGGATGGTGGGCTCAATCGGATCGTCGAAGTACTTCAGGAAGAACGATGCTGCCAGCAGTTGGTCGCCACCAGGGAAGAATTCCCAGCGTGCATCAAGGTTGTCAATTCTCGTGCGCCGCAAGTTCGGGTTTCCCACTACGTTGAAACCGCCCAGCACGTTGGTGAAGTCGAACGGCGACAGCTCTCGAAAGTCCGGCCGCGAAACCGTGCGGCCGTAAGCGAATCGCAGATTCTGCCGAGCTCCTAACGTGTAGATGGCGTTCACGCCCGGAAGCCAGGCCCGATTCACCAACCTCGCCTGGGCAGGAATCGCTCCGGGCACCAATGGGTCGATGGTGTTCACTTCGATCTTGGCGTCCTCGATCCGCGCGCCACCAATCACTCTCCAGCGCGATCCCAAAGTAACGTCCAGCATGCCGAACCCGGCATACACATCCATCAGGGCGTCGTAGGTATCCGTGCCCCGAGTGTTCTCCCTCAGCTGGAAACGATCGGGAGTAATGTTCTCCGGCGCGAACAATTGGTTGCTGGGCAGAGTGCGGTCGATGGTGGCGATGCGGATCGGCACGAAACGAAAGCGCCGTGCCGCGAAGTCGCGTTCACGCAGAGTCGCCCGGAATCCCACTCGCAGAAGACCGCTAATGCTGCCTTTGTAAAACGGCTTGTCGAACTCCGCATGCGGCTCGTAGATGCGATCATTCAGCTTGTTGAAGAAGCGTAAGCCGGAACTCGGAAGAGCCAGGTAGGGTAAAACACTCACATCGCCTGGACGCGGCTCGCGGAATACCTCCCGCAGATCTGGTTCGTCGCGCATGGACGTGGAATAAGTGAACTGCCACTTGATGAGGCTGTTGCCCAGCCGGGGCAATGCGTGTTCGCCCTCCACACCGCTGGCTATCATGCCGCGCTCAATCCAGCGCAGTCGCTGGCCAAGAATGTTCGTGTCGGTTCCGCCATTGAATCCGCCGATCAACCGCGATTCCTTGTCGGTGTCGCGGGTGAGTGTATTACGAAACGAGATCTTGTTAGCGGAATTGAACCGATAGGCGGCATTCAGAATTCCACCTAGGCGTGCGTTCTCCGAATCCGCCACGAAGGTGTCGTAGTCGGTGAGAATCACTGCCTGCCCACCACCTTGGTTGGTGAGGTAGCGCTGCAATTCACTTTGGCGCTGCGGCGTATTGCTGAACGTGAGAGCGGCCACCACGCCCAGCTTGCCGAAGGTGTCGCCCGCAACCACGCTGTAGCTTTGGTTAGGCCGCATCGAATCGATGGTGGTGGGTTCCCAGTTGTTCGCGAACGCGCGGCCAAACTGTTGAAACTCGTCCTGCGTGAAGTTGCCAGGGAACAAAAGCGGGCTGTCAGGAATCGCCGATGGCCGCTGCCTGGTGCCGTCGTCGAATCCAAAGAAGTCCCTGCTGCCACCCGGGTAGCTGCTGAACTGTTTGTAAGTTGTACGCGTATTAAACCCAAACGAGCTGCTAACCCGGAATGTGCGTTCGGTGGGGAACTCCGTGGTCTGCAATTGCACCAGCCCTCCGGAAAATTCACCAGGCAGGTCTGGGGTGTAGCTCTTCAGAACCTTGATGGAATCAATCAGCGAAGCCGGGAACAAGTCCAGCGGCACCACCCGGCGCTCCGGTTCCGTGGAGGGCAACATCGCATTGTTCATCATCGTGGCGCTGTAGCGTTCGCCCAAGCCGCGCACATACACAAACCCATTGCCGACAATGGAGACCCCAGTCATCTTTTCCAGCGCGCCAGCCGCGTCAGAGGCGACGCTCTTGCGTATCTCCTCTGAGGACATGCTGTCGCTCACCATCGGCGCAAGCCTGCGCTCCACAAGCGCGGCTGCCGCGGAAGCGCTCACCGCTGATGCGGATTCCTCCACATTCACAGTAGTCACTCGCCCACTTTCTGCCAGCACGGAACTCGCGTCAGTAAGTTCTCCTGCCGTCACGACGATGTCGGTCACCGTGCTGGAAAAGTAGTTTGTTGCGGAAACCCGCAGGGTATACGTGCCCGGGGGCACTTGAAACACAAAGCTGCCGTCGGTGTTGGTAAGCGTCGTCCTGGTCACGTGGCCGGAGAGTTCGAGGGACGCCTGCCGGACGGGCACTCCGGTGGTAGCGTTGTAAATCTGTCCGGCAACTTTGCCAAGACCCGTGGGCAGTTCCTCGGAGTCTCCCCCGCCGCCCCCGGCATCCTGGCCTGGGGCGAACAGCGCAAGCAGCAATACTGCGGCGACGATACGTAGATATGAGGTCATGAATGAAACGATCCTTGCGTTTCCTGGGTTGGGCGTCTGTGTACAGAATCAGTGCGGAGCCGAGTTCCTAGTCCTCCACCGTGATCGTCACGGTGTTGCTCACCAGGCCGTCGTAAAGAATCTGGACGGGCACTTTCCCCGAAATGAAGTTCTGGCTGGGAACGCGTGCGTTTATCTGCCAGAGACCCACAAACTCCGGCGAAAGCCCGCTGAACTCCACGATGGCTTCCTGCTGGAAGATGAAGACTTTCGGAACCTTTGTGGTGGTCACTAGCGGGCTGGCTCCGGCGGCCGTGCCGTCCATCACCGGCGAGGAAAGCTCAGTGCCCGGTCCATTGCCGAAGATCTGAATCACATCACCACGCTTTACGGCGCGGAACTGGTCGGTCTCATCAAGGATTGCTCCCGGAAGCAGCGGATCCGCTAGGTCAGCCACGAAGATCGCCGGACTCGCTGGAGCCACCGCGACGTTTCCGCTCGCGACCACCGTGCCGCCCACCCGCACTTCCACTGCCACGTTCTGCGTGAGCGAAGTCACCGTAATCGGAGTTGCGCCGGGAACCTGGAAATTGATCTGCGTGGCGGAGACAAACAGCAGCGGCGCCACGACGTTGTTCACTCGCAGTTCCACGCCATTGATCGCCGTCGGCAGCGGTACTTGGGTTGCGGCCCCTTGCGTTGCGCCTGTGAAAGTTCCAAATGCCGACGCCAATCCGCCGGGCGCTACGGGCCACTTTGCCTGAAAGGATGCTGCGTTTACAACCGCAACAGGATTGCCTTGGGAGTAGGCTGCCGGAACCATCAAGGCCATCAGCAGTAAGAGCGAAGCGCGGAGTCTCGACGTAGTAAGAAAAGTCCTCATGGGTGTCCGTCCTGAATCGGAGATGCTTTCTTAGCGTTAGGGTAGGTGTGCCATGCGAGCCGGCTAAATGCTTTGCACCGGCCGCCCAAGCACCAACGCTAGCATTGGCATCGTTACAGCTCGTTGAAGAATAAATGAGTATTCAGTGACAGTGCTCCGCCCGCCTGTGGATAAGTCAACCACTTTCACTTGAAGGATTTGTGGTAAATGGATGGTTCTGAAAGCGGCTCATCCGGCGGTTCGTCTGGCTACGGGGGACACGCGGAATTATCCGTCTTAGCGATGCTTTTTTACGCCTGTGGCAGATCGAGACAGGCAACCACAGGGTCGGCGCGAACAGTGCGTTGGAGCCTGCACCCGCTCAGTCCCTCTGCTCACGCAGTTCGTTTAGTAAGGCCTCCTGGCGCGAGAGAAGATGCCGGGCCGTGGATAGATCAGTCACTTTCAGACTCACGGTATCCCCGGGACGGAGCTGGCCCATCGCGCAGAAGTCCGCGGAAATCACACAGGCAATCATCGGGTATCCCCCGGTAGTCTGCGCGTCCACTCCCAGCATGGCCAGTTGCCCTGAGGGGGTCACCTGGATGGCCCCCAAAGGCACGCCCACCGTCAGAATCTCACCTACTGCGGAGCCAGCCCCCTCCGTCGGGGTATCCCCGATCGGGCTCAGGCGCAACCCCATCCGGTTCGAAGCAGGCAGCACTCGCCATGGGCATGCCTGCAGCCAGTGCTGCGCGTCAACGCCGGCATGCCCGCGAAGCCACGCCGCATGGGTCCCAAGGGTGACCCGCAGCACGGAACGTGGCTGTAGTTCCTGGCGTAGTGCCGCTGGTAAGCCAGCCCGGCGCGCCAGTCTCACTCCGCTTCCTCTCGGGCTTCCTACAGGCAGTACATCGCCCTTCTGCAAGGCGCGACCCTTCCAGCCGCCTAGGCCGCTCGGGATGTGAGTGGCGGCGCTTCCCAGCCAAAGCGGTGCCTTCACCCCATCGGCCACGCACAGGTATGCATGTAATCCGCTGTTCAGCCCTCCTATCGAGAGTTCTTGTCCGCTCCTTAGTCGCAGCGCGCGCCATGGAGCGGCAGCGGAGCCGGCGCGCTCCACCGGTGCATCGCCAGCAACCAGCACATACACGTCACTCTCGGCGAGGTAGCGTCCGCCCGTGGCGGTTAATTCCAGCGCCGCTGCGCCTTCCCCATTGCCGAGCATCAGGTTTCCCGCGCGGAACGACAGGGCATCGGCAGCCCCGGCTGGGGAAACTCCAAGGTGCGTCTGTCCGTGGCGCCCCAGGTCCTGCACGGTAGTAAGTAGCCCGGCCTGGATTACACGAATCACGTCTTCCCCCAAGCATCGAACTGCTGGCGACTGATGGGAACAAAAGTCACCGCATCGCCAGGCTGCAGTACTGTCTGCAGACCTCCGTCCGCGGTTACGTCTATCAGGCGTAACGGGCATCGTCCGATCAGTCGCCAGCCGCCGGGCATGCTCCGGGGATACACACCGGTTTGTTTGCCAGCAATTCCCACGGCTCCCTCGGGCACCTGTGGGCGCGGCGCGGCATGCCGCGGCGCGGCGATCCGGCTATCTACGTCGCCCATATAGGCGAAGCCCGGCGCGAAGCCCAAAAAATATACGTGGTAGGTAACAGAACAGTGGATCCCGGCCACCGCCTCCGGGCTCATCCCCGCTTCCTTGGCTAGGTCTTCCAGATCAGGCGCAAGGGAAAGCTCATAGCAAACGGGAAGTTCCACACGCCGCGGTTCGCCTGCGATCGCTGAGGCCTGTTCGGCAGTCTCTTTCAACAGCTCCCTCAGCCTGGCTTCAAGCCGGTTCGCGGACACTCGCAGCGGATCGTAGCGAACCAGCACGGAGGCGTATGCTGGTGAAACGCTGGTGACTCCGGCCAACGGGTTCTGGTCCAGTTCCCGCCATAGCGCCACTACGCGGGCATGATGGTTTAGCGAGAGCGTGTTTCCAAACACAACCAGCAGCGAGCGATCACTGGCAGAAAGAATATCAGCCATGGCTTCAGGCGTAGGAGTGAACGGGAGGCGGTCTCACAGCGGTCCTCCAGCCACAACAGCCTTGTATTATTTACGCCCTTTTGCAGGGGCGAGTAAAGCGTCCAGCACCAGTTCTGCGATTTGCTTTGGCCCGGAACCCTCAAGATTGGTGAGAATTGCCACCACCACCTTCTCGTCGGGAATGATATCCAGGGAAGTTGCCGTGCCCGCCTGCCCTCCGCCATGGCCCACGTGTAATCTGCCATTGCGGCGCATTACCAGCCAGCCGAGTCCGTACCCTGTGGTCTTGCCGTCGACGGTGCGCTGCGAAGTCCACATCTCCTGTTGGGAGACCTTGTTCACCAGCTTCCCGTCCAGGATGGCGCGGCCAAATCGTACCAGGTCGCCAGCCGTCGACAGCAGTCCGCCTCCCGGAACCTTGTTCGAGGTATCCGCAAGCACGCAGTTCTCAATCTCGTGATTGCCGTTCTTGCGGTAGCCATCCACTCGGTTTGGAATCACTGCAAAGTGATGGTCATCCCGGGTCTGCCGCATTCCCGCGGGCTCAAATATGCTGGTCCCTAGCAGGCGGCGAAAGGGCATGCCTGCAATTCGTTCTGCCACTGCGCCAGCCAGATTGAAGCCGTAGGTGGAATACAGATACTTCGTGCCTGGTTTGTGTGCCAGCGGATCGTTGGCGAACATCTCCAGGCCGTCCGCCACGTTCGGGTAGTGCTTGGCGCTGCTCGACTCGTCCCCCTGGTAGCCGCGAATCCCGCTCAGGTTTCCCAGCAATTGCCGTAGCGTGATGGGCCACTGCTTTTGCGGGAACGCCGGATAGTGTTGGCGTACTTCGTCATCCAGCCGCGCCTTGCCTGCCTCCACCAGTCGAAGCATCGCCACCGCAGTAATCGGCTTGGCAATCGACGCAGTCCGGTATAGCGACAACTCGGTTGTCGGAGCATTCAGCTCCAGACTGGCGAATCCATAGCCCTTCGTCCAAACCGGAGAGTCGCCCACGCCTACCGCAACGCTCATTCCCGGAATCCTGCGTCGCGCCATCTCGCTTACGATGATGCGCTCCACTCGCCGCTCCAGCGCTTCGTCAATCGCTGCTCCGGATGCCAGTCCAGGGAGAGCCAACGTCGCCGGCAGACACTGGATAAGAGTACGTCGCGTAAGCATCATAGGCATTTGGCTCCCGGTATCCTGTCTCTCAGTACGATTCCACGGCTGCAAGTTCTGTGCCGCCCTAGCTATCAGCCATGATTGAAGGCCAGCCACCGCATCCCTGTGCAATCAGCTGCCACTGCGGTCATGTCGCTACTCGTAGCGCAGTGCTTCCACCGGATCCAGGTTCGCTGCCTTCACGGCGGGCCACACGCCGAAGAAAAGTCCAACGGCTACGGATGCTCCGAAGCCAACCCCAAGCGCCCACGGGGGGGTAGGTCCGCTCAAACTGGGGAAAATTGCCCCAATCAGGAACACGACCGTCAACGAGAACAAGATTCCCAGTAGTCCCCCAAGTCCGGTTAGCGTCATCGCTTCCAGCAAAAACTGCGAGATCACATCCACTCGCCG
>JAHCHD010000135.1 GCA_026129915.1 Bryobacterales bacterium
GGAAAGAGCGCACAAACGAACGAGCAGCATGTGCATTAAGCGATTACGAAGTTGAAGAAGTTGGGGACAAAGGCCGCAACGGGATGCAACGATGCGATCAATCCACTTGATGCGTAATATCAGATAGAGTGGTATGAAGTAGTGTGAATAGGTTTATGCGAACAGTGATGTGCTGCGAGGCAGCGGATCCACCGCCTTCCACCAGGTGGTGTGCCACTGACTGGCGTTATGTCTGGTTGTTTGTTTTGGGCGGGGCCCTTGCATGGTCGGCGCTTGCAGCGGAGGGGCTTACGGTTGAGCGGGTCCGCATCGATACGCTGTGGCGAGGCCGCGGGACTCCGAGCGATGCCGCCTATGTGATTGAGCGCAAGGACGGCATCTACTACCGCACCGCCACCCAAGGCGTCCGCGAGCTTGTGCAAGACTTTGAATCACGCGCGAAGGATCCCGCTTATTCCGCCGAGCCAATCAGGGTAC
The DNA here is from genome assembly GCA_026129915.1 of Bryobacterales bacterium. Classification (GTDB taxonomy): domain Bacteria; phylum Acidobacteriota; class Terriglobia; order Bryobacterales; family Bryobacteraceae; genus JACTMJ01. The sequence continues at coordinate 478 of JAHCHD010000135.1, forward strand.
CTGTGTCCGCTATCGAGGAACTTGTATCTGCCATTTCTGCTCCGCCCGTTCGTGAACCAAGTTTGGAGTCATTGGGTATTGATGGCGAATGGCTGCGCAACCACGCAGAGTCCTCCTACCAGACGTTTGCAGAAAGGAGCCAAGCTCATCCGAGGTGGAGGGAGCTTTTTATTGCAACGTTTCAAGATACAGGATTCGCAGCCAATGCTGTGCCTCGCGTTTTTGGGCGCGGTATCCGTATCTCACCTTCGGGCCGATGGTTGCCGCCCCCACCTCGATTACCGGATGACTCTCCTTGGGTTGCTGTGGATCTTCGCTTCACGAATGGCCAAGTCTGGAAGGTCTCCAGTGACCAGCAGTATCCATTGATGCTGCCCTGGCAACTGCTTAGTGAGGAGGGGCCGAAGTCAACCTTTAATGGGCGTGTTCCGATGGCCGTGCTGAAACTGCTTCCCGACGGAGTGTTGAATAGCCAACGTCTGACGACAGAAAGCTTCCTGCGTCAATACATTCGTCGGGCAGTAGTTCCGCACGTGGAGGAAGAGTGGATGAAATTCTTGCGGGACGAGCCCTCAAGTCCTCTGGCCTTCCTGCATGGCAGCTATCAGATCCTCAAAGCAGCAATTTCCGCGCAACCTGCGTACAATCGGGCACCTGATGAGCCACGGTACCGGTCATTCTCTGGATGGGTGCGGTTGCGGCGTGCGGATGACCCTCGTGCCCCCGAGATCGACGCTGACGGTTTGCGCTTTTCAGCAAATGAAGTGGCCAACCCGGTTGATGTGCTGTCACGGATCCATCAGTATGACTTGCTGTTTCAGGAGGTTCCCTGGCTGCGCGAGGCGGCACAGACTGACTTTGATCTAGGAGCCACGATACACGTCCGGAATCCAACGCCAAGTTACTTTCCCATGCGAGAGTTTCCGGTGATGCCGCCGGTATCCATTACCGAACCCGAGATGGTAATGCTCGTCAAGGACCTCATCGCCTTGCGAAAGGAGAGTCTGCTGGAGGGGATTGAGCGTTCCAGAGAGCAGGTCGTGCTGTTGACAACACGCGACCGGACTTGGTGGCTGATTCTACCTGATAAGCGGGTGGTGCTATGGAAGTTCATCGAGGGGGCAAACCTGATTCGATGGACGCCAGAACAGATTCCTTACTCACGATGCAGTCCGCCCGAGCACAAGAACTTGCGCTGCGTGGGCGCGGTAATCCATCCGAATGGAGAGTTGGTTCCCTGAGCCAGCGGCGCCAGTTTGCCGTCCAAGCTACATCTTTGTCGTGTGCGGTAAGGTGCGATCGGAAAGCAGCCTTGCTGATCTGGGAGTCGGCACCCAGCCTCCCGATGCAGTGGCTTGCTGAGTCGCGTGCCGGGATGCGACGCTAACTCTATGCAGCGTAGGGAATTCGTTCAGGCTGGACTCACCTTGGGAAGTGCGGGCGCTTCTGGCGCGATGGCAGCGCAGTCGGCGCCGCTGCTGAAGCCCAAGCGGCTTAGGGCCGGGATCACCGTGGGGGTGGTTGCCCCGTCCAGCCCTGCGGCTGAAGACGAGGATGTGCGTTATGGCCTGGAACTCGTGGAGAGCTTCGGCTTCAAAGTGAAGCCTGGCAAACACGTCTTCGGCCGTACCCAATACCTCGCTGGTACCGACGCCGAGCGCGCGACTGACCTCAACGCCATGTTCGCTGACCCCCAAGTGGACGCCATCATGGCCCTGCGTGGCGGATACGGGGCCATGCGCATTCTGCCGATGCTCGACTATGACATGATCCGGCGTAACCCCAAGCCCTTAATCGGCTATAGCGACATCACCGCGCTCCACTGCGCCATCCACAAGCTCTGCGGGATGATTACTTACCACGGACAGGTGGCAATGAGCCCCTTTAGCGACTACAGCATCCGGGAGTTCCAGCGGGTGATGACGCAACCTGAAGGGCGCATGCGCATTGGAGCACCGCCGCCGTTCAAGAAAGGCCCAGGCAAGGTGGATCGCGAAAACCGCATCACCGTCATTAACTCTGGCGTGGCTCGGGGGCGGTTGATTGGCGGCAACCTGACGCTGATTTCCTGCTTGATGGGAACGCCCTGGGAGCCAGATTTCGAAGGCCGTCTGGTGTTTCTGGAGGACGTGCACGAAACGCCCTACCGCATCGACCGCATGCTGACGCAACTGGTGATTTCCGGCAAGCTGGCAAAGGCAGCCGGATTGATCTACGGCAAGTTCACCGATGCTGAGGCCAAGGGCAATACCTTTAGCCTGGAGCACGTCCTGGTGGACGCGGCCAAGGCCGTAAGCATCCCATGCGCGCGGGGCCTGATGATCGGCCATGTGGACGACAACACCACCGTACCCATAGGCGTGGAAGCGGAATTCGATGCCAGCACGGGCGCGCTGACGCTGCTGGAGCCAGCCGTGGCCTGAGGTTCGTAGGCGAGAGCAGGGGCGCACCGCAAGCGGGCGCGCCCCCGCAATTTGTCAGCGCAAGCCGGCCATCTCCTGCAGGCGACGCCACTGAGCCTGGCGGTTTTCCCGGGCCGCCAGCAGCGCGGGAAGTGGCTCGCCCTCGTTGCTGAAGTAAGGCGCGAACCGCGTTTCTGTCCCCGCGAATCCCACAAAGTCGAGTACCTCGCCATCGCCGCGCGGTGTGTACCAATCCTGGCGCGGTGCGGGGTTGCCTTGCAGGTTCAGCCGTTCGCGCATGGAATCGCCAACCCGGGGGTCGTGGGTAAGCAGGGGGAAGGCCCTCGATTCCACCGCCAGCTTGGCTTGCGCCATGGCGCTTTCCGCGGGAACGCCGTCTTCCGCCATGCAGGTGGCATAGCAGACCACCAGGGCCGGGCCGGGAAACTCGTTCGCACCCCGGATGGAACGCTGGAAGTGGTTGAGGTGCGAAGCTGTGGTTTGCGCCACATAGACACCGGGGAACACCAGGGCCAGTTGGGCCAAATCCGGCGAGGGCCGTAGCGTGCCCGATTCCTCCTTGCCCGTCCCGCGGTTTTGCGAAACGAACCCCGAGGTGTTTACGCGCCGGCTGTCGGTGACGAAGATCTGTGAATCGAGCACCAGCACGTTCACGTCTTCGCCCGACCCCAGCAGTGCGGTGAGTGCGGAAAGACCCGCGCCGCCGAAGTTCTCCATGCTGCCAATCACCCAAAGCTTGCGCGCGCCGTGCCCGTCGCGGTTCCAGCGTCGGCGAATGCCCAGCGCATCCGCGGGGGCGTTGTCAGAAAGCGTGTTTGTCCATGGAACCCGGAACGGATTGTACGGGAACACCGCGCCGTACACGCTATCGCAGCCGCTGGCTGCCACCACGCCCACGTTCTCCGCGCCAAACTGGAAGCCGGTGGAGGCCAGCGTGAGCCGCACGGCGGTGGATTGTCCGCATCCCGCGCAACTGCCGGAACCGCCCACGGCAAGCTGGCTGCGCTCGCTCAGCAGAAGATCACCCAAACTCCGTTCACTGAGGTACTGCGCCGGCGTATCGGGCAGTTCGCGATAGAACTGTAAAGCGCGGTCAAACCCGCCCAGGTCCATGTCGGTCTTCGGCGCCATCACAATCGCGTGGTTGTCACCGCAGGCTTCCACACACTCGCCACAGCCTTTGCAGCGGTCAACGTCCACAAATAAGCCCAGCATCCCGCCCACCTCGCCGCGTTCCTTGGGCGCATCGAAGTAGCGGCGGGTGCGGCCGAACCGGGTGGAAAGCAGCGCGCGCCCGGTGGCGTCGTCCACTGCCTGGAGCCTCTTCGCCAGGGCATCTTCCGGCGCCACACGGCCCAGGATCGCCACATCAGGGCAGAGCGCCACGCACTCCATGCAACCCACGCAGCGTTCCATGTCGATCACGGGAATTTCAGGCGCATCGTGCCGGAACGAGCGTACAAGTGCCACGGCAGGTTCCGCCTGAGCCCGTGCCTGCTGCTCCGCGCGCCAACTGTCGCCCCGGTTCGGGCAGGCACCCGAGCCGATGATCTGCTCGCAGAAGTTATCGTCTTCGGGCTCCGCTTTCGTGCCGTTGGACTTCGCCAGCAGCCCTAGCGCGGGCAAGGCGTCAGTGCCCGGCAGCGGAACCAGTTCCTCAGGAACCGCAAAGCGCAACATGCCCAAATAGACTGCCTTCACCGCCCGGTAGAGTTCTTCACACTCGGCGGGGGCGATTCCAGGAAAGGCGTTCCGGAAGTAAGTGAGCATCGAGTCGCGCACTTCGTCTTCGCCAAGTCCGCGATCCCGCAAAAACGGGCTGATGCGTAGCCATGCCCCTAGCGCAAGCAGATCGTCCGCCTCCACGAAAGGCAACATCGACTGGCGCAATTCTTCGTATCGCCCGGAATCGAGGCCCGCAAGGCGGATGCCACGTTGCTGCACCTCGCGCTTCATGGCGGCGGGCATCACTTTCCAGATGGCGTTGAGTGACGAAGCGAAGGGGCAGAACATGACGCTGCCTTCCGCCATCAGCGGCAAGGGATTCATCGCGTGCAGCAATCCGCTGTTCTGCACCACGCACAGCTTCGCAGGGGTGTGAACGGCGCTCGGCCTTCCCGCGGAACCGGCCGCCAAGCGGTACATCTGCGGTTTCCCGACCTTCTCTGTTCCGGCATAACCTTCGGCGTCCACCCGGATGCCGTAGACGGCGCGGGTGATTCCGGCGATCAGGCGCATTGCTTCCGTAGCTCCCGAACCACCAGAGCGCAACAGCAACAGGCCGGCATCCTGCGCGCGGGCAGGAGTGGCATCAGGCTCAGCGGGGGCTGCCACTTCCATCAACAACAGGTGCTGTGGATCGCTGCCCGCGGCGTTTTCCACGGCCGCAAGAAATGCCTGCTCGTCCACCCGCAGGGTGCCAAGTCCAACCACTGCGCTAAAGACGGCAGGAGAGGCCTCTGCCAGTGATGCCAGCAGATGCTTTACCCCCAAGGTGACTGGGTTTGCCGGAGCCAGCGGTGTATCGGTACGTTCAAACACGGTGACGGTTCGCTTGCCCTTTAGCATCGCGGCCAGCACTTCGCCGGCAAAGGGGCGGAAGGCACGCAACGTGATAGCGCCCGCCTTGGTGCCGCTTGCCCGCAGAGCATCCACAGCGCGTTCAGCGGCCTCCATCATAGACCCACAGCCCAGCACGACATGCTCGGCGTCGTCCAACCGATAGGCCGAAGCGGATGTGTAGACACGTCCGGTGAGGCGGCCAAACTCTGCCATCGAGGCTTCCAGCGCGGCTTCCGTGCGCGACAGGAACTTGCGCTGCGCCAGACGACCTTCCATGTAGGAATCGTCGTCCTGCACGGGGTTCAACATGGCTGGGCGGCGCGGATTGAAGTGATCCTTCACCTTTGCCTCGGCCTCGCCAATAAAAAGACGGATGAGGTCAGGCTCTGGCAGCAGGACATCTCGGATCTGGTGGGTGGTGGCATAGGCGTCCTGCACCACCATAAACGGCGTTTCGGCGTATTCGGCGGCGCGCCGGCAGATGAGGGCGAAGTCCACCACCTCCTGGGCGTCGCGGGCAAACACGATGGCCCAGCCCGCTTCAGCCACCGACATGACATCGTCATGCCCCGCCAGCGTGGAGGTGCCTTGAGATTGAAGCGCGCGCGCTCCCACATGGAACACCATGGGAAGGCGGCGTCCAGCGATGGTGGTGAGCACTTCCGTGATGGCAGGCAGCGCCTGCCCGGATACGAAGCTGGTTACCCTTCCTCCCGCAAGCGTATAGCCTTCGCAGGTGCTGGCCGCATCCGCCGGCGATTCGGCGGGAAGCACTTCGAGTAGGTCTTGGAACACATTGCGCACCCCGCTCGCGGCAAGGTCTCCGAAGGCCTCGTGCATTGCCTGCGCTGGGTGTACGGGAAAGGAGCATGCGGCCTGGGCGATATGGCTTTCCGCCCACACTGCCGCACCGGCGCCATCCGCTGTGGCGACGATACCGGGGAATTTACGGAACGGAATCTGGCTTGTGGCGGTGGTGATGGGCTTGCCCGTGCTGCGGATCATGTCACTGCTCCTTCTTCAGGCCCCCCGCTCCGCGCGTCCAGAGCACCGGGCGGCAAGTGCGTACCATTTGGTGCACATTCGGCCTTGCTCCTAGCGTACCGAACTCCGAGCCGAAGTAAAAGAGTATCGTATCTGAAAAAGAGCGAAAAGAGCGGGGGAATCGCCCTGGTGGCCGGTACACACTGCCTGAGCCCCATTTGCGAAACGAACTGGCTGCACGCGGTGGCTATGGATACACGTAACCGGCTTCAATGCCAAGCGGAAGGCCAGCGCCCCAGTAGATTGCGAGGCAGATGAGAGACGCCACGTAGTAGGCGAAGGTATAGGGCATCATCAGGGAAATCGCAGTGCCCAGGCCGGTGTTCTTCACGTATCGGATGCAGAAGGCGATCACCAGCGGGAAGTACGGCAATAGAGGGGTGACGATGTTGCTGGGGCCGTCACCCAGCCGAAAAGCGAGTTGCGTGAGTTCGGGCGAAATGCCGGCAGTCATCAGCATGGGCACAAAGATGGGGGCAAGCATTGCCCACTTGGCTGAGGCGGAGCCCACCACAAGGTTAATAAAGCCGGTGAGCACAATGATGCCCAGGATGGTGATCATGGGGGCAAGGTTCAGTGACTTCAGGAAAGCGCCACCTTTCAGGGCCAGCAGCGCGCCGAGGTTTGACACCGAGAACGTGTAGATGAAGAGAGCGGCAAAGAAGACCAGCACCAGGTAGTAGCCCATGGAGGACATTGCCTTGGTCATGCCCTTGATCACGTCCTTGTGGCTGTGGAAGGTACCTGCGGCATACCCGTATACAAGCCCCGGCATAAGGACGAACAACAGCATCAGCGGAACGATGGCCTGCATCAACGGACTCTGGCTGCCGGTAAGGCCCCCGTCGGCCGTTCGGAATGGAGAGTCGGCCGGCAGCACTGCCGCAACCAACAGAGATGCCAATGCCAGAGTAGCGCCCAGAGCAATCCAGAGGGCGCGCTGTTCCTTCGGGGTGACGGGCTGCACCTTGGGCAGGCCGTCGGGGTCGCCGTCCACGGGTACGCGGCTCAGGCGAGGCTCCACCACTTTGTCAGTAATCCACCACGAAACAAGGATGGTGGGCAGGCTGACGAACATCATGAACCACATGTTGCAGAGGGGGTTAACGGTGCGGGCCGGATCCAGAATCTGGGCGGCGCTCTGCGTGAAGCCCTGGAGCAGGGGGTCAAGTCCGGTGGGCAGGAGGTTCATGGCGAAGGCGCCTGTGGTTCCGGCGAAAGCCAGCATGATGCCCGAAAGCGGATGGCGTCCCGCGGCGTAGAACAGAGCGCCACCCAAGGGCACCAAGGCGACGATGGCCGCGTCAGCGATCGTGTGGCCGAGAATCGATGCGGTGGCGAGGGCAGGCGATAGCAGGCTCCTTGGCGTGAAATCGAGCAGCCGCTGCAAGCCAGCGGCAAAGAAGCCGGAATGTTCGGCAACGCCCACGCCAAGCACCATCACCAGCACCACTCCCAGCGGCGGGAACCCGGCGAAGGTGGTCACTATCTTCGTGAGGAACGTAACCAGCGCCGTTGCGGTGAGCTGGTTGTTGATCACGATGGGCTGGCCGGTGCGCGGGTCAATTTCCGCAAACGAGACGCCAGCAAGCAGCGCGGAAAGCGCCCACGCTACCAGGAGCGCAAACACAAAATGAAGTGCGGGGTCCGGCATTCGGTTGCCGGTGCGCTCCACCCAGTCAAGAAAGCGGCTTTGTTTCGCGGAATCGGTTGCCAATGGAACCTCAGTGGGGGTCTGGCCAAATCATGAAGCGCCAAATCAGGCGTGGAGATGGAACACCTTACTGATGATCTTCCACTCGCCGTTGGACTTCAGCAGGGTATACATATCGGTGAAGCGATGGCCCGCCCAGTTGTCCAGTTCCAGGCGCACGGTGGCGACGGTATCGGAGATGTCGATGCTGGTGATGCGTCCTTGGAGGTCCTTGGCCGCGTCTGTGGAGTCGACGTAGTCGTATAGCTGCTGGATGGGTCCGGTGATGAGATCGGGGCCCAGGTAGCCGGAGATCGTCGCGGTTTCATGAAATGCTGGCTTCATGTCGTCGCTCCGTCCGGAGCGGCCACCGTCTATATAAATCTGGACCGTGGCGACAATGGCTTCATACTCGCTATAGGGCGTACTCAATGGAAGCTCCTTTCTCCTGAACAGGCTATTCCTTACTGGCTGAAGGACTTAGGGGAAGGCTCGCACACCCGGGCACCTACCCCAACCAAACGTAGGGGATCTGGCGTGGTCCCGTGGTCCATGAAAACATCACTTTGAGCCGGAGGCGGGCATTCGTGGCCAACATGGCCACCATGGCCAACCCAGGCCCGTGGCCGATTGCTGTAGTTTACATTTGAGAAGGTTAGAGCGCAAACTATTTTTTCGTGGCAAGTTTCACTGCGACATTCATCTCATTCTGCGGAACGAACCCATAATCACCGCTCGAAATTCCTGTGGTAAGTTACTGAACAATTTGTGATAATTACTCATCGTTGCATCCGCCGAACCGAGTCGGCCAAGTTGCGCGCGTCGGTGTCTATGGGTCGCGGGTACTGGGCTATTTAAGATGCTGGGTAAGTCAGTCTCCGGTTACGATATTCTGGCAAAGGCTGGCGAGGGCGGCATGGGCGTGGTGTATCGTGGCCGCGACCAGCGCCTCGGTCGCGAAGTGGCGCTTAAGTTCCTTCCGCCGGAGCTGCTCGGGTCCGCCGAGGCGCGGGTACGATTTGAACGGGAAGCCCGCACGATTTCTTCGGTCAGCCATCCGAATATCGCTACGCTTTACAGCCTGGAAGGCAGCCAGGACGGCAGCTTCCTGGTATTTGAGTACCTATCGGGGGGTACGCTTTCAGATCGGTTGTCGCGCCCGGGGAGGAACCTGCCCCCAGTGGCCTTGGCGCAGGGGCTGGAGTGGGCTTCGCAGATTGCCGCAGGCCTTGCTCACGCTCACCGCCGCGGCATCGTGCATCGCGACATCAAGCCCGGCAACGTGATGTTTGACGCCGATGACCGGGCCAAGATCACTGACTTTGGCCTAGCCAAAGCAGAGTGCGAGCAGGTTGGCGTCACCCGCCCAGGCACAACGGTGGGCACCGCCGCTTACCTGGCGCCGGAGCAGATCATCGGCGCCGACGCGGATGCCCGTTCCGATATATTCTCGTTCGGAGTCCTGCTCTACGAGTTGTTCGCAGGCCAGCGTCCCTTTGCCACCGACGACACGCGAGGGGCCTTCTTTTCGGTGCTGCACCTCGAGCCGGAGATTCCAGCCGCGAAGCGTTCCGTCATTCCAGAGCCGCTAAGCGCACTGATTCTTCGGTGCCTTAAGAAGGACCCGGCGCAGCGCCCCCAGTCGATGGATGAGGTGGCGCTCGCATTGCGAGGCCTGGCGACGGACGCTGAAGGTTCCAGAACCGCGGACACGCAGACCTTCGTGGGAACCGGCATGGCGGCGCAGCCTGCCGCCACGCCTGCCCCGGCTGTGCGGCGGTGGCGCCCCACGCGATGGATGCGGGCGGCGTTGTTCGTGATGCTGTTGCTGCTGGCGGGCATACCGATCCGGGCATGGCTGTGGGAGGCGCTCCCTTGGAATGCGCTGCCTGAAGAGCGAAAGGTGGCAGTGCTGCTGTTTGAGAATCTCGATGGCAGTCCAGATCAGGAGGCCTTCTGTAACGGGCTGAGCGATTCGCTGACGGCGATGGTGACGCAGATGGGCCAATCGGACCGCCCGCTGTGGGTGGTGCCGGCCTCGGAAGTCCGTGCCGAGGGCGTACGTAGCGTCCGCGAAGCGCGCGAGCTGTTCGCGGTGAACCTGGCGGTGACAGGCAGCTTGCGGCGCTCCGCGGAGCAGGTTACCGTGACGCTGAGCCTGGTGGACGCACGGCAAGCGCGGCAGTTGGAATCACGCACGGTGCAGGTGGCCCCGGCCGAATTGCCCCGGTTGGAATCGCGCATGGTGGAAGCGGTAAGCGCAATGCTGCGGGCCACCGTTCCCGAACGCGGGAAGGTCTACGCGCACCCGGAGGGATTGGCCGCCAGCGCGTACGAGTTGTGCATGCAAGGGCGCGGTTATGTGCAACGTTTTGATCTTCCGGGCAACCTCGACCGTGCCCAGGCTGCCTTTGAGCAGGCCCTTGCGCTGGAGCCGCGCTACTCGCTTGCCCATGCCGGCCTGGGTGACGCCTTTCTCGCGCGCCACAGCTTAACACAGGACGCTCAGTGGCTGGCAAGAGCGCAGCAGTCTACGGAACGGGCTATTCAGATTGACCCACACCTCTCGGCGGCGCGTGTGAATCTTTGTTTGCTCTACACACGCACCAGTCGGTATGCCGAGGCAATCGCCGAAGGGCGTCTAGCCAGGGACCTCGATCCTCTGGATGCCAGCGCATCCCGTGCACTCGCCCTCGCCTTCTCACGAGCGGGTGAAAGCGCCCAGGCGGAACAGACCTACAAGCAAGCCATTGAACTGCAGCCCGGCTTCTGGCTACCCTACAAGGATCTAGGTGTTCACTACCTGAACGCAGGCCGGTACGCGGATGCGGAAGCGATGTTCCGTACCGTGATTGACAAGACTCCCGACAACGAATGGGGCTATCGAAATCTGGCCATTGTGTTTCACCTGACAGGGCAGTATGCGGAGGCCGAGAAACAACTGCTGAAAGCGGTGGAACGCAAACCCACAGGCGAGAGCTATTCGAACCTGGGCAGCGTTTACTACGCACAGGGTCGCCATGCGCAGGCCGCCCAGGCGTATGAGAAGGCGGCTGAACTGAGCCCCGGCGACGCCATTGTGTGGGGAAATCTTGGCGATGCCTGGCGCGCGCTTCCAGAAACCCGTGCGAAGGCGGAAGGCGTGTACCAGAAGGCGATTGAATTGGGAGAGCGCCAACTGGGGATAAATACAAAGGACCCTCAGCTCCTGCTGGGAATGGCTTTGTATGCCGCCAAGCTGGGCTTGCGGCCTCAGGCGGAAAGCTATCTTGCCCGGGCCGAGACCCTGCAACCGGAAAGCGCCGCGGTGTTGTTCCAGGTGGCGATTGTGCAGGAACTTACGGGCAGGCGCAAGCAAAGCCTGCGCAGCATAGAACGGGCCTTGGCCCAAGGTTACCCTGTGGACGAAGTACGACGCGAACCCGAACTGGCGGCTCTGCAGATGGATACGGAGTTCAAACGGATACTCGACGCGAAGCGGGCCAGATAGACCGTAAGTCCGTGCGGACCATTCCACGAGGTTGTTTGAAGTGAATCAAGGAAGCGAAAGAGGGAACGATGATTACCCGATTCAAGAGCGCCTGGCTGCTGTTGCCAGGCTGCATGTTCCTGCTGGCAGGACTGGCCATGGCTCAGCCTGCCGGCAATGCGCCGGGAGCGAACGCCGGCACCGAACACGACGTGCTTGTGACTCCCGGGGCAACCCCGGGGACGCTGGCCTTCACCTTTAGCGGATGCTCCAGCCGCTGCGACGAGCGCCCGGTGGTGGCGAGCAGCAGAAGCCGCCGAAGCATGCTCTCCTTCAAGTTCCGTTTCGCCAACGAACGCATTGTGCTTGCCCAGGTGACCTTTCCCGAGGGCACGCCCCTGTTTCAGGAACGGCAAAACTCCCGTGGCCGTCAGGCGAAGTTCTACGACGCCCATGGAGGCAGCGCCCGCGGGCAGGCCCTTGGTTTTGCGGAGCTCAAGCGCCCCATCAAAACCCTCAACTGGAGACGCACCGAAGGCGTGAGCGAGATTGAAGACGGGGATAGCTTCAAGTACGACGTGCTGGTGATTACTGAGGCGGGCGGGCAGACCAAGATCTATGCCGCTGACCCCATCATTATCGTGCGGGGCATTGAACCCGACGGCGAGGGCGGGCAGTAGCGCACAGCCAGGAGGATGCAGCGTAAGAAGGCAGCGCGCCTTGTTTTGTCCGGGCGCGCTACCTTCTGCGGGAATCCCGGCTCTACCAAGGCACTGTCTTCGCAGCGTCGAGCACAAAGCAGTGGGGGCCCTGCGGATGCACCCAGAACTGGCTGCGGTTGCGAAAGCCTGAATCCTCGTTCGGCGAGGGGGCGCTGAACGTCGCGCACAGCCGGTAGGTTGTGCGGCCGACAATTTCATACTTGTACGGCATGCTGGTCTCCGGATCCGTGGTACGGACCACGCGATGTTGCGCGCGGAGGATCTCAGTGGTTTCGGGCAACCCTGGGTCCGGCTTCACCGCGGCAGCAGCGCTTGGAGTGGTTGGAGTTTCAGTGCTTTGGGATTGGGCTCGCGCCTCTGCGCGCCACTGCTCAACCGCGTGGGCGATTTGTCGCAGGTCATCCACCCGGCGCTGGTCTGCCTGCAAACGTCGCTGGTCTGCCGGGTTTCCCGCCACCACCATTCCGGCCACGAAGGTGGCCGCAACAATGGCCATCGATAGCGACGCGAATAGCCGGTGCTGAGACCTGCCGAGGAAACTCCAGGCTCGGCTGCCACCAGGCAGGCTGCTCATGTAATAGATGAAGATGCCTCCGCAAATCACTAGGACAATTAGAGATTTCAGGACAAAGCGCGTCGAGAGCTCCCCTAGCAAGAAAAAGCCGGTGAAACCAATGAGGTCACCGAGAACTGTTCCGGCGGTAATC
>JAHCHD010000136.1 GCA_026129915.1 Bryobacterales bacterium
CGCATCGTCATGGGCCGGACGGAGAGCTCCGTCAACGCGCGCGAGTCGTTCACCAGGGTGGGTACCCGCACGCCGTCGATCAGCTTACGCCCAACGGATGCGTTGGCAGGTGTCACCAATACCAGCCACCAACTGGACACCGCGGGGCTTAGGAATGGAACCGGAATCAGGATGCGGCGCAAACCTCGCTGGCGGGCGTACTCCCGCAGCAGCCCTCCATAGCTCACCACATCGGCGCCTCCAATTTCGAAGATCTCGTGGCCAGCACACCGCTTGGTCACCGCCTCCACCAGGTAAGCAAGCACATCCTCGATGGCGATGGGCTGCGCCGGTGTGTGTACCCACCTCGGGGCCACCATCACGGGAAGCCGCTCCGTAAGCGCACGGACAATCTCAAACGAAAGGCTGCCGGACCCGATAATCACAGAGGCGCGGAATTCGAGTACCGGCACTCCCGTTGAAGCGAGCACTTTGCCCACCTCCTGGCGGCTGGCAAGGTGGCGGGACAAGCTCGCATGCTCGTCGCCGAGTCCGCCGAGATAAACGATCTTGGCCACACCCTCCGCGGCAGCGGCTTGCGCGAAATTCCTGGCGGCCTGAGCATCGCGTTCCGCGAATTCCTCCCCCGCGCCCATCGAGTGGATCAGGTAAAAGGCAACGGAAACGCCGCGCAAGGCCGTACGCAGGGTTTCGGGCTGGAATACATCTCCCTGTACCACCTCCGCGCCATTCACCGACGGCAATTCCAGATTGCGAGGAGTTCGTGCCATCGCGCGCACGGGCATTCTTTGGCTGTGCAACACGCGCAACAGCCGCCCCCCAACGTAACCGGTGGGGCCGGTAACCAGAACTCTGCCTGAAGATGCGGCCATCTCGCTGCCAATCTAAGAGATGGCACAAACCGGGCACGCGCGCTAGGCAATGTTTCGCCGAATGCGGATGGTGGGTCACTAGAGCGACTTCTCTGCTAGGTCGCCTAGCCACGGGAGCCGCGTTGCTTCCTTCTCGCTTACGCGGAACATCATCACAATCCCAATCACGACGATCGCCAGCTCGAGAGTATGCACCAGTCCGGCAATGCCCAGACCTGGAACCCAGAACCCGCCATGGGAAAGCGGACGAAACAGCACAACGGTCAGTATGGGTCCAACCACGCGGTCCACCACCAGCCAGGTGACAAACAGGTAGAGCGCCTGGAAGGCATGGAAGCGCACAATCCGGTTCTCCCTAAACCGCGCCGACGCCAGCACGATAATCGATGCCACCCAGCCCACAAATGGGATGTAGCACAGAACACAGGATGCCTTATCGGAAATGGCTTCCGTAGCTGACGGAAAGCCGCCGGGCGCGGCAACTGGTTGGCGCACTCCGCACTTGGTGCAGTACGCGTCGAGGTCCCGTACCTGATTTCCGCACTGGCTGCAGTAGGGCATCGCGTTTTCCTTCACTCAAGGGTACGCAATCTGAAAGCGAAATGTTCACGGAAGTGCTGGACGGATGGCCCTGCTACAGTGAAGGTGCATGGACGCCCAAATCTTGTTTACCCCGGAAGAAGCCCGGGTCCTTGGCTGCTTGGTGGAGAAGGAACTTACGACACCCGACGGCTATCCACTTACCCTCAATTCGCTATTGGCCGCATGTAATCAAAAGACAAGCCGCGACCCAGTCGTGAATTATGATGCCGCTACCGTACAACTCGCCATCCAGGGGCTAAAGGAAAAGGGCTATCTGCGTGTGGTGAGTGGCGCGGAACATCGGGTGCCCAAGTATAAACACGACCTCCCATTCATGCTTCGCCTTAGTCCAGCCCAAACGGCGGTACTTACCGTGCTGATGCTGCGAGGCGCGCAGACCGTAGGAGAAATCCGGGGTCGCACTGACCGCATGCATGAGTTCGCCACACTCGACGACGTCGCGGAAACCCTCCGCGACCTGATGGACCACATGGGTAAGCAATTGGTTACGGAACTGGAGCGACTGCCAGGTACAAAAGAACCACGCTTTGCGCACTTGCTGTGTGGCATTCCAGTGGTTTCCGCCCCCTCTCCCACCGACCCATGGCGCCCGGCAGCCGATCCCAGCGCGCTTGGCTCACTCCGGGAAGACGTGGATGCACTGCGTGCGGAACTTCAACTTCTGCGCGATGAATTCACAGCCTTCAGGCAGCAATTTGAGCAGTAGCCAGACCCGTGCCAACCGGCTCCCGGACGCCTCCCGAATATGTTCACTCAGGCTGAATCTTCTTTATTCTCTCTTATCAATCGGTGGACTACTAAACAACGCTCAAAATACCAAATTTTGTAGCGTTATCTGTTGTTTTTCATAAGCTTCAAGTTCGTTACGATTTCGGCTTCAAATCTTCAAATCTCTGTTACTATTGCAGCCGGAAGGGGGTCCCATGAACAATCGCTTTCGTGGACTTCTAGTGATCTTTTTCAGCCTGACAGTTGCAGTCACTTTGCTGTCTGGGCAAACCATCACTGGTGCCTTCACCGGCACTTTGACTGACGCTACCGGAGCCGTGATTCCGGGCGCAAAGGTAACCGCCACGAACGAACGCACGGGCGTGCAGTTCAGTGCAACGTCCACCGGCGCTGGCGTTTACACTTTGCTTTTCCTGCCTGTAGGCGAGTACACCCTTGCCGCGGAAATCCAGGGCTTTAAGCGTTCCCAGCTTGGTCCTTTCCGCATTGAGGTGAACCAGACCGCCCGTGTCGACATCGCAATGGAGGTGGGCGACACCACCCAATCCGTCGAAGTGAGCGCCAGCGCGCCGATTCTGCAAACGGAATCCACCCAGACTGGCGATTCGCTTTCTGCCACGAAACTGACGTCGCTGCCATTGAACGGGCGCAATTTTGTGGCCTTGACGCTACTTGTGCCAGGTTCCGTTTCACCCAACCCTTCGGGTATGAACGGCCGCTTTGGCGCGCGCCCCTATGTGAATGGTAATCGCGAGCAGACCAATAACTTCATGCTCGATGGTGTTGACGTGAACGACTCGATTGACAACCGCGTAGGCTATTCACCAAACGTCGATGCGCTCGAGGAAGTGAAGGTGCTTACGGGCAACATCAGCGCTGACTACGGCAACGCTGGCGGCGCCACGGTGATGATGACGCTGAAGAGCGGCACCAACGAGTATCGCGGAAACGTCTTCTGGTTCCTGCGCAACAACGTCCTGGATGCCAACGGTTACTTTCGCAACCGCAGCGCGGCTACGGCAACGCGCACCGGGTTCAAACGCAATATCTTCGGCGGCACCTTTGGCGGCCCCATCATAAAGAATAAGCTGTTCTTTTTCACAGACTATGAAGGGACTGAGCAGCGCGCCGGTGGCCCGGCCAATGCTAGCGTCGCCCCTGCGGCATGGCGAACCGGCGACCTGAGCCAGTTTTCGCAGACCGTCCGAGATCCGCTCACGCAGTTGCCCTTCGGGAATAATCAGATTCCCCAGGCACGCATCGTCAACCCTGTCGCGAGTGCGCTCTTTGGCGGCCAGGGCGTCTACCCGCTTCCGAATCAGGCCGGGGTTGGCTTGCTGGGTGTTACGAACAATTTCGGTAGTTCCACTGCCAGCACGCTGAAGAACCACCAAGGTGACGTCAAAATCGACTGGCGTCCAAACGACAAGGACAATTTCTCCTGGCGCTACTCTCTCGGCAGTTATGAGACCTTTGGTAGCCGGGCCGCGCTGCCCACATCCATGACCAGCGGCCAGGAAGGCCCCACCCAGTCCATCGTGATGAACTGGAGTCGCACCTTCTCGCCGAGTCTGGTGAACGAGGCCCGCGTCGCCTACTCGCGCGTTGTGATCAACGACATCGCTGTGGATTGGTCAGGCACTCTGGGTATGAACGGCAACCAGACCTTTGGCATCCCCGGCGGGCAGAGCATCGCGGGTTTGAGTTCCGTCACACTCGGTGGTGGGCTTACCTCGGTTGGATCCACAGGCGTGCAGTCCGATACCGCCGACAACAAGTTCATCTACTACAACAACCTCACATGGCAGACCGGCAAGCATGTAATGAAGTTTGGCGGTCAGTTCATCCGCTTCCAGCAGAACCGCTATTACTCAGGTAACAATGGAGTGCTCGGGCTCTTTGCCTACAGCGCAACGTACACTGGGCTCGACTTCGCTGACTTCCTCCTCGACACCCTGTCCCGCAAAGGCCGTGGTGCGAATACTGGTTCCTGGGGCCATCGCTCGTGGCGCTCGGCCCTGTTCTTCCAGGACGACATCAAGTTGGCGCAGAACTTCACGCTCAACTTTGGTCTGCGCTGGGAGTACATGGAACCGCTCTACGAAGTAGCTGACCGTCAGGTGAACGTGAATACCTACACCGGTGCTTTGATTCAGCCGGGCGGAGAGTTTGGTAGGGCGACCTATCGCGGATACCCCCACCAGTACATGCCGCGTATCGGTTTTGCCTGGACGCCGGGTGTCATGAATAATCGCCTGGTGGTGCGCGGTGGCTATGCCTACACTTCCTTCATGGAGGGCACTGGAGCCAACCTCCGCACTACCCTCAATCCGCCCTTCTTCCTGGAAACGGATTTCACCTACGATCCGCGCACTCCGGGTTCCATCACCACGGGCTTCAGTGACGTCTCCGCGGCGAATCTGAGCCTCGACATGCCGCGACCTGCCGGTGCCACGGTGCCTCAGTTGCAGGGCCGTGCATGGGATTTGGACCTGCGGCCGCAGCAAACCCAGCAGATCAACTTCACGCTGGAATATCAGTTCGATAACTCCACGTCGATATCTGCTGGATACGTCACCCAGAAGGGGACGCACCTTGTGGCGCCAGTAGAAGCCAACCAGCCCCTGCCGGGCACAGGACCGTTTTCCACCTGGACGCCTCTGAACGATCGTCGTCCGCTCATCGGCGTGCTGCCTAACCTGGGCAACATCGCGCGTACGGAATCCTCTGCAACCATGGACTACCATTCGTTGCAAATGACCGGACGCCGCCGTTTGGCGAGCGGGCTCGAGTTACTGGTTGCCTACACCTACGGCAAGACGCTTACGGATAACCTGGGCTATTACGGCTCCGGCTTTACCTCAGGCGAAGGTGCCTATTGGCAGAACGCCTACGACCGCGAAAGCAATCGCGGACGCAGCTTCTTTGACATCCGCCACAACTTCTCAGTCGGCGGTGCCTACTACTTGCCGGTGGGCAAGGGACAAAAGTTCGGCAGCGGCATGAACAAGTTCGCCGAAGCAGTCCTCGGTGGCTGGAATACCAGCTACACCCTGCTTACCCGCACCGGCGTGCCGATGACGGTACGCGCGGTGGATCGCACCGGCCAGGCAGTGCGCGGCAATGTACGTGCCAACTACTACCGTGATTTGGCAATCGACAAGTCGGCACGGACGGTGGATAACTGGTTCGGCTTGCCCGCCAACCGCGTCGGAATCTTCTGCGCAGCCGGTGTGGACGATGGCAATTGCGCATACGGCCAACCAGCCGACGGCCAGTTTGGCAACGCCGGTATTGGCACGGAAGACGGTCCAGGCTTCTTTAACCTGGATTTCATGTTGGGCAAGCAGTTCCCGATTTCCGAAAAGAAGTACATCGACTTCCGGGCCGAGTTCTTCAACCTGCTGAATACGGTAAGCTGGGCGCCTCCGGGGCTGAATATTAACGCTCCGAACACCTTCGGACAGATTGGCGGACAAGTGCAGGATCCGCGACGCATTCAGTTTGGACTGAAGCTCTACTTCTAGCATCCGAAAAGTCCGTGATCCTCTGGGGCGTTCGGTTTCCGCCGGACGCCCCCTTTTTGTGTCAGCGTCTCGCGATCACTGCCAGCCAGTGGCCCTTTGACGGAGCGTCCAACGACACAGAGACGTTCGGCGCCACACGAAGCTCAAGTTCCGCACCCCATTCACCAGTGCTCCCATTGATCCAGCGCAGCATGTACTGGCCGCCTGGAAACTCGGCGTCCACCCCGCCACCGCTGGGAAAGTACACCACGAAAATGCGGTCGTTTGCTGCCGCAAGATACGCTTCGTTTGGTTCGCGCTCACTCAAGCGCTCCATGGCCGGCCTCAATTCCCACGCCGGAACGATGCTCTCCATCTTACGAACCGCCTTCACCGTTGCCTGGGCCGGCTCGCTCATACCCAGCCCGGAATTCGGTCGGTGGAAGCGCGCCGCCGCAAAGCCCGCCAGCACATGGCGGAACACCCGCTCCACCGCATCCTGATTGCTGCCGTAAGTGCCCGTGTCCGCGCCGTAGGTCTTCACCGTATTGATGGGGCGTGGTTGCGCCTCCAGGTATTCGCGCGCCCAGAGTGCGTTCGCCCAATGGACGTCGCCCTTATTGTGGTTGTTCTGCGACATATCGGCAAAGTCATAAAGCTCCGGGTGGTCGAGGGTCCTGCGGTGCTCGTCACTCTTGATATCCCAGGCGTCCCACATCTCGGTGACGTACACGCGCAGTCCCCGCTCGCGGGCGCGCTGCTTGATGAACTCTGCCCAATACTGGCCCCAGGCAGCCTCGCCCTTGGTTTCGTTGTCCATGCAGTACAGCACGTGGTTGTGCCTCAGTGAGTACGAGAGCATCTTCTCCACAAATCGCTGCTGGTAGGGAAACAGCACCCGGTTATTTCGTTGGGCGGGGGTGCTGAAGAAGAAGGGCTGTTCGTTCGAGCCAGGATGGTTCGGGTATACCGCAGCCAGTCCGGATTCCTCGTGCGTGTAGTTGACGTTGTTCGCTGGGTTATAGGGATGCGGCAGCCAGTGGTCACGGCTATAGTCGAACCGATCCCACACTTCAATCTGCACAACAATGTTGCGCGCGCCAGTCCACGCGAGGAAACGTTCAAAGCGCTCCCAGTATTCGGGGTTCCACTGATTCAGATCGTACTTGCCAGAGGGCAAACGAAGGTATGGGTAAAGTTCGTGACCCATGTCGACGCGGTCCGACATCGTGTTGCGCACATAGTTGGCCCCTATGGCGCGCATGGTGTCAAGGTGCGGTTCCAGCTTGTCCGCGGGCCACTGAAAGAGATTGTCGTCATCGCTCGCGCCAAGCAGCAGCACCGGTCGCCCGTCTAGCTGCCAGTAGAAAGGGTTCGCCCCCCAGATATGGATCCCGCGTGGCTCTTGAGCGTGGGCAGCGCTAGCCAGCAGACCCAGCACCACGCAGGTGACGACAAAAAGCATGCGGACCTGTAAAGCCATGAGGGGAACTCCTGAAGGCGCGTCCAGCAGAGAGGCGCGCCTCCACAGTCTATCCCGAAGGCGATCATGGGCCAACGCCATCGGGCATTCCCTGGCGTTGCCTGACCGTGACACCCCGCGGGGCACCCTGGCGATTCAAAATAGAGGGGTATGCACTTCCGCCAGTCCCGACGTGGTTTTCTGCAAGTGGCCCTCGCGGCAAGTGCGGCTGGCCGGTCCGCATTGCGTGCTCAGCGTCAGGGCTTCGTGCCAGGCCGTTGTGACGTGCTGGTCTATGGATCGACGCCAGCGGGCGTGGCCGCCGCCGTCTCCGCTGCACGCGCGGGAGCCGATGTGCTCCTGATTGAGCCCACCACCCACTTCGGGGGCATCATCACCAGCGGCATGTCCAACACGGATTTCAAGACGTTCGAGGCCGTGCAGGGCTTCTACCGTGAGTTCATGAACCGCGTGGTGGACTTCTACCGCCAGCGCTATGGACGCAATTCGCCGCAGTTGGAAGACTGCTATCACGGCGCCTGCTACGAGCCCTCGGTGGCGCGCCATGTGCTGCTGAGCTTCATTGAGGAAAGCGGCGTACGCCTCTACTTGGGCCAGCGACTGGTTGCGGTGCTCCGGGAGTTATCAACTGGCGAACCCGGCGTTTCCACCGTCACCCTTGCCAGCCTCTCCGACGAGATGGAACGCGAGACCCGCGCCCAGGTGTTCGTGGATGCCACTTACGAGGGCGATCTTCTGGCTATGGCTGGTTGTGCGTTTCGGGTGGGCCGCGAAAGCCGGGCGGAGTACGGCGAGTTGTTTGCCGGGGTGAATTACTCTCATGAAGGCCGTTTCTTGCACGGCAGCACCGGAGACGGCGATCACCGGATCCAGTGCTATCACTTCCGAATCTGCATGACCGATGTAGCGGCGAATCGCGTTGCCATCCTGAAACCTGAAGGCTATCGCCGAGAGGACTTCCTTCCGGTGCTTGCCTTGCTGCGTAGCGACAGAGTCACCCAGGTGATGGGGGGGATCTTCGGAATGCGCCGTATCCCGAACGGAAAAGCGGATATCAACGACCTGATGTACTCACCCTTCAGCTTGCGCCTGCCAGCAGAGAATTACGAATGGCCGAATGGCGGCCCAGCCGAACGGCAGCGTATCTTCCACCGCCACAAGAGCTATACCCTGGGGCTCTGGTGGTTCCTGCAGAACGATGCCGAGGTGCCGCCGTCTATCCGCGAGGAAGCCCGGCACTGGGGCCTGCCGAAGGATGAGTTCGTGAACAGCGGTCACTTCCCGCCCGCGCTCTATGTGCGGGAAGGGCGCAGGCTTCACGCTGCCTTTGTCCTCACTCAGCAGCACACCCAGCGCACCCCGGGCAGTGTGCGCTCGCCGGTGCAACGCGACGCCGTGGCCGTTTGTGACTACTCGCTGGATTCCCACGGCAATTCGCCGTCAGGATCGATTCACCCGGAGGTCACCGAAGGTGTCTTCAACTGGCACGTGGTACCCTACCAGATTCCTTATCGTGTATTGCTGCCTCGCGAGGTGCCGAATCTGCTGGTGCCGGTTGCGGTATCGGCCTCCCACGTGGCCTACTCCTCCCTGCGTACGGAGCCTGCCTTCACCGCGCTGGGCCAGGCCGCCGGCATGGCCGCAGCCCAGATGGTGCGCCGTCGCTGCGGTGCAGCCGGAGTCGACGTGACGGAGTTGCAGGATTCGCTGCACGCCGCCCAGGCGATTACGCTGTATTGCAGCGACGTGCCGCCAGGCTCTCCCTGGTTTCGGGCAGTCCAACATTTCGGCACGCGCGGCCTCCTGCACCACTTGCCGGAATTTACAGACGCACCGTATCTCGGGCGAGGGAAGCCCCTCAAGGGCCAGTGGCTCGAAGCCTACCCCCAGCACACCCTGAGTCCAGACCTTCCTGTCAGCGAAGAATTGGCCCGCAGATGGAGCTCGGAAGCGGGATTGGTCGAAGTGCTTCGTCCCGCCGGGCGCAGCCGGGGCGCCTACCTTGCCGCACTCCTGGCGAAGTGACATCTAAAGTCAGGCGAAACCAATCTGTGGATGCTGCGTCTGACGGCTTGACTGTCCTGGCCTGGTTGATGCCCCCACAAGGCGGCCAAAGCATGAGAGGATACAGGCAAATGATGAATCGCCACCCCCTTTCCCCAAGATGGATGCTGCCGATGATGGCCGCCACTTTCTTGCTCACCTTGCCGGCACTTTGCCAGCAGGCGAAGATTGAGAAACTCGCGCCTTACTACCCAACTCCTCACAGCGTTGTGGAGAAGATGCTGGAACTCGCTGACGTGAAGGCGTCGGACACGGTTTTTGATTTGGGAAGCGGCGATGGACGTATCGTGATGATGGCTGCGGAGAAGTTCGGCGCCACTGCGGTGGGCGTGGAGTTCGACGATTCACTCGTCACCCAGAGCCGCATGGCCATCAAACGCAGGGGGCTCGACAAGAAGGCACGCATCATCGCCGGTGACATGATGGTGCAGGATTACTCGCCGGCCACGGTGGTCACAGTATATTTGCTGCCCACTTCGAACGAAAAGATGTTGCCCATCCTGCAGAAGCAGTTGAAGCCGGGCACTCGACTTGTGTGCCACGATTTTGAGTTTTCCCAGTTGACGGCAGCAAAAACCATCACCGTTGAGGATGACGGCGAGGGGCGAAGCCACACCCTCTTCCTCTATGTGCTGAAATAGCCGCAGGCTATTGCAAACAAGCTTGACCAAAACGAAAGCCCCGGCATGCCTGTCGGGGCTTTTCAGTTGGGCACCGGCCAAGCCGTTAGAACATGAACTTCAGCAAGTAGTTGAGGATGACGACCATCAGGAGCACGAGTTCCCGCCACCCGCGTTTTTCGGATGCGCCCGGGGGACCGGACTGGGTCTGGTAAAATCAAAGATAACCTTCAAGTTCCCCCTTTCTCAGCCACTCAGGAGACGACAAGCGAATGATTTCCGCGAACAGCCTGCGCCCGGGCATGGTGATTATCTTCAAGACCGAGTTGCATAGTGTGTTTTCCGTAATGCACCGGACGCCCGGCAACCTGCGCGCCTTCGTGCAGGTGAAGCTGCGCAACCTGCGCACCGGAGCCATGTTTGAGCACCGATTCTCGTCAAGCGACACCGTTGACCGGGCCATCCTGGAACAGCACGACATGGAGTACCTATTCGACGATGGCGGCAATGTGTTCACCTTCATGAACACAGAAACGTATGAGCAGGTGGAACTCACCAAAGACGACCTCGGTGACAACGTGTACTTCCTCCTGCCGAACATCAAGGTGACCGTGGAGTTCTACGAGGGCAAGCCGATCAGTGTGGAAGTGCCGCAAACCGTGGTGATGACGGTGGTGGAAACCGAACCAGGCATCAAGAGCGCCACCGCATCCAGCGTGAATAAGCCCGCGAAGTTGGAGACTGGCTTGGTAGTCCAGGTTCCGCCATTCATCAGCGAAGGCGAGAAGATCGTCGTCAACACCGCCGAGCAGACCTACGTCTCCCGCTCGAATTAGGCGAGCCGGCCGGCGCTGGATTCGCTTCCGTCATGTCCGACTATCGAAACGCCATGCCCGCACCCAGTGAAAAACAACGCTTACGGGAAGAGGCATGGATCGGGGATGCGGTTCTGTCCTTGTTTGCTCGCCAGTTCGTCCTCGAACGCGACCAAGTGATGGACGCCGGCAAGCAAGCACGCCTTACCTCTAACCACTTCTTGTCCGCGTTTGGGGAACCGACAGAGGTGGAAGCGCGCATCGGCCGCATTTATCAGCAGCAAGGGCTAGAGGGTGCCTTCGCCTGGATTCGGAATCAGTTGCTGCCGCGTTTTGAGCAACGCGAGGTCAAATCTGAGTTGGCTCGAAATGGCGGTCGGGTAGCTGTTAAGCCTCCCAAGCGTTGAGGGTGCCCGCAGGATGCTGGCTTCTTCTCGCAGGGCTGGCTCGGTGCCCACTCAGCCCTTGTCCAGGTTCAGTACCTTCTTCAGCGTGCCGCGTTCTTTCTGGATCTTCTTCTGCAGCAGCATGATGGCGTAAATCAGCTGTTCCGGGCGCGGCGGGCAGCCCGGTACATAGACATCCACTGGAATGATCTGGTTCACAGGCACCAAGGCATAGTTGCTAAATACACCCGTGGATGTGGCGCAGGCGCCCATTGAAATCACCCACTTGGGCTCTGGCATCTGCTGATAAAGCTGGCGTACCACGGGAGCCATCTTGTTGGAAACGCGCCCTGCAATGATCATCAGGTCTGCCTGCCTCGGCGACCCCCGGAAGACCTCGGCGCCAAACCGCGCAATATCGAAACGGCTAGCCGACATCGCCATCATCTCAATGGCGCAACACGCCAAACCGAAGGTCATGGGCCAGATACTGTTCTTCCGCGCCCAGTTGATTGCGTTATCCAGGGTGGTGGTGAGGACGCTATCTTTGAGCAGATCCGTATTGTCCTGGTCGAGCTTCTCAAAGAGGTTAATGTCGGTCCGGAGCACCGAAAGTTCGTTGGCATTTGGGGCAGTTTGGCTCATAGCGTACGACTCCCTTTGATCCTAACAGATGCCCGGCCGGTGGCATACGCAGCGCAATGTAGCAGTCGGAGCAACGTGCCGGGTGCGGGCACGGCCTTCAACCCCGCCCAATACTCAAACTCGCAATTTCAGCCTGGCAGGCCCGCCGCCCACTCCACTAGATTTCGGTAGAGCCTGCCGCTTTCGGCATATACCAAGTAGTGCATGGCGACTGTCAGCGCCGCGACGGCAACCGTGAATACCAGCGCCTGCCACCACTGGCTGGCCGCTGTCTTCGCCGCTAGCCCAGGACGAACCGCGTTCATCGCCGAGCCATCCAGCATCCACCGTCCAACCTCAATGCGTGGTGGATTGGCCATAAATGTCCCTTCCACCGTCACCTCCGCCCCAGGCTGCAGGGTGAACTCTTTGAACCGCCAGCGTCTGCTCGCTAGGCGCTGCGCAATTGCATCCACCGCCTGCTGCCCCTGAAGTTGCGGAGGCGCCTGCCGTTCTATCCATCCCGCCGTCGGCTGGCCTACCGGCGCAAACAAAGTCGACACTGCACGGCGATTCGCTAAATAGAGGTGTACGTCCTGATCTTGCTGATTCAAATATTGTTCATAGATGGCATTCCCCATCTCAAAGTCGGCGATCTGCCACTTGCGCTCGGTCAACAGATGCAGCGCGGGCGCCTGATACCGTTGATCCACTGAGACGGTGGGGCGAAAGTTCTTAAGCCACGGACTGCCGCTCACTGCCACAAATCCGTGAGACGTCACAATCCCGAATGGCACAGCATCGATACCGCGCACACTGGGCGGGACCACCCTTCCGGTCGAGGGGGAGGACGATGATTCCTCGGGCGCGCGGTTGGCTGCCGACATTTCAAACTCCATCACCACCGCATCCGTGGCCCAGAACGGAGTCTTCAGCGCAGCGCCCTTGGGCTGCACCACACCGCCCACCCGGACCTTCTGTCCATCCTGCCAGTTGCCCACCTCAGTCTCGGGATTGAGTCTTGTCCGCAACGCCGCAATCACACCCTGAAGTCCCCCTACTGTCGCCGTCACGCTGCCGGCCAGCAGCCCCACCACGATCCAGGTATTCGGTATATTCGATGCGGTCACCATCTGGTGCTCCCAATACAGGGCGACTACCAGGACACCCAACAGCACAAGACAACCCTTCCACATACAACCTCCCCAAACCAGACTCCCGATACCGCTAACCTGCAGGCAATCAGGGAGATTGTAGCAAGCGGGCCTTCGGCGCCAAGGTTCTTCCGTAATTTCCCCAATGCACACCTTGCCTGGCGATTCCAACCACCTTTGGTGCAGTTTAGGTTCACTGTCCCGGGGTTCGTTCCGTATCCA
>JAHCHD010000137.1 GCA_026129915.1 Bryobacterales bacterium
CCCGTATTGGGTGGCCGCGTTTCTCTTTTCTTGCTTCTGGTATCAGGGCCTCGTGTGCTTACCTCGCGGTAAGCTGGCGGAAGGTCGCATAAGCGTGTTCCCAACCTGCGTTATTCTTTGGCTCGAAGTGCTTCACCTCGAAAGAGTTTCGCACCACTTCACGCGCCTTTTGGTGGCTTTCAAGCAAGCCGCTGCCCATGGCTTGCACCAGTACGTTGCCGATGGCGGTGGCTTCGGCGGGACCGGCAACCACTGTACGCCCGGTTGCATCCGCCACAAACTGGTTGAGCACCGAGTTTCGGGAACCACCCCCCACAATGTGGATCACTTCCATCTGTCGGTCCAGCGTCTCTTCCAAATCCATCAGCACCTTGCGGTAGCAGACGGCGAGGCTCTCAAAGATCACCCGAGTAATGTGTTCCGGACCAGTGGGCACCTTCTGACCGGTGCGGCGGCAATAGTCCTGGATCTTCTCGGGCATATTGCCCGGAGCCAGAAAGGCGTCGGGGTCCACTACTGCCTGGAAGGGCGGGGCGGAAAGAGCGGCAATCACGAGTTCGTCGTAGGTGTAGTCTTTGCCGTCGGCGGCCCAGGCCCGGCGGCATTCCTGCAGTAGCCACAAACCCATGATGTTCTTCAGGAAGCGGATACTGCCGCTGACGCCCACTTCGTTGGTGAAGGTGTGTGCCAGTGCCCTGTCGTCCATCACGGGATCTTCCAGTTCCGCGCCCATCAGAGACCAAGTTCCCGAAGAGATGTAGCACCAGTTTCTGCCTGGCACCGCTGGGGCAGCAGCCACCGCGCACGCCGTGTCGTGCCCGGCGCTGGCGTATACTTGGATCTCCTGGCTGGCGCGCGCATACTCCGCTACAGCGGGCAGCAGCGGACCCAGCAACGCTCCCGGCTCCACTAACTCACCCAGAATCCGAGGGTCCAATCCGAATATCTCCAAAAGTTCGCTGTCCCAGGAATGAGTGGACGGGTTATAGAACTGCGAGGTGCTGGCGATGGTGCGCTCAGACACGGCTCTCCCGGTAAGCCAGAAATTCAGCAGGTCCGGAATGTGAAGCAGTTGCGCCGCCGATGGAAGGGCGGAGGCATTCTGCCGTTTCATGGCATAGAGCTGAAAGAGCGAGTTGAATTGCAGAAACTGGGTGCCCGTGCGGCGATAGAGCGCCTCGCGAGGCATCACTTCAAACGCCGCCTCCAGGATGCCGTTGGTGCGCGCGTCGCGATAACAGCGGGGATTCTCCACCAGCGTGCCATCTTCCCCCAGCAGTCCAAAATCCACGCCCCAGGTATCCACTCCGATGCCGCTGATCACCGAGCCATCCCTGCAGGCGATGCGGATCCCCTCCTCAATCTCTTGAAAGAGCCGGAAGGTGTCCCAGAATAGCCCTTGCGGCAGGCGCACGGGCGTGTTGGGAAACCGGTGGAGTTCGCGCAGCGCAAGATTTCCTCCGGTGAGTATTCCAAGGATGGCACGGCCACTTTCGGCGCCAAGATCGAATGCAAGGAAGCGTTTCATCGCACCCATTATATGGAAGCCCCATATGGGTAGGCACTGGCCAGCCAACACGTGCCAGCCAGCACGCCGGTCGAGGGTACCGGGTTGCACGACATTGCAGTGCAGGGCATAGAATCGTGGGCAAGCGAGTTCACCCGCAATTCGCGCAGGAGGTCACCCAATGCTATCCCGACGACATTTCCTCACGGCAGTATCCGGGGGCTCTGCCGGCTTGCTACTGCAGCATGCCGACGCAGCGCTAAAGGAGGCCAGAATCACACGAGTGCGGCACTACCGATCCCCTGCCTCGCGTCCTATGTTCAACCAGAGCTTCGATGTGGTGACGGTGGAAACAGACACCGGACTGCTGGGGATTGGAGAGGGTGGATCCCCCGACACCATCCGCGAATGTGCGGAGATGTTGATCGGCGAAGACCCTCTGCGCATTGAGCACCTTTGGCAGTTGATCTACCGCGGCCGCTTCTATCCGCCGGGGCGAGAAAAAATCCACGCGCTGGGTGCCCTCGACATGGCGCTCTGGGACCTTAAGGGAAAGGCGCTGGACGTGCCTGTGCACACCCTGCTTGGAGGACTTACCCGCACGCACGTAGAGTGCTATTCCACCGGCTTTCCTGGAAAGGCAACTCTGCGTGACACTGCCCGCGCCTGCATCGACTTCGGGTTCCGAGCGTTTCGCACCTCGGCCGCTGACGGAGGGCGTGGCCGCGCGATGGATGTCCGCGAGAGTGTTTCCAAGACCGTGGAGAACTGCAAGCAGATCCGCGAGGGGGTGGGTCCAGATGGCGATTGGGCCATTGACTACCACACCCGCTATGACTTTCCGCAGGCGGTGCGGCTATCCACACTCATCGAAGAGCTTGACCCGTACTTCGTCGAAGATCTTGTGCGGTCAGAGAATCCGGAGGTTTACCGCACCCTCCGCCCCATGGTGAAGGTGCCAATCGCCGTGGGTGAGCACTTCGGCGACCGCTGGGAATTGAATGTGCTGGTGGAAAACCATCTGATCGACTTCAGCCGGGTGAGTATCCCCAACTGCGGAGGCATCACCGAGTTTATGAAGATCGCCGCCCTATGCGAAACACACTACGTGGGGCTGATCCCGCACTTCACGGGACCAATTGCCGAGGCCGCGCTGGTGCATTGCTGCGGGGCGTTTTCGGGTACGGTCCTGATGGAGATGACTGGCGACGGCAGCCAGCGCCACGCTTATCTGCCAGATTGCTACGACTGCCGCGAGGGCAAAATGTGGCCCAACCAGCGTCCTGGTTTGGGCGTCACGTTCCGCCCTGAGGGCCTCACGCTGCAAGCCGAAATCACAGAAGGTTCGAAGCCCATTCCGCTGCTCTTCCGACGCGATGGCTCGCTGACCAACTGGTAAGGGCGACTCCGGAATAATTAGATCCTGCTAATTGCTTTCCCGTATTTCAATACCTGCCGCAATCGTACAGAATGCGAAGATGCATCCGATGTATCTGGAATCGGTGGAGGAAAACCCGGGAGCAAGCGGACCGTTCGCAGACGCGGCGCGCTTCATGAAGAGCGTGGGAGCTCCCGTGCCGCAGATTCTCCACATGTTTGCCTATAAGCCGGAGGCCACCAAGCATCTGGCCATGTTCACGCAATCGGTAATGCGCGGTCCATCCCCGCTTAGCCCAGGCATGCGCGAACTCATAGCGGCCCTCACCTCGGCCGGTAACCACTGCTTGTTTTGACTGGGCAGTCACGCCGCGGTCGCGGTGGAATTGCTTGGCGATGAGGAACTGGTGTGGGGTGCAATTCGCGACCTCGAGTCCTCTGCGTTCCCTGAGGCAGACAAGGCACTCTTGCGGTTCGTGCAGAAGATGAACCACCAATGCGCGCAGGTGAGCGACGCGGATATCGCGCTGCTGCACCAGCACGGCTTCACCGACGAAGCCATCTACGACGCCATTAGTGTGTGTGCGCTGTTCAATTTCTACAACCGCTGGATTGACGGCAGTGGCGTTAGCGACCTGCCTGCGGAGGCTTACAAGCAGTCAGGGAAGCGTATGGCGCGAGACGGCTACGCGCGCTAGGGAAATGGGCAGCAACTAGAATCCGGGCGACTTCACGCATTGGTCCAGCGTCCGCAAACGCTGGACAAGCGTGGGGAGTGCATCCAGGCGCATTGAGTTTGGGCCATCGGAAAGTGCTAACTCCGGCGCTTCGTGCACTTCCAGGAATAATCCCTCAATGCCGGTCGCCACGGCGGCGCGAGCAAGGGTCTCGATGAACTCAGGCTGCCCCACTGAGCGGTCGCCCCCGCCGCCAGGCAACTGCACGCTGTGGGTGGCGTCAAAGATCACGGGATAGCCTGAACTCCGCATAATTTGCAGCCCGCGCATGTCCACAACCAGATTGGTGTAGCCGAAGGACGATCCGCGTTCGGTGAGCAGAATCTTGTTGTTTCCGGTGGATGCCACCTTCTCCGCGGCAAGCAGGAAGTCCTTAGGCGACACAAACTGGCCCTTCTTGATGTTGACGATGCGTCCCGTGCGTCCTGCTTCCACAAGCAGATCCGTTTGCCGGCAGAGGAATGCGGGGATCTGGATGATGTCCACGGCATCCCCCACCAGAGCTGCTTGCTCTGGTTCATGAATATCCGTGAGCACGGGATAGCCTTGCTCGCGCAGTCTTCGCAGAATCCGCATTCCGGCTTCCAGGCCTGGCCCGCGATAAGCGCTGATGCTGCTGCGATTGGCTTTGTCGAATGACGCCTTGAACACGAAAGGGCCAAGCAGGCGGCGCAGTTCCCCGGCCAGGAAACTCACGTGTTCGTCACTTTCAATCACACAGGGCCCACAGATGAAAGCGATAGGCTCTCCTTGGGCAAAGCGGACGGCATGGGCAGGGCTACTGCCGGCTTCAACTACGATTGACATGGGAATACTCCTCGGCATCGCCGGAGAGGGGCGCTACCCGCAGGCGGCGGTACTTATACGCGGCGCCGATGAAGCTGGAAAACAAGGGATGTGGTTCCAGCGGCTTCGATTTGAACTCCGGATGAAACTGGCATCCCAAGAACCAGCGGTGTTCCGGCAATTCACAAATCTCCACGTAGGTGCGATCACCGGGTGTCTCACCTGTGATGCGCAGCCCGTGGGTAGTGAGAACTTCTTCAAACTTCCGATTGAATTCGTAGCGATGGCGGTGCCGTTCACTGATAATTTCAGCGTCATAGGCGGTGCGGGCCTGGCTGCCTGGAGCGAGTGCGCAGGGATAGGCTCCCAGCCGCATCGTGCCACCAAGTTCGTCCACGCCGCGCAGCTCGCGCAGCTTGTAGATCACCCGGTTGGGCGTGGCCGGCTCGAATTCAGTGGAATCGGCATCGGCGATGCCGCACACGTTGCGGGCAAATTCGATCACCATGGTTTGCATTCCCAGGCAAATGCCGAAATAGGGGATGTCATTCTCGCGGGCGCAACGGATAGCCTCCAACATGCCGGCAATCCCTCGCTTGCCGAATCCGCCCGGCACCAACACTGCATCCATCTGGGAAAGAGCCTTCTGGGCGCTTTTCTGATCCACTAGTTCTTCGGCTTCCACCCAGTGGATGTTTACCTTCAGATTGTGAGCCAAGCCGCCGTGCAAGAGCGCCTCCTTAAGGCTCTTGTAGGAGTCCTCATACTCCACGTACTTGCCCACCAGCCCAATATCCACCTGGTCCACCGGATTCTTCATCCGCTCCACCATCTCGCGCCAGCTCGCCATGTCGGCTTCGGGGACGTCGAGATGCATCAGACGCAGCACCGTACGGTCAACATTCTGCTGGGCGAACACCAATGGGACCTCGTAGACTGAGGCAACATCGCTGGCGGTGATAACCGCATCGGGGTCCACGTCGCAGAACAGGGCGATCTTCTGCCGCACTTCATCGGGCAGAAATCGCTCTGACCGGCAGAGTAGGAGGTCCGGTTGAATACCGATCGCGCGCAACTCCTTCACGCTGTGCTGAGTGGGTTTCGTTTTCAGTTCGTGAGCCGCGGCGATCCACGGCACCAGTGTGACGTGAACGAAGAGCGTGTTCTCGCGGCCCAACTCGTGCCGCATCTGGCGAATGGCTTCCAGGAATGGCAGGGACTCGATGTCGCCTACCGTTCCGCCAATTTCAGCGATCACGATGTCGTGGTCCGCAGCCAGCCGGCGGGCGGCTGCCTTGATCTCATCGGTGACGTGCGGGATCACCTGCACCGTCTTGCCCAGGTAGTCTCCGCGGCGCTCCTTCTGAATGATGGATTCGTAGATGCGACCGCTGGTGAGGTTGTTCAGCCGTGTGAGGTGTGCATGGGTGAAGCGTTCGTAGTGGCCGAGGTCGAGGTCAGTTTCCGCCCCGTCATCGGTGACGAACACCTCGCCGTGCTGGAAAGGGCTCATGGTGCCGGGGTCGACATTCAGGTATGGGTCAAACTTCTGGAGAGTTACCTTCAAACCGCGTCTTTCCAACAGACAGCCCAGCGAAGCAGCGGCAATGCCCTTGCCCAGCGATGAAACCACTCCACCCGTAACGAAAATAAATTTGGCCATGTCTCCCGAATCCCTGCAGTAATTCCTCGCTGGTTAATTCCTCTGCATGCGAGCTTCCACCCACGCGCGGATGCGCGTCAAATCTTCCGGGGTATCCACCCCAATGGAATCGTATCCTGTTTCCGCCACGGCGATGCGGTAGCCGTTTTCGAGCGCTCGCAACTGTTCGAGGCATTCCGCTCTTTCGAGGGGGCCCACCGGCAGCGCTGAGTACTTAAGGAGAAATTCGCGGCGGTAGACATAGAGCCCGATGTGTTTCATTCGCATGGTCTGTTCGCCTCGCACAAAGGGGATGGAGTGGCGGGAAAAATACATGGCTTCCCCGCTGAGGCCACGAACCACTTTCACCACGTTGGGACTGTCGAGTTCCGCCGGATCTTCAATCGCCCGGCAAAGAGTGGACATCTCACAGGTGGGTGCGCATTCCAGCGCAACGATGGCGGCTTCAATTGCGTTGATATCTATAAGAGGCTCGTCGCCCTGGATGTTCACCACCATGATGGCCGGGTTAGAGGAGGCAACTTCCGCAACGCGGTCCGTACCGGATAGGTGATCCGCGCGGGTCATCTGACAGGGTGCGCCGAATCCTGCTGCTGCCAGCGCAATGCGCTCGTCGTCGGTGGCAATCACCACCTTCTGCAAACGGGTGCATTGCATCGCGCGCTCATACACATGCTGGATCATCGGTTTCCCGGCAATTGAGGCGAGAGCTTTTCCAGGGAAGCGGGTGGAGGCGTACCGGGCGGGGATTATCCCTAAAACTGCGTCAGGCACGTTCGATCATACCATGAGCGGCAACATGTTATACTCCAATCAAAAGCCGCCCACCCCATGGGCCAGCGAGCCGGTTCCCATGCGAGTTTTTGCATTCTGCTTCGGTCTCCTGGGCCTGCTGCTGCTGGCCTCCTCGCTGCACGCCCAACCTGTGCGCACCACTGTAAGCCCGGAGCGCCTGGCCGTCATACCCGAGCTCGACCGCCAAAGCAACATCCGTGTTGATACCCAGTTAGTGCTGATTCCTGTGACGGTTACCGACCCAATGAACCGCTTCGTGACGGGTCTTGAAAGCGAGCACTTCCGGGTGGTAGAGGCCGACAAGGAGCAGGATATCGTCCACTTCGCGAGTGAAGATTCGCCTCTTTCCGTGGGAATGGTTTTCGATTCCAGCGGCAGCATGAGCAATAAGCTGCAGAAGTCGCGCGAAGCCGCTGCCCAGTTCTTCAAGACCTCCAATCCTGAAGACGAGTTCTTCCTGGTGCAGTTTAACGACCGTCCCACGCTCGCCCAAGCCTTCACGCACGAGGTGGGCGACATCCAGAACCGGCTTACCTTCGCTCAGGCCAAGGGGCGCACCGCGCTGCTGGACGCAATCTATCTTGCCCTAAGCGAAATGAAGAAGGCGAAGAACCCCCGCAAAGCACTTCTCGTGATCTCCGATGGGGCTGATAACTCCAGCCGCTACACCACCACTGAGATTCGCAACCTGGTGAAAGAAGCGGACGTACAGATTTATACGGTGGGGATTTTCGATGCCTACGGTTCGACGGCCGAGGAAATGCGAGGCCCGGGCTTGCTGAACGAGATCAGTGAGCAAACCGGGGGCCGCAGTTATACCATCAACAGTGTGAACGAACTTCCCGATGTGGCTGCCAAGATTGGCATTCAGCTGCGAAATCAGTATGTAATCGGGTATGCTCCCAGCAACACTTCGCGCGACGGAAAGTACCGAAAGGTGAAAGTGGAACTGGTGCAACCGCGAGGCTTGCCGAAGCTGAAAGCCTATTGGAGGCCTGGCTACTACGCGCCCACGCAATAGGCTCCGGCCCCACGACGGAACTGGCTGATTTTCATGACCCATAAGCTACATGCCGCGCTGCTCACCTTGGTTGCCCTGCTGATGGGAGCAACCATTTCCTTTGCGCAATCAAGCGATCCGGTCTTTCGCGCCGATACGCGCCTGGTATTGCTTCATGCCAGCGTGGTGGACCGGCGAGGCAACCTGGTGACTGACCTGGACCAGTCCGCGTTTACGGTGCTTGAAGAAAAGCAGGAGCAGCCTCTTCGCCTGTTCCGCCGAGAGGATATTCCCGTCTCTATGGGTCTGATTGTGGATAACAGCGGCAGTATGCGCGACAAGCGTAAGCAGGTGGAAGCCGCCGTGGTCGCTCTCGTGGGCAGTTCGACGCGAGACGATGAAGTGTTCGTCGTGAACTTCAACGACGACCTCTACCTTGATGTCACGATGACCAACGACCGCAAGAAGCTCGAGGAAGGGATTGGGCAGTTGGATTCCCGGGGTGGCACTGCGATGCGCGACGCGATCAGTGCTGCTATCGACTACATGCGCGAGAAAAGTCGCAAGGACAAGAAGGTGCTGTTGGTCGTTACCGATGGCAACGACAATGCCAGCGCCATCACACTTGAGAAACTTGTGCAGCGCGCCCAGCAATCGGAAGTGCTGGTTTACTCTATTGGGTTGCTGAACGAAGAAGAACGGCGCGAGGCGAAGCGGGCGGAACGAGCGCTGGAAGCGCTTACCAAGGCAACCGGTGGACAGGCCTACTTTCCCGGAGCTGTTGCGGATGTGGACGAGGTGGCCAAGCAGGTGGCACACGATATTCGCAATCAGTATGTGCTGGGGTACACGCCCACCAATGAAGCGCTGGACGGAGGTTTCCGCCGCATTGAGGTTAGGGCGAAGGGGCGGGGTTTGACCGTGCGGACGCGCACAGGCTACTATGCGAGTCCCAAAGGCCAGGACCTGCCTGGAAGCCCTGACTCTCCCTCGCTGACGCCAACGACAACCCCCGGCCAGCCCGGTTCGGCTTCGTTTAAGAAGTAACCGGTTACTTGGATACCCGGCATGTGGAGAATTCTCCGGTTTCTTTGGATTTCGTCGCGCGGTTACAGGCTGCGCCCTTGGGCCAGCCCCTATTTATGTTGGCGCATCGAAACGTATTCCGGCATTCCGGCTGAATCGCTCAGCCCCGGTGCCTTTTTGCGTTTTGTCTGGACACGCCGCGAATCGATGCTGCGGTATCTGCGATGGACCGCGCGCATGCGCCTCGCTGAACGCGCGCGGCACTAGCACGGCAGCCTAGTAGAACGGCCGGTATTTCATATCGGGCGTTTTCTTTCCGGCCGCGCTTAGGATGGGCGCCGCCCCCGCCACCATCAAGTTCAGCTCGCTCGCTGCTTGGAAGAACGAAAAGCCTTGTTCGCGAAGCTGCGGGATATCCGTAGCGCCTCCGGGGCGGCCCACCGGCAGATTGTTCTTGCGACAGGCCGCTACCACGCGACGGATGGCATCCTGGACCTCAGCCACATCCTGCCGTCCACGATGGCCATAGGAGTAGGATAGATCGTTCACCCCGATGAACACCACATCAATGCCGGGCACCGCGGTGATCGCATCAATGTTCTCCACGGCCTGCTTTTCCTCAATGATGGTCACCACCATCGCATTCCGGTCAGAGAAGTTGGAATAGCCTTCTGGCGCTGGCCAGCGCAATGTCGCCAAGCCCGGGCCTGCACCGCGTCTGCCCGCGGGCGGATACTTGCACGCTGCCACGGCCTGCCTGGCCAACTCCGGCGTGGAGGTAAATGGGAAGATCACGCCCAGCGCGCCGATATCGAGTGCCCGTTTGGCCAGCCAAATCTCATTGAAGGGAACCCGGATAAAGGGAACCCCCGGCAAGCCGCGGGTTGCCAGAATCATGTTCCGCGCGGTTTCCAGCGTAATCGGGCTATGCTCCATCTCAATCCACAGGAAATCGAAGCCCAGGCTTGCAGCGCGTGCGGCAACATCCGGACTGGCCACGGTAATGGTGGCTCCCACGACAGCCTCGCCGGCGCGCAGCGCCATGCGAACCGGATTCTCCCAGGCGGACGCTTCCTGGCTTTGCGCTTGCGCCTGAGCCTGCACCGCGCCCGCGCTTCCTGCTGCCAGCGAAGCGGCAAGCATTTCTCTTCGGTTCATTCTTGTCCCCTTTTCCTTCTTCAGTAGCCCGCCTGCTTGTTCACGACGTTCAGCAACGGACGCCCCTCTCCGAAACGCTTCACATTTTCCTTGATGACTTCCAAACGGCGTGAGGGCATACCGTCGCCCTGCCCAGCCACGTGCGGAGTAATTACCACGTTGTTGAACTTCCACAGGGCACTGCCCGTCGGCAGGGGTTCGGGATCCGTCACGTCCAGCCCAGCCCCTCCCAGCCGCCCGCTGTCGAGGGCCTTCACCAGCGCGGGTGTTTGATACAATCCGCCACGCGAGACGGCGATAAAGTACGATCCCTGCTTCATCCGGTCAAACTGGGCAGGCCCCATCATGCCGCGGGAGGCCGTTGTGAGCGGAGCGGCCACAAACACCACGTCAGCTGCGGGTAACACTTCGTCGAGGCGGTCTGGCTGGACAACTTCGTCCACCAGAAGGGAAAGCGGGATGTCCTTGGGATCCACGCCAACCACGCGCATGCCGAAGCCCTTGGCTCGTTGTGCGATCTGCATGCCGATCCCGCCCATCCCGATAATCAGCGCCGTCTTGCCATCTAGTTCAATCAATTGATCCGTGTAGGTTCCGCGGTGCCATGATTCGTCCTTCTGGTCGGCGATGGCGATGTTGAGCTTGCGGGTTATCGTCAGCAACAACGCGAATGCATGGTCAGCGATGTTCGGACCCATTACGATCTTCGCGTTCGTCAACACCACATCGCTTGCCACTAATTCGGGAAACAACACGTTCTCCACGCCCGCGCTCAGGGTCTGGATCCACTTCAGTTTCCGCGCCGCGGGAAAGGTCTGGCGATTCACACCGCCAATCAATGCATCCGCCTCGGCAAGGTCGCGAAGGAAAGACGCCGAATCTGTCGTGGCAATTCGCACATTCGCCGGCGCCACCGCACGCAGTTGGGCGATCTCTTCCGCTGGCAATCCGGTCACCAGAACGGTTCGTGTTTCCTGCGCGGGCAGGCACAGCAGGATAGTAACAAGCAGGATGATGATGCGAAGCATGACAACGTCTCCGTGAACTTCAACCGGTACTCTTCCCTGTTCGGAGATCCCTTCCCCTGTTCGGGCGATTCTATCGGGGTTTTGCGAAAAGCGCTACCCCGGCGCCGCAACCGGGCGCCACTCTAGGCTACCCGTGGGAACAGACGCGCGGCGTTATCCGCCAGAATGGCCTGTGCAACTTCCACCGCTTGCTCCTCGCTGAAGGCCCCGTCTTGGGCCATCTCAGCGAGCACACGGGTGATATTTGCCCGGGCCATCTTTGCGTGACCGTAGCTTAGTTCCGCATACCTGTAGTCGCCACCGAAGCCAAGGATCTTCGAATACGGCAGCGCGTCGAGCATTTCCCGCAGGGCGCGGCGCGCGAGCGAGGGCGACATCACCCAAGCCCAGCAGAAATCTACGCTCACGTTCGGAAACATCTTGGCTAGGGCCAGCACGTCACCAGTCCAGGGAAAGCCGATGTGGAACAGATCGAACCGGAGCCGCGGATAGCGCCGGATGCATGGCGTCAGCAATGACGCCCGAGTGTTCGGCGCGTGGTTACTATTCCCTGCCTGCATACCAGTGTGGATTTGAATGGGGAGTCCGCGCTCTTCGGCCACTGCCAGAAGGCGGTGGAACATGTGATCTTCGAGTGCACGGAATGGCCGTTCCGTTGCATCTTCCGGTCGGGCGGTGCGCCGCTGCCGCAGTGCCAGCAGCCGCACGAAATCCCGCGACGCATCCGCTTCGGAAGCGGGAAGAAACTCCAGGCTGCGCTGGTAGGCGATGGTGCTCTTGATGGTCACCATTCCCACCTTCAGATTCTGGTCAATGCGGATATCCAACGCACGCTTTAACGCGGCGAGCGAGTTCACCTCGACTCCAGTTACTTCGCCCATCCGCTCAAGGTCAGGGCGAGAGTTGGGGGCAACGAACCAGTCGAATTTGCGGGCAAGTACAAACAGTGCGGGGTCGGGTCGGGTGGGCTCGCCATTCCAATAATCGTCCAGAACGGAATATGCAATGTGCGCCCGCCGTTGTAGCACTTCCCGGTAGAAGCCCGCACTGAGCTGCTGCATCTGCTCTCGCGCAGACTCCATGCCACGAAGCGACACCTCGGAAACGCCGTAGAGGTCAGCAAGCGCAATCCGGAAGGCCTGCGCATATCCGGTGAAGCGGCAGCGCTCCCACCAGGGGGCAAACAGCTTCCAGCGCTCCTCCATCGGCGACTCAGCGCTAGCAAGCTTCACGGCATCGTCAGCAGGCAATCCGGCTGCCACCAGGTCGTTTATCAGGTAGTGGCCCACTAGCAGGAAGGGGTCGCGGGGGGCCGAAAGCCGGTCTGCTTCTTCGATCGTATGCTCGTGGGTATTTACGATGGCGATGCGGTCAATGGCTGCCGCGAGGCGCTGTTGCAGGCCAACAGAGAGTTGTGCGCACAGGGGAGCAGCCGGGGCAGCGAGCAGGCTTGCCAGCACAGAGCGTCGGGTGAGGCAATTGGTTGCAGCAAGCATGTGAGTATCCTACCGCGGTGCCTCCTGCCGTGGGCGCCCCGATGGCTACTTCTGCCGTAGCCATCAACGTGGCCGTCGTCCGCGATGCCACCGGATGACAGCTACGCGCCGAACACTGCCCGCACTTGCTTCAGAAAGCCCGCCACTTTCACGCGGGGGTCACCAGCGCCCAGGGTTTCAATGGGCAGGAACCCCCGGTAGCCCGCCGTACCCATCACCTCTTTCAGGCGCTTGAGGTCAATGGGTGTTTCCTTGTCGCCGAACCAGACGTTCTCTTTCAGTTGCCAGGAAACCGCGTACGGCATCAGGGCAGCAACCTCCTGATATACATCCCTTTGGCGCAGGCTGCCCACGTCCAGAATCACCCGCAGCCACGGGGAGTCCACCGCGTC
>JAHCHD010000138.1 GCA_026129915.1 Bryobacterales bacterium
GGCACACCGGCTCGCTAGCAGGTCTCTGCAACTCGGAGGCGCAACTTTACGCGTGGTTCGGGGAACTGCAGGGGATAACGCGCACACGTAAGCCCGTGCGACAAGGTCTTACGCGTATAGCAGCAGAGGGTCGTGCAGGCAATGGGTTTCCCCCACGGTGCCTGGACTCAATGAAAAAGGGCCGGCCCACAATCAGGACGGCCCTAGAAACGATAAACTAAGCGAAACGCTCCTAACGGTGATCGCGTACCTCGGAGCAGGGTGTTCTCTCGCAAGAGGACAGCCATAAGGGCGGGAGCCCTCTAAATGACTATCGAACCTATTCTGCCGGTGCTTCCACTGCTTCTGATTTGGCCTTTTTCTTGGCTGGCTTCTTTGCTGTGGAAGACGCGGTTGCGCTACGCTTCCTTGCCTTCGCCTTATCGGGAGGTGGATCGCGATCACTCTTCTTCAAATGCGGCACGGCGATCGAGGTGACAAACGTCTTTTCGCCATGCTCGTCCCATTTGATCGAGACACGTTCTTCACTGATGGATGTC
The DNA here is from genome assembly GCA_026129915.1 of Bryobacterales bacterium. Lineage (GTDB taxonomy): Bacteria > Acidobacteriota > Terriglobia > Bryobacterales > Bryobacteraceae > JACTMJ01. The sequence goes on from JAHCHD010000138.1 coordinate 540, forward strand.
ACCGCGCCCAGCCCGAAGCGGGCATGCTCCACCTGCGAGCCGACCTGAAAAGGAAGTTTTGGAGGCATGAAGTTTCCCTATCGTTAGGATACCAAAGCTCCATAACTCCTGTCTACTCAATCTTTTATCCGGCCCTGTGCAGACTTGATCTTTTTTCTGGAAAACCCCAATGCTGAAACCTCATCTCGTCCTTATTGTCTTGTGTGCCCTGGTGGGCAGTGCGTTCGCCCAGCCCGTCGTTCGCGGAGAGCGCTACGCAGTCCTGATGCTGGAGGCTCCGCTGGCTAGTAGCGCCAGGCATCGCTCTGAATTGCGAACGGCTGCCGCGCAGCAGCGTCGTGTGGCCGCAGTCACTCAGCATGAAGCGCTGAAGCGCACCCTGCGCGACCGGGGAATTCCGGTTACTGGAGAAGTGTTTAACCTGGCCAATGCGGTGTTCGTTCGGGCTACGGATGACCAGGCGCTGCAATTGCGCCGTTTGCCCGGGGTGGGCGGTGTGGTCCGCATGAGGATGGCGAAACAGAACCTCGAACGAGCCAAGCAAACCGCCCAGGTAAACACGACGTGGTCCCAGTTGGGGGGCATTGACGGCGCAGGCGATAACGTGAAGATCGGCATCATTGATACAGGCATCGACAATGCACATCCGGCCTTTGCCAATAGCCCGCTGCCCATGCCCGCTGGGTTTCCCAAGTTGAATAGCCAGTCGGATCTGGTCTTCACCAACAACAAGGTAATTGTGGCCCGGAGTTACGTGCGCCTGCTGGCCGATGATGGAATCGCGGGAGGAGACCCATCGAGCGATTTCCAAATCCAGTTCACGCGCCCGGACGATTACAGCGCGCGCGATCGCAACGGCCACGGAACCGCGATGGCGATGATCGCCGCAGGCCACCAGGTTAACTCGCCCCAGGGCCAGATTGCGGGTGTGGCGCCTGGCGCTTGGCTCGGCAGCTACAAGGTGTTTGGCACTCCCAGGGTGAACGACTTCGCCTTTGAGGACGTCATCATCACAGCTCTCGAAGATGCCTTTGACGACGGCATGGACATGGCCGTTCTGTCGCTCGGTGTTCCCGCCGATTGGGGGCCGGAGGACGATGTGCAATGTGGCAATGCTCCCGGAGTGCCTTGCGATCCTCTGGCGGCAGTGGCTGGCTTTGCCATGCAGGGCGGGATGCTGGTGATTACCGCGGCCGGCAATTCTGGCGATATCGGAGGCCGTACGCCTACCTTCGCCACTATCGAGAGTCCGGGCACCCATCCGGATGTGCTCACCGTGGGCGCGCTAATCAACTCCTACGAATGGTTTCGCAGCCTGGATGTTCCCGGAGGCCCTAACGGAAGCATCGGGCCGGGCAGCTACCAGCTCTCGATGAATCCCTATTTCCGGCCAGCGGCGCCGCTCGCGCTCAACCTGATCGACGTGCGAATCACGGGAAATGATGGCAACGCCTGCTCGGCGCTTCCCGCGGGTTCCCTGAATGGATCGATCGCGTTTGTGGCGCGCGGATCGGGCCAGTGTACCTTTGCCACCAAGGCAGAGAACGCGCGCGCAGCCGGCGCCTCAGCAGTGGTCTTCTATCGCAACGACGGATCCAATGAAGTGTTTACGCCAGGTGGTTTGCGTGCGGTTCCTATCGCGGCAGGGCTCATCGGCAGCAGCGATGGCGCTGCTTTGCTGGCTTACCTGGGATCGCGCAACGGCACTGCCCCGGCCACGCTTAATCCGGCCCTTCGTAACCGCAATGTAAATAAGGACGTGAACAACGACGGCAAAATCGACGGGGTACTCACTTCCTTCAGCTCTCGTGGCCCGAACATCGGCTTTCCCATCATCAAGCCGGAGATCACCGCTGTCGGCGAGAACATCTATACGGCCACACAGAGCTTCGACCCCAACAGCGCGCTCTACGATGCGTCCGGATACACGGTACTTAGCGGCACCAGTTTCTCGGCGCCGCTGGTGGCGGGTGTCGCTGCCTTGGTTTGGGATACGCAGGCATTACCCTTCTATGATGCGGATCGGGTGAAGTCAGCCATTGTGAATGCGGGCGAGGATCTGAACACATTCGACCGCAATATCGAAAACGGCAACCTGGAACCGGCATATAACATCGCCATGGGCGGCGGAGAAGTGCAGGCGCCATGGGCCATCGATTCGGTGGTGACGATGAGCCCCCAGACACTGGACTTTGGTGAGGTTACCCCACAGAACCTGGCGCAGGGTATCTCTCGCACCATCCGCATCAAGAACGACTTCAATGCCCAGCTACGATTGACCTTTGAGCGTGACGCTTATGCTGGTTCTATCGATCAGGCCAGCCCTGTCGTCTGGACTCTCCCAGGCCCCATTGATGTGCCCTCGGGCCAGTCCCGCGACGTTGTTTTTCGGCTCACTGGCAACGTGCCTGCGACGCTTGACCTCTACGACGGCGTGATTATTGTGCGCGGGACGGGCGATTCTGCAAACAATATCCCGGATGTCAAGATCCCTTACCTATACCTCGCGGGCGACTTTGTGCCGTGCAACATCATTCCGCTAGGCGATGGTGGTGACGGCATCGCCAACGAAGACTATTCCCGCCCGCTTACCGTAAAGGTGACAGATTGCCGCGGGCTTCCCATTAAGGATGTGCCCATTACTTGGACATCGGTGCAAGGCGGAGCCACGTTCCTGCGGGATTCCGGGCTTACGGATGACTACGGAATCGTCGAGGGCCGCTTCCGGTTGGGCCCCAATGTAGGCAACCAGATGATTGAAGCTACTTACCCCGACCCTGGAGGCGTGAAGGCGACGTTCTCTCTCCGCGCCATCGGCGATCCGGTGGTAAACCAAGGCGGCATCGTAGAGGGCGCGGGGTTCCTGTCAGGTCGCGCGGTGGCGCCTGGCAGCTTGGTCTCGATCTTTGGCGTGAACCTGGGGTCGGCCAGTATTGGTGCGGGACAAGTGCCTCTGCCCATCGCGCTGGGAGACGTGAATGTCTCATTGGATAGCAGAGACCGGGCCGTCAGCGAACCCGGCGCGCTGCTGTTCGTGAGTCCCCAGCAGGTGAATCTTCAGATTCCGTGGGAATTTGCGGGCAAGCCGAGCGCGGTGGTGAAGGTGAATCTGGGCGACATCTCCACCGAGGTGCGCGAAGTGGCGCTGAATACGTTTTCTCCTGGGATCTTCCAATACACGGAAGAGGGCACGGGACTGCGCCTGATTGCGGCGGAGATCTTCCGCGGCGGGCAGCGCCTTGGGTTGCATGGGTCAAACCGTCGCGTGCAAGCGGGCGACGTATTGGAACTCTACGCAAACGGATTGGGTCCGGTAGCTGGCGGTAACCCACCCACGGGAGCTGCCACTCCCGGCGGCCTCTTCACCACCCAGACTGCGCCCACGGTGCTCATCAACGGCACCCCGGTGCCGGTGGAGTTTAGCGGTTTAGCCTCCGGCTTCGTCGCGCTCTACCAGGTGAATATCTCGATCCCTGGAGGAATTCCCGCTGGCGAGCGCGACATCATCATCCAGATTGGCGGCGTGGATTCGAGTGCAGGCAAGATTCTGATTCAGTAGACCTTTCCCAGTGTTCAAGCGTGCGGCGGCGAGACCCGGCAGCGGGATCTCGCCGCCTTTTCGTTGCCGTTGGGTTAACCGGAGTACAATAGAAGATTATGGTTGCCTCCGGGCAAACCCGTTGAGTCCGCATGGAAGACGTCAAAAACAAACTGAGGGCGGAGATCGCCGCACTTGACTACGAGTTGCGTACTGAGCTTCCCAAGGAAATTGCCAAGGCGCGAGCCCACGGCGACTTGAGCGAGAATGCGGAGTATCATGCCGCCAAGGAACGACAGTCCTTCGTTGACGCGCGGCTAGGCCAGCTTAAACGGCGTTTGGGCGAATTGTCGATGATCGACATGAGCAAGATTCCGCATGACCGCATCGGGCTGGGATCTACCGTTGAACTGCTTGACCTCGACAAGAACGAGCAGGTGACCTACCGCCTTACAACGTCAGAGGAAACCAACGTCAACAACGGCCTTATCTCCACCAGCTCCCCCATCGGAAAGAGCCTCCTCAATAAGGAGGTTGGTGATGTGGTTACCATCCGCATCCCCGGTGGCGTGCGCGAAATGGAAGTGTTATCTCTGAAAACGGTGCACGACACGGAATAGTCCACGCCGTCCGAATGCCATGACCTATACCGCCGCGATCGGAAAGACCTGCAACTGGCTGCTGGTCCGTATTGTTGAAGCGCTGGCACTTTCTCGCATCCATCCCAACGTACTTACCTTCCTTGGTCTGGTGATCAACGGGTGTGCGGCCTATCTGCTGGGCACCGGGCGGTTCTGGCAGGCCGGCCTGGTGATTATCGGCGCAGGCATTTTTGATATGGTGGACGGCCGTGTCGCCCGCCGCACGAATCAGGTCACCCGGTTCGGAGGGTTCTTTGATTCCGTCATCGATCGCTACAGCGACCTTGTGCTGCTGATCGGCCTGCTCGTCTACTACGGCAACGCCAATCGCAGCACCTACGTGGTGCTCACCGCCATTGTAATGATGGCTTCCGTGATGATCAGCTACACCCGCGCCCGTGCGGAAAACGAGTTGCCGCAGTGCAAAGTGGGCTTCATGGAGCGGCCGGAGCGCGTGGTCCTTATGATCATCGGGGCACTCTTCAACAAGATGGCGCCTGTGCTTTGGGTGATCGCGGTGCTTGGCACCATTACGGTGGTGGGACGCATGATGTATACCTGGCGCGAGTTGAAACCCATTGATGAGCAGAGCATGGCTGAGCAGCGCGAGGCGTCTCGACAAGCCCAGCAGGCTAAGCTCTCGAACGCGGTCGCTACCAGCAAATCCTGACGCTCAATTTGCTCTGCCCTCAGCGCAGAGCCCCATTCAGAATTCCGCGTTTTTGCAGTTGCGCTTCTAGTTGTGCAACTCCAACGAACTGTTCACCATCCATCCCCAATGCCCTTGCGGCGTCGATATTCGGCTGCAGATCGTCCGTGAAAAAAACTTCACCGGGGTCCACCGCAGTTACCTCCAGCGCCTTGCGGTAAATGGAAGCATCGGGCTTCTGGGAGCCGGCTTCGTGCGAAAGGATGAGGTGATGAAACTGGCCAATGTGCGGGTAGTGCTGCTCCAGGAAGCGAAAGTGAATGGCGTTCGTGTTCGAAAGCAGCAAGAGAGTGTAGCGCTCGCGCAGCATGGCAAGCAGGCTCTCTGGCACTAGCGTCGGAGGCAGAAAAATGCTGTTCCAGATGGCGCAGAACCCTTCGTAGTCGCAGCTAAGCTTCAGCAACTCCCGCATGTTCTCATAGAATGGCTGGTCACCAACGCGCCCGCACTCGTAGTCGGTCACCAACCCGTTGGAGCGCAGCAGGGCAGCCATCTCTGGAATCGAAAGAGGGCTGCAAGCTTCCAATGCGCCGTAGGCACGCTTGAGGTCAAACGGAACCAGTACATTTCCAAGATCAAAAAAGAGGGCGCGGTAAGGCATTTGCTTTCAGTGTAGCGAGTGGGTTCAATCGGGCGGCCATCGAAGGCCGGCGTGCGCGCTCGCGCTAACGCGCAGGCTTGCTCTCTCTCAACGCGCGCTCTCTGCCTCGGAGTTCTTCGAGTACATCGTCGACACTGCCGTGCGCCAAACGTGCAACGGCCGCCGCCAGTATGCCGCGCGCGGCGGTGTTATTGATAGCCTCCTGCGAATTGCGATTGCTGCGTGTTGGCTGTGGCAGGCCTTCTGACCACTGGCTGAGACTGGCTGCCAAGGCCTCCTTCGGAGTGTTGGCCGCGCTCGCGGCTTCGAGCTTCTGGACGAGTTCCCGCATAACCCCCAAGCTGAATAGCCTCCGTTCCACTAGTTGCGTGGCCTTCTGGGCTGTGCCCGCCGTTGACCCGTCCGCATAAATGGCAGCCTGCATCTTCACGTATTCCGGGACGGCCCCGACGGTCATGTTCGTGATGGGGAATGCACGGGTCGTTCCCGCGGCGATCCCCTCCTCAGTGTCGTCGTGCCAAAGTGAAAACGAGCTGCCTGGATAGCCTACGAGTTCGATCAGGAACGCTGTAAGTGGCTGAGCGTGACGATTCGCTACATGCAGCACTGATCCGCCATCAGTGGCCTCCACTCGCAGGTCCGGAAGCGGAGATTGCGCGGGCGAAGCCTGGGCAAAAAGCCAGATGGCGAATGTCATCAATACGAGAACAAGCTTTCTGAAGGGCATCGTCGTTACTATACCGGCTATGTGGCTTGATAGCATCCGCACCCCGGTCACAGTCGCTCCGGCTGCCTGGTGTTCCTCAACCGATGGAACCCGCTAGGGATGCTGTGGGAGGCACCTTTGATAGAATCCCGAGGTGCTATCATTCGGTTCGGCATGAACGGGAGGTGTGAGTGAGGCGACGGCAGTTTCTTGGATCATTGGCGGGTGCGGCGGCTGCTCCCGCGATTCTGCGCGGGCAGCAGCGCCGACCCAACATGGTGTTCATGTTGTCTGACGACTTGGGCTATGCCGACCTTGGCTGCTATGGCGCCCGCGACATCCGCACTCCTCACCTCGACGGCATGGCCGCCGCCGGCGCCCGCTTCAGCGACTGCTATGCAAATGGACCCGTTTGTACCCCCACTCGCGTGGCCTTTCTTACAGGGCGCTACCAGCAGCGCTTCGGGAAGGCATTCGAGTGGGCGCTGGTGCCGGCGAACAACAATGTCACCGGCCTCCATCCGCGGCATACTCTATTGCCATCCAGCCTTAAGCCGCTGGGTTATCGCACCGCCCTCGTGGGCAAGTGGCATGTGGGTTCCCTCCCGCCGTATCAGCCTAAGAAACATGGATTCGACGAGAGCTTCGGTATCTTCCGCGGGAACGCGGATATGTACAGCCACGAGTTCAGAGACGGGAGCAACGACCTGTTTCTGGACGACGAGCCCACCCGTCGCGAGGGCTACCTCACGGAATTGCTGGCAGAGCGAGCCGTGGACTTCATTGAACGCCAAGGCGACGCTCCATTCTTTCTCTATCTGCCCTTTAACGCTGTCCACTGGCCTTTTCAGGAGCCAGACCGACCAGACCAGGTGCGCAGTGGCGCCACCTGGACGGATGGTGACCGCCAGATCTACCGCCGCATGACGGAGAGCATGGACGCGGCGGTAGGAGCGGTGCTCGACGCCCTGCGCCGCAAAGGCTTCGCCGACAACACGCTGGCCGTCTTTACCAACGACAATGGCGGCGAGCGCCTTTCAGACAATCGTCCCTTCTTTCACAGTAAGGGCACCCTTTACGAGGGAGGCATCCGCGTGCCGGCGATTGCACGCTGGCCCGGCCAGATCCCGGCAGGTAGCCTCACTGGGCAGGTTGCGGCCACGATGGATTTCACCGCTACCTTCCTATCAGCAGCGGGTGCAGCCATTCCCCAGGACGCACGACTTCCCGATGGCATCAACCTGCTGCCAGTGCTACGCGGGCAATCGCCGCCCCAGGATCGCAGCTTGTGCTGGCGCATCGAACGCAGCAACCGGCGACAGGCGGCCGTGCGCCAGGGGAACTGGAAGTGGCTGCGCGAACCGGCTGGCATCTCGGAATTGCTGTTTGACCTCAGCCGCGACCCCGGCGAGCGCAACAATCTGAGCTACGAATATCCGGAAAAGCTGGCTGAATTGCGCGGAACCTACGAACGCTGGCATAAGGAAGTGAATGCGCAGGCAGCGGGTGAAGGGGAAGCGGCCAACCGGCCAGCGGACTAGCGAAAAGCCGGCATCTATCGCTCAGAACGAGAAATGACGTAGCGGGTAGTCGCTTTGCTCCAGCCCGCGGAACCAGGCGGGGATGGCATCCAGCATGCTTGCGCCCCAGCCTGCTGAACCCGCCATTGGGGCTACGCGTGCATGCGGCAGAGATTCCAGCATCTCCGCCAGTCGTGGGCTCGGCATCACCACTGGCCACTCCGCCTGCGCAAGCAGAGGCAGGTCGTTTGGGCTGTCGCCCAGCGCAGCCACCGACACCGGCACTCCGCAGCCGAGGTACGCACGACGCAGGGCACACAGGGCAGCGCCCTTGTCGTTGTTGCCCAAGATGTGCCAGAAGCGTCCGCCGCGCACCGAGCAGAACCCGCGACGCCGGATGGCGGCTGCAAGAGATTCTCCATCGCCGTCTTCCAGCAGGAAAGGCTCGTCAAATTCGCGTTGCCTGGCAAGGGCGGCTTCGGCTTCGCTGAACTCGCACCAAACCGCCACTTCGGAGTCACTTGCTCCGGCGAAGCCGCGTACCGTGCATCCGCTCTCCTCTGCCGCCTCAGCAAGCGCTGCCACAAGAGTTTGGTATTCACGACCCAGGGCAATTAGCAGGTAGCCATCCTTTTCCGGAAACTGCCCTGAGAGCGCACGAAAAGCCCCGACCGGCAGGTAGACTGCCCCCCCGTTTTCGGTGATGAAGGGGTGGCGGTTGCCGGTTTCGCTACGAAGCTGATCCACCTCCGCACGCGTCTTGCTGGTGCAGAATACCACCGGCACACCCCTGGTTTCCAGCGCATCCAATGCCTTCCGTGCTCCCGCCCACGAATAGTCGTGGTGGTTCAGCAAAGTGCCATCGAGGTCAGTTGCTACTATCCACATCAAGGTAGCTTTCGTGGGCGAAGATTCGGGACGAAACGCAATCCAGCGGGTTTTTTGCGAAATCTACTAGAACCCCACCGCTGGGTTTTTCGTCCATTAATCAGTGTGTCATAGCACCATGAGGGGATCCTTGCGGAAATTCGGCGATCTTTGCGTCCTTGCGGCCCTGATGTTGGTGTCGGTTGCAATCAGCCTTGCGGCCCAGAACGGCGGCTTCGCGCGCGCCACCGCTTCGTCACCTGCTTCCCCACTCAGCGCCCAGGAAATCATGGAACGCTCCTTGAAGGCGAGCGAGCGCAATTGGCGTATCGCCGAAGACTACGCTTGGCGGGAAACCCGCGTGTTCCGGAAGCTCGATAAGCAGGGTACCGTTAAAGATCAGGAAAGCAAGACCTATGACGTCACCATGATCGAAGGCAAAGAGTATGAGCGCCTGGTGATGGAGAATGGCGAACCATTGCCACCCGATAAGGAGCGTAAAGAACAGGAGAAGCTGGATAAGGCGGTGGCCAAGCTTCAGAATGAAACGCCCACAGAGCGCAAGAAGCGCCTGCGCAAGGACGAGGAGGAAAAGGAAGAACGCGAGGCCATGTTCCGTGCCATTCCCAAGGCATTCGACCTCCAAATTGCCGGCGAAGAACTCGTAGAAGGCCGTGAAGCGTGGGTACTGCACGCCACCCCGCGTCCGGGCTTCAAGCCGTTTAGTCGCCCCACTAGTTGGCTAACCAAAATGGGCGGGCGCATTTGGGTGGACAAGTCTGCGTTCATTTGGCTAAAGGCGGAGGTGGAAACGCTGGATACCCTCACTTTTGGCTTGGTACTGGCAAGAGTGGGGAAAGGATCCACCATGCACTTCGAGCAGCAACTGGTGAATGGCGAAGTGTGGGTGCCCCGCCGCACTGAAGTGCACTTTGACGCGCGCCTGGCGCTTCTGGCCAAACTGCGCGGTGCGGCGGAGGTGATCTACAGTGACTACAAGAAGTTCAGTTCCGATTCGAGGATAGTATCGACAGAGCTCGCCGACGACAGCCAGTAGGGTGATCGGTCCTCCCCTAGCGGCATGTTCTCCGCAAGAATCCTTGTCTTTGTGCCGGTGCCCATTGAACCTCGGCGCCGCTCCTGCCAGAATCAAATGAAACATGGCAAGAGCGTTGTGTTTTATGGGCCGAATGTTGCTCTGGGTCATTCCCTTGTCCTCGCGATGTGTGGCGTCCCTGCTGTTGACACTGCTGCTGGTTGCCCTGCCTTTGCGCGCCGGTCTGGAAGAGGGACTGACTGCATACCGCGCGGGGAACTTCGCCGTGGCGCTAAAGGAATTCCGCGTCGCCGCCCAAGCCGGAAACCGCACCGCGATGGTGAGCCTTGGTTTCATGTACTTGCGTGGGGAAGGCGTGGACGTAGACCCCAGGGAGGCGTCGCATTGGCTCCAACTTGCCGCTGAACAGGGCGTTGCTCCCGCCCAACACAGCCTTGCTCTGCTGTACTACGAGGGCCGGGGCGTGGACCGCAACGCCACAGTGGCCGCGAACTACTTTGAGTCGGCGGCGCTGCAGGGGTTGGCTGACGCTCAGTACAATCTCGGCGTCCTCTACGCTCGTGGCGACGGAGTAGACAAGGATTGGACCCTTGCTCGCTTCTGGTACCAGAAAGCAGCTGAGCAAAACTTGAGCGACGCGCAACTGGCGTTGGGTGTGATGGCGGCCAACGGCCACGGAGCTCCACGCGATTATGAGGAAGCAGCGCGCTGGTTCGGAAAGGCAGCTGCAGCTGGAAGCTCCCGTGCTCAGCGCATGCTGGAAACTGCGTTCAGCGACCTTGCCGCGACACTCCCGATGCCAGATCCGTCGCCGGCTTCGGCCAACGTGGCACAGACGCCAACTCAGGCGCCGCCAGCCACAGGTCTCCCAGCCACCCATTCCGACTCATCTGCGAATACTCCTTCGATAGATCTTCCTTCTCATCAAGCCGCAGGTCCTGACCCATTCTGGGAGAATCCGCCTTCCCCTATCAGTGACCGCGCCTTCCGCGACCTGCAGGGCTACGCTGTCGCCGGGGATGCGGCAGCCCAGGTTACGTTGGCTTGGCACTACTTGCATGGCGAAACCGCTCCGCAAAGCATGGTGCGTGCCTACGTGTGGGCGGAACGCGCGGCCCGCAAAGGCAGTACCAACGGAGCCAGCTTGGCTAAGGCACTCAGGCCACGGTTGACCCAGCGCCAGCAATCCGCCGCTAAGGCGATACTGGATGGGAATTCTCAATCCAGCCCTTAGGCAGACCGTGTGCAGGTGCGAGAATGGCATTGCGGCCTGAAGTCTCGTTTCCGCATCTAACAAGTGCGGCACCATCTGGCGCCAGGCTTCGCCGCAGCGGCGAAACGATGAAGGGATCCACCATGCAAGAGACGAAGCGGCTGAGCGCCGCACAAAGCAAATCGTTAGTAGTCGTGCTAGGGCTGGCGATTGCCCTGCTCGCTGCGGGGTCAATTTGGTGGGGCCTCTCCCACCCCACTCCCGCTTCCCTGAAGGTGGTCACTCCCGCGCAAACTCCAGGTGGCCCGGCTGTTGTACAGGCCAAGATTACAGTGAACGGAATGAGCTGCGAGGGTTGCGCCGCTAGCATCACCAGTTCTCTTACGAAGATGGGTGTGGATAGCGTTGTCGTCAGTCTGGAAGAAAGATCGGCGGTGGTTACCTTCCGAACCGACAAGATCTCGCTGAGTACTATTCTCGAGAAGATCACAGAGATAGGTTACGAGCCTAAGCTTGATAGCTAAGCCTGAGTTCCGAAGGCCACCGCTTCTGCAGTTAGACGCGGGGCGTTTCCGGAGCACACGGGGGAACCTGGCAGGTAGGTCCATGGGTGATTTCGCCATTTGGACCCAACGTCGATGCCTGAGGATCGGGGATGACGATAGCCTCCTGTGTGATAATTTCCGGGTTCCGCGGAATGCTGCCAGATTCAGTCGGAGCGTTTTGCGAAACGAACTCAGGCTGACGTTGGAACAGTCACAGTCGTTGCGCTCGTCGGGCAAGGGAGGCGTGGCACGTTTTTGCGGAACGAAGTCAGGGTCGGCTTCCCGCTCGTGGTAACCCGCTGCGGACTGTGAGTTGGGGGCGATGTCGCGATGCTTCGCGGCAGGCGGTGCGTTTTGCGAAACGAAGGCAGCGGAACGGTTGTTGGGTTTTCTGGCGATGTTGCGGGAGCAAGACCTCGATTGGGCCATGGTGCTGAGTCCTTTCTTAGAGAGGTGCCAGCGCGCACGAGGCGCGGAGCGGACTTCGCCGCATGTGGGCGGTGGTGACTGAGCGTTCCATCGAAGTACAGACATCGCGCCGATTCTCGACATGGCCTTGCGGATTGCCAATTGGTGTAGCCGCGTCGGGCTATTCGCAAGAGAATGTGGCTGCCGTTGATGGATTCCGTTTCTCACTCGCTGACAGTATGGGGGCGAGGTGGGCTGGACTCTGCAATTACGTCGGCTAAGTGATTGATTTGGTGGCGATGATTGACTGGAAGTCCATGTGATTGTACGTGGGCGCTGCGGCGGGGCGGGGGGATTTGGCGCTTTCGTCGATAGTAAGCGAGGGGGAGAAGTCGCAGGCGCGGTATGGGCGCCTGCTCCGTGGAGGCTTCGCCGCTTTGTTGGCATCCACGGGTTGCGCTGCGCTTCACCCATGGCAACACGTCTACGTCGCCCCGTTGGGGCTTTTGCGGTGCGGCGGGAAGCCGGCTGGCAACGCGGCGTTGCGTTCGGGGCGCACTTAGTAATCGAGGGTGCTCACGGGGATGCTGGATT
>JAHCHD010000139.1 GCA_026129915.1 Bryobacterales bacterium
CGGCAATCGCTAACCACGAGTTTGAGAAGGCTCGCTTTTACTCTGACGAAGAACGCAAGGAACGTGAGAATCTGCGGCTCCTTCGCGAGAAGTACAATCTCGACGATACCTCCACCGGCCTCGTCACCAAGGACGACATCGAGGATGTGGTCGCGCGCTGGACTGGCGTGCCCATGACCGCCATCCGCGAAGAAGAAGTTAGCAAGCTGATGCGCATTGAGGAGGAACTCCACAAGCGCGTTGTGAGCCAGGAGAAGGCGCTCTCGGCGCTCTCGCGCGCCATCCGTCGCGCCCGTGCCGGACTCAAGAGCCCCAAGCGGCCCTCTGGATCTTTCCTTTTCCTCGGCCCCACCGGTGTCGGCAAAACGGAGGTGGCCCGCGCCCTCGCCGAGTTCCTTTTTGGCAGCGAAAAGTCGCTGATCCGCTTCGATATGTCCGAGTTCATGGAAAAGCACTCGGTGAGCAAGCTCATCGGCTCGCCTCCGGGTTACGTGGGCTATGAAGAGGGCGGCCAGCTTACCGAACGCGTCAAGCGGAATCCGTACAGTGTCATCCTGTTAGACGAAATTGAGAAAGCGCACCCGGATGTCTACAATATCCTGCTGCAGGTCTTTGAGGATGGCCAGCTCACCGACGGTCTCGGTAACACGGTGGACTTCAAGAACTCCATCATCATCATGACCTCCAACTTGGGGGCTCGCCACCTGACGAAGAAAACGGGAATGGGTTTCTCCGCATCGTCTGAGGGTGCTGTGCCGCAGAATGTTGAGGATATGGTGATGGGCGAAGTGAAGCGCGCCTTTAACCCTGAGTTCCTCAATCGTCTTGACGACGTCATCCTCTTCCAGCCGCTCGATGACGCCGACTTGCTGAAGATCATTGCTTTGCTCGTTGGTCAGATCAACGTGAACCTCTCGGAGAAGCAGATCCGGATCCGGCTGAACGAAGATGCCGCGCGGTATATCCTCGAGAAGACCTGCTTGGACCGCAGCTATGGGGCAAGACCCCTGCGGCGCGCATTGCAGCGCTACATTGAGGATCCGCTTTCCGAACAACTTATCCAGGGATTGTTGCCGAGTCCCTCTGAACTGGAGGTCTTCCTCAGCGATAACGGAATCTACTGTCGCCAAATCGGAGAAGCCGAGGAGGCCACCGTGGGGGTGGGCGGTGAACCCGCCGCGCCCATGCCACTCTTCATGTTTTAGCGCGGGCGCCATTCCCCAAGCGCCGCCACAGGGCGGAGACAGAAACGGCACTTTCTGGCTGACCGGCGGGACCATCCTTCGCCAGTCAGCCAGTTTGCTTTTCCCGTACTGCTAGGCCGTACTGGGACTACCACTTCCTGTTGTTCCAGGACCGGAAGCAGCTTACACTTAGATCGAGCGACTGCCATGAGAAACCCATGGGCTGGCCTTGCAACCGGCCTCGCCACACAATCCGCCCCCCGTTCCCTCGCCGCCGCGAAAGGCGCGGCTGGTGGATTTCGTGTTGTGGAAGCAGCCGAACAATGTCTCGTGCTCGGTTTCAACCGGCAGTTGGAGTGCGATACCTACGTCGGGGCTGTGATTGCGGAGATGGGCCTCAGCGAAGGCGCATCCCTCAATAAGCCTCTGTTGCGCCTGTTTGCCCGCGCCTATAACGTCCACGTGTTGCTGCAGGCGGCTCAGGATGCGCTGCGTGGCCGATCCACAGGTCTCGAACTGCAGGCCGAAGCGGGTGCCTGGGAAGTGCATGCCGGCCCCCGCTACCAGCCTGGGCAAAACACAACCGACGGCGTATTGATGGTCCTTCGCGACGCCAGGGGCCGCAGCGACATGCTGGAGTCTCTGGCCCAAACCAGCGAGCGTTATCGCCTTGCCGCGGAATGCGGACGAGTGGGTGTGTGGGAGTGGAGACTGGGCACCGGCGAGGTAGTCTTTGACCCGGTCCTCCTAAGTATTCTGGGCCTTCCGAATGGCTACCGGATCGCCCAAGACGAGATTTGTAAGTCAATACTCTCGCAGGAAGATGGGGAGTATCTGCGGCATTCCCTCGCTGACCTCGTCCAGGGGCGAGAGGACAAGATGGAGATTGATGTCCGCGCCCGCTGTGCCCGAGGGGAAACCCGCATTCTGCGCGTCAACGCCGCCGTCAACCGGGAGGCATCCGCCGATCCTGAATGCATTGTGGGTGTCGCGCTGGACATCACAGCCCTGCGTGAGGCGGAGTTTCGTAGCCGCCAGAATGAGGGCCGCCTCCGCGAACTCTTTGAGAACGCCACCGACATGATGTACAGCACGGATATCGAAGGCAATATCCGTACGGCCAACAAAGCCTTTCAGTCGGTGACCGGCTACTCACGGGAAGAGCTGTTGCACATGAACTTGCGCGACCTGGTCTTTCCCGAGGACCGCGAAGCCATTGAGCGCATCCTGCTATCCCGCCTGGGTGGGGACAACCGCCCGATCGACGAGATAAGCATCCGTCATCGCGATGGTCGCAACATTTACCTGGAAACCTCCAATCGCCTCCTGTTTGAGGACGGCAAGCCAACTGCCATTCAGGGTATCGGGCGCAATGTCACAGAGCGCAAACTGCTGGAAGCGCAGTTGCGTCAGGCCCAGAAAATGGAAGCCGTTGGGACTTTGGCTGGTGGCATCGCGCACGACTTCAACAATCTGCTGACGGGAATTCTCGGTTTTGCGGACCTTCTGAAGTCCCGTCCGAAAGATGCGGAGAAGACCCTCGAGGCTGCGGAGATTATCCAGAAGGCGGCTGAGCGCGCAACCCGTCTCACCAGCCAGCTGATTGGCTTCGCCCGCCAGGGCAAGACGCAGAATTCCCGCGTTACCATCAATAGCCTCATCGACGAACTGGTGGATTTCCTATCCCACACGCTGCCGCGCTCGATCCATATCGACTTCGACGCATCCGAGGAAATCCTCTGTGTGTTGGGCGACCAGAATCAGCTCCATCAGGCCCTGTTGAACCTTGCCCTGAATGCGCGTGACGCGATGGCCAATGGCGGACACATGATCTTCCGGGCGGAAAAGGTCGGCCGCGCCGAACTGCAGGGAATCGATCCCCTGGCAAGCCCTGGCGAAGACTGGGTTTGCATCTCGGTTACCGATACGGGCGAAGGCATTGCCCAGGAACACCTCGGGCGGATCTTTGAGCCGTTTTTCACAACCAAGCCTGTCGGCAAGGGCTGCGGTATGGGGCTGGCGATGGTCTATAGCATCATCCGCAACCACAATGGCATGGTGGATGTGGAAAGCCAGGTAAACAGCGGCACTACCTTCCGCATTCTGTTGCCTCTGATGGCCCGCGAGACCATCGCTCCGGTGGAACTGGTGGGTGAAGATCCTCGCGAAGGCAGCGGCCTCATCCTGCTGGTGGACGACGAGCAGATTGTGCTGACGGTCGCCAAGATGATGCTCAGCCAGTTGGGCTACCGGGTGGTGGTTGCCGAAAACGGGGAGCGCGCACTGGAAATCTACCGTTCCATGAAGTCCGCCATCGACTTGGTGTTCCTGGACGTGATGATGCCGGGCATCGACGGCCGCGAATGCGCCCGCCGCTTGCAGGAGGAGTTCCCTGGCGTACGTATCCTGCTCACCAGTGGATACCTGCCGGAACTGGCCGAAGGCCCCTTCCCGCGCATCGATGGGCTGCCTGTCCTCAATAAGCCCTATCAGCTTACTGACCTTAGCCAGGCCATCGAGCGGGTGATGTCCCCGGCCCCGGCATAGCCACCTAAGCGGCCCAGTTCGGCAACCCCTGCCAATTCGGCAACCCGCGTTAGCTTAGTCCCGCAGAATCCGGAGACTGCTGTTCGACGTGGCGACTCGCACAAGCGCGCCGCCTGCTCCCAATTTTCCCTTCAGTTCGTTCTTCTTGATCTCGCCAACGGTAGTCACCGCGAAATCCGTCTGGATGTTCCCATTGCTGGTGCTCGCGTGCAGATCGGCATCAATTCCTTCTGGAAGCCGTAGCGTGATGCTGCCGTTCGAGGAATCTAGCAGCATCGGGTTCTGCTCGAAGCGCTTCACCGTCACCTCAATGGCACCGTTGCTGGTGTCGAAGCGCAGGTCTCCGCCTGGGGGCGGATCGGTCACCGTTACGCGAATGGAGCCGTTCGAGGTGTCCGCGATCACCGTACCTTCCACATCATCCGCTTCAATGCGCCCGTTCGAGGTGTCCAGCCGCAGGTCACCCGGGGTCTGCGCCACCCGAATGGCGCCATTGGAAGTGTCCGCCACCAGCGGCCCTTTTGAGCGATTCACTGTAATTGAGCCATTCGAGGTGTCCAGCTTCTCCACGCGCGCAACGTCTTCCACTCGGATCGCTCCATTCGAGGTATTCAACAGGGTTACTCGCGCATGATGCGGAGCGCGAATAACATAGCGAGCCCCACTGCCACCACGGGCGGGCCCTGGGAACACCGTCTTGATGGAAATCGCATCTTCGCTGGCGGCTATCTTCACCTCTACCCGGTCGAGTTCTTCCTGGGTCCTGGCATACTTGCTGCCGGTAATCTCCACGAAATCCTTCTCCCAGCCCAGTACTTCCACGGCCCCATTGCGGGTGGATACCTCAATCGCGCCCCCTTGCTTCAGAGCGTGAGTCTGCGAGAAATCCTCTGAGAACTTCGACATCGGCTGCAGGTCATCCAGGTTGCAGCCGGCCAGCAGCAGCACCAAGATGGCCACAGAGGCCGCTAACCAGAATCGCCGTTTGCGCATTTCCATGTTTCCCTCCCGGCTGGTGGCGCCCGGAGCGCCGCCGCTTCGCAATTTCCAACTTCACCATAACCTACGATGCAGCAAATCCGATTGTTCCCTGGAAGTTTGCGATCATAAATGGAGTTCACTTCGACCCACGAACTCCTATGAAGAAACTGTTAGCCCTCAACCGCGGCGAGATCGCCGTTCGCATCCTTCGCGCAGCCAATGAAATTGGTATGCGCACTGTCGCGGTGTTTTCCAAGGAAGACCGTCTGGCGCTTCACAGGTTCAAGGCCGATGAAGCCTACCTGGTGGGGGAAGGGAAGGGGCCTGTTCAGGCTTACCTCGACGTGGAGGGCATCGTCAGCCTGGCTCGCGAGAAGGGCGTCGAGTTCATCCACCCGGGCTACGGGTTTCTGTCGGAGAATCCCGACCTGCCTCGTGCCTGCGAACGAGCGGGCATCACCTTTGTGGGGCCGGATGCCCGCCTGATGGATCTGCTGGGAGACAAGACTGCAGCCCGCAACCTCGCGCAGCAGGCTGGGCTCCCCATCATCCCTGGCACTGAATCGGCCATCACCAATATGGATGAAGCGGAGGCCATCGGTCGTAAGATTGGGCTTCCCCTCATCGTAAAGGCTGCGTTCGGAGGCGGCGGACGTGGCATGCGCGTTGTGCTCAATGCCAAGGATCTCGGCCATCTTCTCCGTGAAGCATCCGCCGAGGCGCTTGCGGCATTCGGCAATGGAGCGGTGTTTCTTGAACGCTACATCCGTCGCGCGCGCCACGTGGAAGTGCAGATTCTGGCCGACAAGCACGGAAGTGTTGTCCACCTATTCGAGCGCGATTGCTCCGTCCAGCGCCGTCACCAGAAGGTGGTGGAGGTGGCGCCCGCTATCACCATCGGCGAAGAGCTGCGCGCCCGCATTTGCGATGCCGCTGTGCAACTTGCCCGGCATGCGGGCTACGTGAATGCCGGCACGGTGGAGTTCCTGGTGGATGCCGATACCGGCGAGTTCTTCTTCATCGAGGTAAACCCCCGCATCCAGGTGGAACACACCGTTACCGAAGTGGTGACGGGCATTGATATCGTGCGCAGCCAGATTCTCGTAGCCCAAGGCTTTGCTTTGGAGAGCGACGAGATCCGTATCACCAGCCAGCAGGACATCACCCTTCGCGGTGTTGCCATCCAGTGCCGTATCACCACCGAGGATCCCACCAACCAGTTTCTGCCCGACTACGGCAAAATCAACACCTACCGTTCGCCAGCCGGATTCGGCATCCGGCTCGACGGCGGCACCGCGTACAGCGGGGCCGTCATCACGCCATTCTACGATTCACTGCTCGTCAAGACCACTGCCTGGGGGCGTGACTTCACCCAAGCCCGCCAGCGGATGGACCGCGCCCTCCGCGAGTTCCGCATCCGCGGCGTGAAGACCAACATTCCGTTCCTTGAGAATGTCATTAACCACGCCGTCTTTGCGGCCGGGGAGGCCACTACCGGTTTCATTGAGCAGCATCCCGAACTCTTCAAGTTCAGCCCCCGCCGCGACCGTGCCACCAAACTGCTTACTTACCTGGGCGAAGTGACGGTGAATGGGAATCCCCAGGTCGCCGGCCGGCCCGTACCCGAGTCCTTTGTCCCTGCCCCGCTTCCAGAGCACCTAGGTGCAGCCGCCCCGGAAGGCTCGCGCCAGATGCTCCAGAAACTTGGCCCCGAGGGCTTCGCCGGATGGGTGCGGAAGCAGCGGCGTCTGCTGCTTACAGACACCACCTTCCGCGATGCCCACCAGTCGCTGCTCGCCACCCGCGTTCGCACCCACGACCTGCTAGCGATCGCCAATCACGTTGCCCACCGGACCCCCCAGCTCTTCAGCCTGGAGATGTGGGGCGGTGCCACCTTCGACGTCTGCCTGCGCTTCCTCCACGAGGACCCCTGGCAGCGCCTTGCTCGCCTCCGCGAGGCCATCCCCAATATCTGTTTCCAAATGTTGCTGCGGGCCTCCAACGCTGTGGGATACACGGCCTATCCCGACAACGTCGTCCGCGAGTTCGTCCTCGAAAGCGCCGCCCAGGGCATCGACATCTTCCGCATCTTCGACTCATTGAACTGGCTGCCCAACATGAAGGTAGCCATGGAGGCAACCCGCAAGACCAACAGTGTCTGCGAAGCTGCCATCTGCTACACCGGCGACGTTCTCGACCCTAAGCGTGACAAGTACCCTCTTGCCTACTACGTCCGCCTCGCTAAGGAACTCGAGAAGATGGGCGCGCATATCCTTGCCATCAAGGATATGGCTGGTCTTTGTAAACCCTACGCGGCCAAACAGCTAGTGAAAGCGCTGCGTGAAGAGGTGGGCCTGCCCATCCACTTCCATACCCACGACACCAGCGGAGCCAGCGCCGCCAGCGTACTGATGGCAAGCGACGACGGAGTGGATATCGCGGACGCCGCCATCTCTTCCATGAGCGGCACCACCAGCCAGCCCAACCTGAATTCCATCGTTGCCGCGCTGCGCCACACGAAACGCGATACCGGCCTTGACCCCGATGCCCTGCAGCTTTCCGCTGACTACTGGGAAGCCGTCCGGGAATGGTATGCCCCCTTCGATACCGGTCTCAAGACCGGCACCGCGGAGGTGTATCTGCATGAGATGCCGGGAGGCCAGTTCACCAACCTCAAGGAACAGGCCAAGAGCATGGGTCTTGGCGACAAGTGGCCCCGGATTGCCCGCACCTACGCGGACGTGAATATGCTGCTTGGCGACATCGTCAAGGTAACCCCGTCCAGCAAAGTGGTGGGCGACCTTGCCCTCTTCCTGGTGAGCCACGATATGACGGTGAGCGAGTTTGCCCGCCTCGACGAGCACCACAACCTCACCCTACCCAACTCCGTGGTGGACATGCTGATGGGTTCGCTCGGCGAGCCCGAAGGCGGATGGCCGCCTAAAGTTCGCAAGATGATCCTGAAGGGCGCGAAGCCCATGAGGGGCCGCCCCGGCGCGCATCTCCCGCCTGCCAATTTCGACGAGACTCGTGCCCTAATCGAGAAGAAGACAAGCATCCAGGCTTCCCGTGCCGATGTGCTGAGCTACCTGCTCTACCCTGAGGTCTATCTCGCCTACAGAAAGACGCGCCAGCGCTATTCGGGCCTTGAGGTGCTGCCCACGCCCCAGTTCTTTTACGGTATGAAGCCCGGGCAAGAGGTCACCATTGAGTTGGAGGAGGGCAAGAGCCTGGTGCTGAAGCTGCTCACCGTGGGTAACCCGCATCCGGAAGGGCATCGCACCATCTTCTTCGAGCTGAACGGACAGCCGCGCGAAGTGGACGTCCGTGACCTGAGCCTGGAGGTGAAGCAGGAGCAGCGCCCAAAGGCAGACCAGAACCAGCTTGGCCACGTGGGCGC
The DNA here is from genome assembly GCA_026129915.1 of Bryobacterales bacterium. Lineage (GTDB taxonomy): Bacteria > Acidobacteriota > Terriglobia > Bryobacterales > Bryobacteraceae > JACTMJ01. The sequence goes on from JAHCHD010000139.1 coordinate 8,113, forward strand.
ACCCATTCCAGGCATGGTTTCGTCCATTGCGGTGGAGCTCAACCAGCACGTCGAAAAGGGCGACAAGCTGCTGGTGATGGAGGCGATGAAGATGCAGACCACGGTTTATGCCCCCATCGCCGGCAAGGTGCTCGAGCGCCACGTTGCCGTAGGCACCCAGGTGGATGCCAAAGACCTCATGCTGGTGATCGGCTAGCGCGCCCGAGTTGGCTTTGTTCCAAAAATGGCTGGGCGCTGAATTTGTAGCTGGAGGTGCCAGACCAAGCTGTTCATTTTCACCCTAAATGGGCATTGAGCTGATTGCAGACAAGATTGTGTCGTCGAAATTGTGCAGTGGCCCACCACTGGTCCCGAGAGGGGCGCATCGCCGCGAGAGCAGAGTTGCTCCGACCCGCTACGCTGCTTGAAGTTGCGGCCATCCCGGCCATGCGCACCCCTCTCGCGGAAGTGACGGGTTTACGCTCTATGAGCTGAACAAACTCTATGAGCTGAACAAGATGCCAAGGCGAGCCACCACTTTGCCGGGGCTACTGCCCACATTCACCGGCTTGAACTTCCACTGTTTTACGGCGCGCTGGGCAGCAACAAACAGGATGGCATTGCCCTTCACAGATTCCACCTTCTCCACTTTGCCGGCTTCGTCCAGGTAGATATCGAGTTCGACTTTGCCAACAAGCTTCATTTGTTTTGCCATGGAGGGGTACTCGGGATCGACCTTCGAAACAAGATGGTTCATCAACTCCACTTCTGAAATGCGGGAGGCATCCTGGGCGGCGCTCCACGTTGAGGTGGCCACTATCAGCATGAGTAGGACGGCTAGACTACGATTCACGGTTCTGTTCTCCTTGATTGCTGGGTTGATCTCTATGACTGCGGGCATGTCCGGGTTTGGGATTGTCCACGGCCGGGCAGGTGTTGCCGATGTCGCTTTCGCGTTGGAAATTCCACACAGCTCGTGGAACGGGCTCCGGCGTTGATTGAAAAGAACAGTGCCTGCGTTGACGCCGAATTGCCTACTGCTCATATCGACCGGATCTGGAGATCTGGAGTTTGCGGGCATGGAATTGAGACCTGCTACCCGATGCGCCGCCAGTTTTGCGCCGGACTCATGGATTCCCCTGAGATCACTACTTCTCCTGTATGGATTCCTGTGCGCTCGGATACTCGTGTATCGAACTCAGCACCTGCAGTGGCTGGCCACCGGCGTGGAATCTAGTGGGTATGTTCTTTCCAGAGCGGATGATTTCCTTCGATTATCAGGAAATGGAAAATCATGAACCAGCCTCCATGTACCGGGCCTCCAGGTTTTCTGGAGACTGGAAGCATCACTTTGCTTAACCATGTTTTGCACGATCGCGAAGTACATTTGTCGGAGGTGGCGAAACCGGAGGGTTAGCCAAAGATCTAAGATGTCCTTCTGAGTCTTGTCTGTCCGTATTGAAAAGATTTGTGCGGAAAGATACGGACAAAGTCGTTAATTTCATTTTGGCCAGTCTCTTACGTCGCTTCTGCGATACGGACAAGTACGGACGTTTGTCTGAACTGTACGGACAGAACCTGCCGTCGGTCGCGCCCCAAAATGGGTGACGGTGGTCGTCCGTACGATGCCGGTTCGGAAAGCGCCGCACCCTTGCGCCGGTTACGGAACGAACCCATGAATCGCCGGTTCCGCGAGCATTCCCGAAACCGGCGCCACTGCCTTCCTTTGCCGAATCAGCATCAAGGGCGATTCCCGAGTCTCACCAGGAGAACACGGAGGAGTGGAGGCTGGTTCGAAGGAAAGGGGTGGCAGTCGCGATCCTTTGAAATTCCTAGGCGATCTCTTCCTCTCGACGATTGGAGCAAACTTGGTGGGCGGAGGTCGCCGATTCGTTGCATGTATGTGGGACGGATTGACTCGTCGCATGAGCGACCTCGCCTTTTTGCGAAACGAACTCTTCGGGGCGGAGGGTGGCTAGCATTGCCTGGCGCAAGCGGAGATCCGCCTGCCCCTTGGCCGCGAGGTCCGCGTGACGGGCTTCGCGGCGGCGGTTGGTGGCTTCCTCCTGCTGCTGGCGGCGGAGGTCGCGCTGCTTGCGGCGCTCTTCGCGGGCCATGCGGGCTTCGTGCCACTCTTGCCTCTCGCGGTCGCGGGCGTCCTGGCGGCGGGCTTTGCAGGCGCGTTCGAATTCGGCGATCGCGCGCTTTGGTGACGACGCTCCACCAGGTGCGATAGCGCTGCAGGTTGTTCAGACCGGGCCAGGCAGGGTGTGTTGAAGGGCGGGGCTTCTGGTCGAGCATGGGGTCGTAGCGGCTGGGTTCGAATTTCTGGGGTTCGGCAGGTCCGCCGGGGCTTCGCCGTAGGAGTGAGGTACTTGGGATCGGCGAAGAGGGCGGGTTGCCTTTTCGATGGCCATGAGTTCAGCCTCGTCGAAGCGGCGACCCAGCGGCGTGCGAGATGTCGTCGACGGCGAGGGTTTGCTTGGGCGGACTGGGAGTTCGTAGATGGCGAGGATGGAATCGCGCAGTTCGGCGTACTCGGCGGGGTCCTCGTGGGGGAGGAGGACGTGCCGCTGGATGGAGAGGCCGAGTTTGAGGGCGTTCTGTGCGGAACGGGCCTTGCCCTCGGGGGTGCGCGGTCCGGTGGGGCCGGGGGATGAAGAGTTTTCCGTTGTCGGTTGGCCGTTGTCAGCGGGGAAGGGTTAGCTCCAAAACACGGGTTGTCGGTTGTCGGTTCAACGTTGTCAGCTGGGAAGGGCGAGGGGTTAGGGTCCAGGGATTGGGGGTTAGCTCCAAAACACGGGTTGTCGGCTGTCGGTTGACAGTTGTCAGCGGGGAAGGTGTTAGCTCCAAAACACGGGTTGTCGGTTGTCGGCTGGCCGTTGTCAGCGGGGAAGGTGTTAGCTCCAAAACACGGGTTGTCGGTTGTCGGTTGGCCGTTGTCTGATGGCTCGTCGGGGATGGTTTCGGAGTTCGTGTCGGAGTTGGTGAATCGCAACGTATCGTCGCTCATGGTTATGGTCCTCCCGCGGAGAAAATCTCAGTCGCGTGAGTATAGCGGAGCGGGAGGGAGGAGTCTGAAATCGCGGGGCGTATGTGGTTGGAAGGAAAAGGGATGTTTTTGGGGAACTGGTGGGAACTGGAGTCTATAGGTTAGGGATTTTGGGTTAGGAGTCGCATTCACCAAGTGGGGCGAGGGCGACGTGGACTCGCTGGCGCGAGGCGGGTTGCTGGGGTGGCGGGCTGGGGGCCTACGCTGAGGCCGGGAAGAATCTCACGTAAAATCTAATAAGTGGTGTCCCGATTTCCCGTCCGATTTCCCCTATCGGTCCCGAGAGATACCGGGCACCGAAGTAATCGAGGCCAGTTTCGGCATCCCGCTCCTTGCCGGTGAAGCGTTCTACGGCAATCGGCATGACTTAACGTGGCCTGACTCAGCCTTGCGGAGCGCTATCGCGACCGGCGTTATTCGCCAAAGATCATTCACTCGCCTGGCTGTTACTGTTGCTACGACGTTTGTTGTCGGCTGGGACTTCGATCTCCCGAACACGGCGCATCCGGTTGTAACCCACGCTTGCGTTGGGGGCACCCAAACCACGCTGATCGGAGTGAACGAGATCAGCCGCTTACCGTTCTGCATGCTTCGAACGAAGTCATCCTTACTGGTTGACTGAAAATCGTCCACTAGATCGTAAATCTCGCTCCATCTGCCTTCCGATTGCAGGTAAATCATTCGCGCTACCGCCCTCCGTAAGTCCTCTCTTTCGGCGGCTGGCACAGCTGCGAACGCGTCGGCGGCGCCTGGACGGAGCGCCCCATCGGGCGCCTGTGTGCAAGTGAGCACACCGACGATTGCCGAGACCAGTAACAGAAGTGTAGGTGTCCTCGTCATCGTCTTCCCACCCACACCGCGATCCTGCCGTTCTTTGCTCCCTCGCCGACTCCGGAGGGATCAAGTTTGAAGATTTGCCTAAGCACGCTTTGACGTGGTTCCGTGATACAGCCGTGAGTGTACGTCCGGCCTTCAGTGAAATAAAGATTTTTCCCATGGAGGTAGAAAGCCGTTCCCGCACCTGAGGGTTTTGCGAGATTCGCGCGTAGGGTTCCCCAATCATCTCTGGGATCCCAAACCTCTCCACGCGCTCGCACTAAGCCAACCTCTTGAATGCCATTGCGAAAGGCCGCAAGTTGCGGCCCGTCCGCGCCAAACACTATCGCATTGGAGTCAAGACCACCACGGCGGTTTAGATTAATTTCATAGAGCCCGTTGGGAGTGGTCATAAAGTTGTAGTTGCTGCTACCCGAGTAAGCTTCAGTACTGCCCAAGACCTTGCCGCCCTCTCCTCTCAGGGTCAGCACCCCAATCGTCGCACCATCCGCGGTCTTGCGGTTTGTCTTCTCAAAGGTCAATAAGTGGGTGTACTGGCTCTTGAGAGTATGTTCCTTACCCTTCTTGTCTTTGTATGTGTACTCGTCGCCGTCATGCCATTCCCAATTGCCGTTGACCTGGAACCAGTTCTCGCCGGTCGGATCGATACGACTTAAGGGGTTGTTGCCGGTGTACGAGTAGAGGTTCCAGCTCTGCGGATCAGTCTTCTCGGAGAACTTCGGATTATCCGGTGAGGAAAACCTCCCTTGCACTCCCGACAAATACCTTGCCCCGAAGTAATCCAGCCCCGTTTCCGTGTCCCGTTCCTTGCCGGTGAACCTCTGCGTCAGCCCGGCGTTGGCTTGGTAGCCCATGGCGGTGGTGCGGCCACCGT
>JAHCHD010000014.1 GCA_026129915.1 Bryobacterales bacterium
ACCGGCTGAACCTGGCGACACCGGAGGCCCAGGAGTTTCTGATTCAGCAGATGGACGAGTATTTTTTCGGCGCTGGGAACTCCGAACTGCCCCCTGACTACGTGCCGCCAACGGCGTGATGATGGCCGAAGCAATGCGGGTTAGCCTGCGCCGGAACTGACGTGGAGCACATTCCAATTAGGGAACAGCTCTGGACGGGCTTGCTTGCATGCGCCTACGAGGTCGGGCACGCGCTTTCTTCGGCGCAACAACTGCTCCAGCAATCGTTCCAGTTCCCCTTCCTCGCCGGGTGCGAGCCAAGCCGACGGGATACGTTTCAGGGCCTCGTCAACAGCGCTCGTGGAGAAGTGGACGATGCGCGACAGCCAGGGTTCCAGATCATCCCAGCCTCGAATTCCCGCATAGGCCGAAGGGCGAGGATAGAGCCCCTGACGGGGCAGGTCATCCAGGCGCCAATCCGGACCCTGGAAGGTGTAGCCGTGGTCAATCATCATGGCCAGATAGCCTTCGCCGATCGCGGGGTACACCGCGTCGCGCAGATGCTCTCTGGCCGACCCGCGAAAGTACACGGCTTGGCGGGTGTCCGCGTTGGAGACCCACTGGTCGAAGGCTAGCAGGCCGTGGAAATGGTTGCGGTTCTGCACGACATCCATGATGGAATCCGGCAGAAAATCGTAGATGGCCGTGCGGTTGGGGTCGACAGGTACCTTTGAACCATAGTGCAGTCCTGGCTGCACAGGCTTGGAGAGGCCGCCCGATTCGATTCCCAGTCCTTTATCCCCCGCGGAACGAAGCCATTCTTCGCTACAGCGAACGAATGCAGGCTGGGCGGTACAAAGTTGCAGGTGCAGCAGGAAGCACGAGCATAGCCATTCGTTCACCAGGATGCGGGGATGCTGGCCGTTCTGCAGGAACTTAACCACGTAGTGGTGGCCACCATCGGCGCGCACGAGCCACGCTTGTGCACCGCCGCGCATTCTCCGGATGAGTTCCGCCGCGTCCACTAACATTCCGGGCAATCTTTCCAGCCCTTCTATCATAGGATTGCAGAGGGGCATTCCGGATTGGCCGGGGCATTCCGTCCTGAAATTGATGGTTTGAGATCGAGTAGACTCATTCTTATGGCTGACGAAAAACAAGAGTCTACGCCCAGCGGGCGGAGCAAAGAAGAAATCGCTCTGGACATGATGAAGTTCATTGCCGTTACCACTGGTTATGGCAAAGGGAGTTCAGGACCGGGCTTCAATAAGGGTGTATCGCGAAGTGCGGAAGAGTACGCGGATGCATTGCTGGAACTGTACGCGAAGTGCAGGAAGACGGTGGACTAGTGGCTAGCCCCCAAGGGAGCCAGTCTTATCGTTGTTGAGCAAGCGGCACTTGCAGATGCAGTGGAGGTGACAGATATGGCCGAAAGCGGAATGCACCGCCGAGGATTGCTCGCTAAGACGGCGGCAGCAGCGGTAGCGTTGCCGCTGGCTGCGCAGCAGGCGGCTTCAAGTGGACCTCTCGGAGGCACCCTGGAGCAGAGACTTTCGCCTCCAGCATCCAAAGTACAGGCGGTTCTGGATACCGACACGTATAACGAAATCGACGACCAGTTCGCTACCGCCTACGCCTTGTTGTCTCCGCAACATATGGAGATGGAGGCCATCTACGCAGCTCCGTTCAAGAATGAGCGCTCCACTTCCGCGGGCGACGGAATGGAGAAGAGCTACGAAGAAATCCTGCGGATTCTGGCGCGGCTCAACCGAAAACCCGAGGGATTTGCTTACCGTGGATCCCCCGAGTTCATGACAGGCCCTGGAAAGCCAGTAGATAGCGCGGCTGCGCGCGATTTGATTGCGAAGGCGATGAAGCCCAGGACCGCGCCACTCTATGTACTTACCATCGGGGCACCCACGAATGTCTCGTCTGCCTTGCTGATGGAGCCCGCGATTCGCGACCGGATTGTGGTGGTTTGGCTGGGCGGGCAACCGCTGAACTTTTCTACTGCGCGCGAGTTCAATTTGCAGCAGGATCTCCACTCGTCGCGCGTTCTTCTGGATTCCGGAGTGGCGCTGGTTGTGATTCCGACACGCAATGTTTCGGAACACCTTCGCACCACGGTGCCGGAGGTAAATCATCATTTGAAGGGGAAGTCGCCAATCGCTGACTATCTGGCGACGGAGTATGCGGCCTATACCCAGTGGAAGAGCCCTGGCGAAGGGTTCCCGTTGTCGCGCGTGATTTGGGACATTTCCGCAATCGCCTGGATCATCGAGGCGAAGTGGATCCCCTCAGAGATAGTACCCAGCCCTGCGCTTACCGACAATTACACCTGGGAGAAACCGGCTGGACGTCATCCTGTGCGGTTCGCCACCCACGCCAACAGGGATCAGGTTTTCAATGACTTGTTCCGCAAGTTGCAGAAGGGCGCCTGAGGAGACACGGGGCGGCATAGGCTATCGTTTTCTTGGTGAAGGTCTAGCGGCCTTCTGGCCGGGGCGGGTTGCCGTTTTGCCCGCGCTGACGCGCTTCACTGGTTTGGCCGCGGCAACTTGCTTTTTTCCTTGAACTTGCCGGGAGGTGGCGGCTGACTTAGCGGGAGCGGCAGGGCTTTTCCCGCGTGGAGCGACGCCCTTGGTTGCAGAACCGCGTGAACCCGCAGCCACCTTTGCAGCGACGGTGCCTTTGAGACGCCCTGAGACTTTGGACGGCTTCCCGCCGGACTTCGGACGTGTCCCAGTAGTCGAGCCTGTTTGTGCTGTCGCAGGCTTTGCGCTTCCGGAGCGAGCCTTCTTGGAAGGCACGGGAGCCGTCTTGCTGGCGTTCCCATGTTGCTTTGCCGGTTTGGAGGTTTGGGCTTTAACGCTTGCGGAGCGGGAGTGGCTAACTTTTGCTGCCGCGCGGTGCGCCGTGTTCGTCCCGGCTCCCTTTGGATTCGGCTTCTGTTTTTCCTTGCTATCCTTGGGAGCCGGCTGTTTCGCTTCTCGTCTGACGCCCGTCTTGTTCCCAGCTAGCGGGGCAATCTGCTCTTTCGTTGGGTTCTTCCTGGGCAGCACGGAAGCGGCAGCAGCGACGCCCGGCTTGGCAACTTGCTTTCCTTGAGCTTTAGCCTTTGAGGTTGCGACTGTTGCGGAGGCGCTTCCCGCTGACTTTCGTGAACTGGCTCCGGCCGCTGGGCTGCTGGCACCGGTGGCGGGTTTGCTCTTCGCCGCAGCAACTGGCGCCGCTGGCGAGGTGGTTCTTGAGGACTTCGCGATGGCCTTGTCTGTGGCCTGGACCGTAGCGGGCTTGGTGGCCGCAGCGGTGGAGGGACGCAACCTGCGGGGGAGACCCATCAAGCCTTCCACGTCCCTGGGAGGGGGAGGAAGGGTGTCGGCTGCAAGTACAGCCGGGTGGTTTACGGGAACTGAACGCGGGGGTACCTCTCGGAATTCAGCCTGCACCTGCCGCCGAAATTCCGGTTCGGGAGCTTCGTAGTCGTCCCCGAACTCGAGGATTTCCGACTCAATCTCAATGTCGCTGGCATCGGTGTAGCCAAACTCATCAAAGTCTGATTCCAACGCCATCGCCCAATAACGGAACATTGACGCAATCTCCTGTTTATATCCCGCTAACCAATAGCATACCGCATTCGTAACAAAATAAAGAGTTTTTTTGGATGGGCAGTACTAGCGGCGAAATGCGGGTATTAGGTATCAACCTCAACCAACGGAACTCCTCCGTTGCGTTGCCGGGAAATCTGTCAAAGACGAGCTATCCCCTGATTCTCCGTGCCGGAGTATTGGCCCAAACGGAGTGGGAGCAAGCTACTTGCGCGCGGAAGATTTCTCCGCTGCTGGTTTCCTTGCTACGGGCTTTCGGGTGGCCGATTTGCGCGCTGCCGGCTTCCGAGCCGCCGATCGTGCAGCAGGAGCCGCATAGGCTGCGGGAATCAGCAACAGATCACCGGTCCGGACCGAATCGGCCGTAACTTCATTCGCCTTCGAAATGGCCGTGGCTGTAGTCCGATACTGGGTAGCGATCGCCTGCAGCGTATCGCCGTCGTTTACGCGATGCGCTCTCCAGGCAACTCGGTTCACCGTGGGAATCTCTTTCAGCCCAGAAAGCAGCAAAGGAATCGACTGCTTCGGCACACGCAAGGTGTGTCCGGCGGGAGCAAGGTCACCACGCACTGACGGGTTCAGTTCCCTGAGTTCGGCCTTGGTGACGCCCACAATATCCGCAACCAGATTAAGGTGTGTTTTGGCTTCCAGGACGTGGGAATCGAAATCGAGGGGAGGATCGGGTTCCGGCAGCTCGATGCCGTAGGCCGCTGGGTTCATTGCAATGATCGCCAATGCCTGGACGATGGGTACGTAGTTTGTGGTCTCGCGGGGAATGGCATTGCGGCGGCGCAATTCCCAGAAGCCAGCGTAGCCGGTCCGCTCAACTGCCCTGGCGACGCAGCCTGGACCGCAGTTGTATGCTGCCATCGCCAGGTTCCAGTCACCAAACTCGTGGTAGAGGTCGCGGAGATGCTTCGCAGCCGCGCGCGTCGCCTTCTCCGGATCGAAGCGGTCGTCTGTGAGCGGGGTCTGGTTGAGACCATACTCCTTGCCTCGCGAGGGGACGAACTGCCAGAGTCCGCCTGCTTTCGCCCATGACATAGCCCTGGGAATGAAGCCGCTCTCCGCTTGGGCGAGGTGAAGCAACTCGCGGGGTAGACCTTCTTCATCCAGAATGCGGAAGATCATGTCGCGGTATCGTCCACTTCGCCGATATCCCGCTATGAATGTGCGCCGGCCACGCTCGGAAGTGAAGTAGCGCACGTAGGAGAGGACATTCTCGTTCACCTGAAGCGGGAAGTCCCCACTGCGGGCACGCACCATGTCCACCACTGTTGCCTCAAGGGACGGATCAATCGGGAAGGTCAATTCAGGAATATCTTCCAGAGGTGGTTGCACATAGACAGGGCCGGTGGAAGTCTCGCCGATGCCCATGCGGGTGACGTCAAGGCGGTGGATCTCCTGGATGAGCGATTCAAGTTCGCGCTTTGCCAGGGTGTCGGAACTGAAGTCAATCTGGCTGCTGAGAAGAATCTCGAGTGAACGGTTCAGCTCCGCACGCGCTTGCGGATATTGTGCTTGCTCAGCGAACACCCTGCCCCGACGGAAATAGGTGGAAGCAGCATCTAAGGCCTCAAACCGCGCCAGTCGAGGTACCGGGACATTTCTGTTCAACAGTGCATCGCCGGACGATAGCGCTGCTTCCAAAGCGGGATGCGCGAAATCGCTAAGTCGGCTAGATTCGTCAGAAGGGCCTTGGCAGAGAGCCGTTGCCACCACAATCGGCAGCAGGAGGGAAAGGGTAGCAGGTATTCCGAAACGGCTCTTGCGGGTTAAGGCGCTTGGTGATCCGTGCTTCATCAGCTTCCAACTAGTAGCAAGATCAGCTTCCAACAATTTGCGAGAAGCTATAGGCGTCGTCCGGACCACGCTACCAACTTTTCGGCCGCCGGACCTTTTGACTTTACTGAAACTATTTGGGGTTGGTCAAGGAAAATCCTATTTTCTGGAGAGGAATCTGAGTTTCAGAAAATGAGAGTCTTGGCCAAGATACGTAAGCCAGAAACTGGGAGCTAGCGACTACAAGGCGAGAACAGCAAGAAAAGGGGTGCTCGGAGCAGATCCGGAGCACCCCATGTATTCCAGGCTTCCCCCCGCGGGAATTGGGACACACCCGCCGGAATGAGCCGTCTACTTGAAGCCGACGTTTGAAGCGACAACCCACTGATGGTAGGCAAGCATCCCCACAATCGCCAGGCCATAAAGGAACACGACCACAGTGAGCGCCTTGCCCCATTTTTCCACCACTTCACTGCGATGGGTCTCAGCCAGTTGCTCCTTAAGCACGCCTTCTTCGGCGACACTTACGTGGATGTGTTCATCGATGTGACCGTCCAGCCGTTTCTTGTAGATCGCCAGCGCAATCACAATCAGAGTCAGCACGGCCCAGGAAATCGCGAGCGGCAATACGTTCGATGGCATCTTTCGTCCCTCCTGATGTTCTCTCTGCTTCAGTGCCTGATGGCAACCCGGGGCTCTTGGCCCGGCGCTTCGCTGGGGGAACCCAGTTCAGACCGGTGCGGGGGGCGCCCAAGGAAGCCCCACCGACTTCAGAAGCCGAAGCTCGGCAGCAATCACCGCGAGCAGCGTTGTTTGGATGGGTTCGTCATCGTAGATAACAGACCGCAGTCCGGCTTCCCACGCCTTGGTGAGAAGCGCCTCCTCGTGGCCCGCAACCAATACCACCTGTTCCGGGTGGCAAGGCGCTTCCTGGAGCTCCTGAAAACTTCCCGAGTCCATCACCACGACACCGGATTCGGTTTCGTCCGGCGCATCCAATTGCAGCACCCGATGCTGTCCATCCCGAACCAGGAGTCGCTCGAGTTCCGTTGCGTACTTGCGGTTCGCCATGATGATCTGCACCGTGGTCATCTGAATCGTCCCGAAGCCGCAGGCGCTTAACGCACTTGCAGTTTCGGTCTCCGCAATTGCGTATGCAATCAGAGTTCCAACTCTTAAACTCTACCATTAAATATACCGCAGTTTAATTCCAACGAGTTACGGTACACTCGCGTCCCAAATTATCCATGAAGGATCGGACCTCGCGACAACCAGGGGGTGCTGACGCTGCGGGTGGGGCAATTGCCCCACATGTACGGTGCTTGGGAGGCCTGGGTTTGTGTAAAGTAGGAAACGAACGGCTAGGCAATGGCGAAGCTTGATCCTCAGTGGCGGCATCCCCAACTTATCGAGGCGGTGTTCGACCAGCTTTCCGATGCACTCCTGTTATACGACAGGAATCAGGTGATTAAGGGAGCGAACCGGGCCGCGGAGCAGTTGCTGGGCATTAGCGCGGAAGCCCTGATAGGACGAAGCTGCCGCGAGATCTTCCGCTGTTCCGAATGCGATCCTACCTGCGGCGTGCTGGTGAGCCTCGGGGACTTGCCCAAAGTGCCACATGCCACTGTGAAACTCCACCTCTCCCACGGCACGGAGAAAACGGTGCTTGTCCGCACCACGCAACTGCATACGGACGCCGGGGAAGTTGAGGGTGTGGTAGCTGCTATCCAGGATGTCTCCGAGGAGTACGAACCGCATCGAAGGCAGATTATTGCCGAGTCTCCGGCAATGCACGAGTTGATGCGATTCGTGCGAAGGGTAGCAATGAGCGAAGCCACCACGATTCTGCTGGAGGGCGAGAATGGAGTGGGCAAGGATTTGGTGGCCACCACGCTGCATAGCCTTAGCCCGCGACAGTCAGAGCCTTTCATCGCCATCAACTGTGCCGCGATTCCCGAGACGCTTATTGAGAGTGAGTTGTTCGGCTATGAGAAGGGGGCATTTACCGATGCCCGTCAGCAGAAGCGGGGCTTGTTCGAACTGGCCGACCAGGGGACGTTGTTTCTGGACGAAATTGGCGAGATTCCGCTTACCGTGCAAGCAAAGTTGTTGCGGGTGCTTGAAGACCAGCAGTTTCGGCGGCTGGGTGGCACCAAAGACATTCGAGTGAACCTGCGCTTTGTGGCTGCAACGAACAAGAACCTGAGGGAGGCTGTGCGGGAGGGTGCATTTCGCCAGGATCTGTATTTCCGGCTGAACGTGATCCAAATCACCATCCCGCCCTTGCGCGACCGCCGCGAGGACATCGTCCCTCTCACGATGTTCTTCGTGGAGCACTACAACCGTTGCTTCAAACGCCAGATCGAAGGGGTACAACCCGAGGCAGCAAACTTGCTGCACCAGTATTCCTGGCCGGGGAACGTCAGGGAACTACGGAACGCAATCGAGCGGGCCATGATACTGGAAGATGGGTCGCTGATCTCTCCGGGTAGTTTGCCTATTTCGATCACAGAGAGGGACGCCGGCCAGTCGATGTTTCTAGATCCCCCTTCCAGCGCTGCGGCTGCGTCAAGTGCTGGCGGTGGATTGGCGCCATTTCCCACGAACGGACCCGTCCTGGCGACGTCTAGTCCTGGACTGAAACTGCCGTGGACGTCCACTGGCGCGGATGAACCCAGCCTCTCATTGGAAGCGCAGGAAGTGGACCTGCTGAGGCAGGCACTGCAGCGCACCAACGGCAATCAAACGCAGGCCGCGCGGCTTCTCTCCATTACCCGCGACACGCTACGGTACAAGATCAAAAAGCACGGACTGTAACGAATTGCGGACATCGCACCATTCGACCCGCTTCTTGGGCAAGTGACGCGAAGTCTGCAAGGGGTTGACAGTGGCAATTGGGGGAGATTGACACACCGCCAATGAAAAAGCGGGAGGGGAACACCGGTTCATTCCGGTGTTCCCCTCCCGCAAAACCACTTCGAGAGGAATGTTCCTACCAGCGTGATCCACCGCGGCCACCACCGCCGCCGCTGCCGCTGCCGCCACGGTTACCACCGCGCCCACCGCCGCCGCCGCCACTGCGGTTGCCACCGAATCCACCACGTCCACCACCGTCAGGGCGCGGGCGCGCTTCATTCACATTGATGGCGCGACCACCGAGTTCGGTGCCATTGAGGGCGGAAATCGCCTGCTCCGCCTCAGAGGCGTTCGCCATTTCGACAAAGGCGAAACCACGGGGCTGACCGGTATCCCGGTCGTTGATGATGCTTACACTTTCCACTGCACCGAAGGGCGCGAAGACTTCATGAAGTTCTTCCTGTGTGGTACGAAAACTTAGATTGCCAACAAATAGCTTGGTCATGGCAATGCTCCTGCAAAGTTGAATTTCGTCGCGTAGGAACCAAAGAACAGACCAAGTCGAGGAAAAAAACCCAAGTGTAGGTACTCACACAATTCGGACGCTGTTGGAAGCTACAATCGACTCCGTGAGTTTAGCAGAATTCCAATCGAATTGCTAGTGATTTGTGTTAACTGGCCGCGGTGGCATGAATTGAGGACAAGATGTGGGTTCAGACGCTCGCGCGGGCTTCTTTCAGATTCAACACCCAGCCAGGGTATCCGCGCTCCGCGCTGCGGGGGTCCAGATGGAGATTCAGGGCCAGATCCATGAGGCGTCCAGGCGGAAACTCCTGGCGACGCTCCGCAAACTGCCACGCCGTGAGCCGGAAAAAGCGACCATCCATGCGGGCGCGGATACGCAGGTGACGCTCCGCGAATACGGCTGGTGCCTCTGCGATTTCGGCCTCCCTGACGCAGAACACGGGGGTGGGATTTCCAAGGCCGAATGGACCTAAAGATTCCACCTCATGCGCAGTCTTCTCCTGAAGGTCGTCGGGGGATAGCACTGCATCCAGGAAAAGCGAAGGCGCCAGATCCTCGGGGCGCAGTCGCGTCCTCGCGAGGCTGTTGAGCCGTTCGGCAAACTCGGGCACATTCTCTGCGGGAAGTGTGACACCCGCCGCCATGTGGTGCCCTCCGAAACGCACAAAAAGGGAGGGCATGGTTTCGAGGGCGTCCACCAGAGAGAATCCATGAATACTGCGGCCGGAGCCTTGCGCGATGCCGGTTTCAGGGTCCACTCCAAGCACGAAGGCGGGCCGTCCGAAACGTTCCACCATGCGGCTGGCGACGATGCCCACGACGCCGCGATGCCAGCCGACGCCATGAAACACGAGGGCAACGTCGGTATCTCCTGGCGGTTTCGACGCACAGGACTCAGTGATTGTCTGGACGATCCTCTGCTCAGCGGCCTGCCTTTCGCTATTCAGTTCGTTCAATGCACTGGCGATTGCCTGGGCGCGGATGGCGTCCTGAGTGAGGAGCATCTCCACCACCTCGCCGGCGTCCGCCATACGCCCGGCGGCATTCATACGCGGGGCGACGCGAAATGCGATCTGCCCGGCCGTTGGAAGCTCGCCGGGTTGGAAGCCTGCCACTCGCAGCAGGGCGGCAAGGCCTGGGCTACGGGTTTCGCGCAAGCCCTGCAATCCATGCCAAGCCAGGATGCGGTTCTCGCCGGTAAGTGGCACCACGTCGGCAATGGTGCCAATCGCCACGAGCTTCATCAGGGAAAGTACCACCCTGTCGCGCTTTTCCGCACTCCATCCAGCACGGGCAAGCAGAGACTGGACGAGCTTCAGGGTTACCCCTGCTCCGCAAAGTACGCGTTCCGGATAGCCAGAATCTTGCCGGCTGGGGTTCAGAACGGCGAGCGCGGGGGGAAGGTTCGCTTCGGGTAGGTGATGGTCTGTGATCACCATGTCGATGCCAAGATGGGTGGCCAGCGCCACCTCCGTGCCCGCGCGAATCCCGGTATCCACACTGATGATGAGCTTAGTGCCCAGCGCAGCTTCCCGCTCAATCACCTCGGCATGGATGCCGTAGCCATCACGCAGCCGGTGGGGAATATGATAGGCCGGGCTCGCGCCCAGCATGCGCAGAGTGGAGACGAGGATGGCGATGGAGGTAGTACCGTCGACATCGTAGTCGCCATAGAGCAGAATTCGTTCCCGGCGTTCCACCGCTTGCAGGATGCGGGCGGCCGCTGCCTCCATGTCTCGTAGCGACTCGGGGTTGTAGAGGTCTTCGAGGCAGGGCCGGAGAAATCGCCGGGCACTTGATGGGTCGCGGTATCCCCGCTGCCAGAGCACCGAAGCAACGGGAACGCTGAGGCCGAGTTCCCGGGCCAAAGTTTCGACGCCGGGCGGAGGAGGATCCGGGAAAATCCAGCGAGTGTTAGGAGGCATTCGCGGGCGTGCCTATCAGTTCTTTGAAAAATAGCCGCCCATGGTGTCGTCCGGCTCACCGTCATCGAAGCCACCATCGAAGCTCATCACGTCGATTTCGTCCCGCACGTCGAGGAATTCCCGGTACCAATCCGCTTCCACGTAGTAGAAATACGTTCGGCCCTGGTAATCGAAAGAGATATCGACGGCGCCCACCAAGCCGGCGAAGGCATTCATCTCGCGGAGATTGCCGGCCACCTCCTCCTTCTCGTCGCCTTCTACTGCGCTTTCGTCGAGGTCCTGGAGGGCATCCTCAATTTCGTCGACGCGGAAGACCCGGTTGTGCAGCACGATCAGCGAGACGCCAAGCTTGTTGGCGCAGGCGAGGAATCCCCTGAAGTCCGGATGTGCCTCCGTGTCCCAAAAGACTGCGGTCTCCTCATTGGCACCACGAGCTTCGCCATGGAACGTGGCGAAACCACCATCTTCGAGTTCGCGAACGATCTCGTGTTTGAGCGTGTCGAGACTGTTATCCATTGCCTAGTCGCCCTCCCTCAGGAATACGCCATGCGCCTCCCCGAGGTCGCGCGCCGACGGAGTGATGATGGCGTTGCGCTTCAAGTGTATCTTGCGTTTGGCCTGGATGGCGCGTCGAACGTCATCCTCGCAGGCAAAGTCGACCGGGAGCTCCGCCGACGGTGGGGGAGCAGCGGGCTGCGGAGCCGGGACCTGCGGAGCAATTGGGGCTGCACTTACCGGGACCGGCGCTGGGCCACTGCATGACGGCGCCTCCGCCGTTGGTTTTGCGGCAGGCAGCGAGCAGCCACACCCGGAAGCCTTGGGGGCTGCACCGGGCGCTTGACCCGGACGCGATGCAAGGAAGCGGTCTACCAGGGCGGTTACATCAACCTTTGCCGGACTGGATGCGGTGGATACGGCGTGTGGGACTGGTGCACTGCCTGGAGCCGGAGCCAATGGAATACCGCGGGCACGAAGGTAAGACTCCACGGCGGCTGCAACTGCCTGTCGTTGGGTGGGCACTGCGAGTTCCGATCCTTTCCCCGGCGCCGAGGCCGGCGGCGAGACAAGGGCAGCCTTTGGCGCGGGTGCGAGCAACTCCGCTGGCACCTGGAAGGCGTCCGACACCTTGCGGGCAACATAAGCAATCCGCTTCTTGTTGATGAGATGCTGTGGCCCTACGTTGTCTGACGTGATGTTGCCGGCAATTGCGCCACAGCCGAGCGTCATTGAAGGAGCGCCGGTAACACCCGTGGAGCCCTGCGGCGACGCGGTATTCACCAGCACGCGGAAGGCGGGCATCCGCAAACCATACTCACGGATGCGCGATTCGTCTTTGGAGAAAATCACGCAGGTGTGACCGAGGCCGCCGAACTGCAGCACTTGCTCACAAGCGTTTACCGCCTGGGCAAAATCCTGTACGAAGAGCAGTGAAAGTACGGGCGAGAGCTTCTCAGCGGATAGTGGATGCTGTTTGCCAACACCTTGAATCTCCACCACCAGGATGCTGGCGTCCGGTGCAACCGTGAAGCCCGCCATCTGAGCGATCACCGAAGGCGCCTTGCCCACGCACTTGGGGTTGATGCGACCGGTGTCGGTAATCAGCACACGTTCCAAGGCCTGCGTCTCGGCTGCATCGCACAGGTGAGCCTTACGGGCCTTCAGTTCGTTGATGACGGTGGCGCGCAGCGCCTGCTCGCACACAAGAGACTGCTCACTGGAACACACCGTGCCGTAGTCGAAAGACTTCCCTTCCACCACCAGTCCAACGGCTTCCGGAATGTTCGCGGTGGTATCCAGCAGCACCGGTACGTTGCCTGGACCCACGCCAAAAGCGGGCTTTCCGCTGGAATAGGCCGCTCGTACCAATCCAGAGCCACCCGTAGCAAGGATGGCTGCCACTTTGGGGTGCTTCATCATCTGCTGGGTGGTTTCGAGCGTGGTAAGCGTAAGGCATTGGATGATGCCTTCGGGGGCACCGGCAGCTACCGCCGCCCTGTGCATGATGTCGATGGTTTCGCAGGTGCATCGCCGCGCATAGGGATGGGGGCTGTGAATTACGGCGTTCCCTGCCTTCAGCGCTATGATGCTCTTGAAAATGGCGGTGGACGTGGGGTTGGTGGTGGGAAGAATGGCTCCGATGAGGCCCATCGGGACACCAATCTCGACGATCTTCTTCTCGTGATCTTCATGCAGAACGCCAACCGTCTTCATGCCGCGGATGGTGCGGGGCAGAAGGTCAGCATTCAGGAGGTTCTTAGCGACCTTGTCGGGGACGTTCCCATAGCCGGTTTCTTCCACGGCAAGTTCGGCGAGGCGACGGGCGTGCTGGCGACCCGCTTCGCCCATGGCTTCCACGACACTGTCGATCTGTTCTTGATTGAAGGTCCGGTAACGTTCGAAGGCTTGGTGGGCCAAGTCGACCTTCGTGCGAAGTTCCTGGATGGAGAGCAGGTCACTATCCTGAATCATGGCCCAAGAGCGCCCGTGCCAAGGTGCCGGTGCACCGTGGGGCACTCATCCTTTCCGCCTGCCCGCCGGGATGCCTCTCAACGGCCAGATTGCCGGGGCCGGGGGTGGGCAGGAGCCGACTACTTCTTTGCGTTTTCCTTAGCCGGTTCCTTGGGCGCACCAGGCACCAAGCGCTCGACATCGTCATGGGGCCGGGGAATCACATGGACGCCCACCAACTCACCCACGCGGCGCGCAGCGGCAGCTCCCGCGTCCGTGGCGGCCTTCACAGCGCCCACGTCTCCGCGGACTGTGATAGTTACCAAGCCGGCGCCAACATATTCTTTCCCGACAAGAACCACGTTCGCGGCCTTCACCATTGCGTCGGCGGCCTCTATGGCTCCTATAAAGCCTTTTGTTTCAATCAGTCCGAGGGCTTCCATGCGTTAACCTGCTATGCCAGTCTAGAGAGTGAATCCGATTTTCCACGGTATCATAGCCGCTGGCGGGGGGCAATGCTTGGTGGCGGCTTCTGGTGGCGGCGGCGCCTCGATTTCAGTGCCTCGCCCAGCCACAGGGTGGACGGTCATGGGTCGCCGTCGTGCCACTAGGTCTGCTTCGCAAGCACTTCGAGTGACGCCTGCATAAACGCGGGCAAGTCATCGGGCTTGCGCGAGGTAACCAGATTTCGGTCCACTACTACCTCGGCGTCGGTGTATTCAGCGCCTGCATTGATCACGTCGTCCTTGATGGCGAAAAAGCAGGTAGCCTTTCGTCCGCGCAGCATGCCGTGGGCCGAACAAAGCACCCAGGGTCCATGGCAGATCGAGGCAATCAGCTTGCCCTGGTCGTCCATCTCCTTCACGAAGCGATTCGCCCTGCTATCGCGGCGGATATAATCCGGCGCCATGCCGCCTGGAACCACGACTCCGTCGTATTCGTTGGCGTCGAGGTCCGCGTAAGAAACATCGCTCTTGCAGGGGTAGCCCAGCTTACTGGGATACGTCTTGCCAGCCTCCGGCCCAGCCACCACTACGGTGTAGCCCGCTTCCCGCAATCGATAGAGGGGGTACCAGATTTCCATCTCCTGGTACATCTGCTCCGCAAGAATAACAATTGGTTTCGCCATATTCCCCATTGTACGAACTCCCAGATTGTAGCCAGCAAAACGATTCGGCTACTGACGTTGCCGAAGCCGTTTGCCAAGGCTTGTGAAGGGCCATGCGACGAAGCCGGCAATCAGGCCGGGCATGCGCGCCATGTCTCTTGTAAGGGAGTCGCCATGCTCGCCAACCACCAGGGCGTTGCGCTGCATCACGTAAAGATTGAACAGGTTGGAGATCACCGTAAAGCAGATGGACACGATGATGCTGCGTTTCAGCTCGGCTGTGTCTCCAAGCCATGCCACCAAGAACTCCAATAGGTGCGCAAAGCCTGTGAGCCCCACTCCTACCGTTAGTGCCGCCAGCCAGTGGGGCCGGGCGGTGCGCAGGGCCTGGGTGAACGATCCCCAGAAGCCTGAGGTAGCGGCACGGTATACGAACTGCAGAAGCAGGGCCCAGGATGCGGCGGAGAACCCGGCAGAGAGGTTGGTGAAGAAAAAAAGCAATCCGCGGACAATGGCGCTGGTGACGGCACTTTTCCAATTCCAGTGGGCAATCAAGTAGTGGCCCGGGTGGCGCACGATGGCCACCAGCACATTTGCTACAGACGGAGCCGGCGTGCCTTCCGGTGTTCGAGAAGCCTGCGCCATGCCTGGTTGCACTTCAAGCATTTCGTATCCCACTTAGTGTTTCACATCGGTTGCGCGGAACCCAGGCTGGTTTCGAGAGTTGCCGGGGGATGAAGCGGAACAAGCGCCCATGGGACAAGCACCGCGTTCCTGCAGCCCAAGGCTGGATACACTGATAGAAATACCCTAAGAGCAAGTTGTTATGGATCGCCCATCGAACTCCCATTCTGAAGCCCGTCCGCACTCAGTGGAGAATCATCCCACCATGGCCATGCCTGCTGTTCCTTATACCCTGGATGGCGCCGCCACCCTGCACCAGATGCTGCGTTTCCATTGGGACAAGTGGCACGCGCAGCCCGCGGATGAGCGCGAGGCGATTGTCGCCGAAGCGAGCGAAGTATTGGGCGAGATGGAAGCAACCGGGAAGTCAGCGATCTTCTCACTGCTTGGCCACCGGGGCGACCTGATGGTGCTTCATTTTCGGGATTCCTTTGACGCCCTTAACGAGGCGGAGATGCGGGTGAACTCTCTTCGCCTTCGTGGCTTCCTGGAAGTATCGCATTCGTATCTCTCAGTGGTGGAACTGGGCCTGTATGCCTCTACGTCGAAGATCCACGCGGACCTGGCAGAGAAGGGTTTTGCGCCGCATTCACCGGAGTGGGAAGCAGGCGCAGAGGATGTGCTGGATCGCCAGCGTAAGGCTATGGCTCCACGCTTGTGGCCTGACGTCCCTCCCCATCGCTACTGCTGCTTCTATCCCATGGATCGAAAGCGCGGGGAAGAGAAAAACTGGTACGTGCTGCCACTGGCGGACCGCCAGCGCATGATGCACGAACACGGGTTGATCGGGCGTCGCTATCAAGGCGCCGTGAAGCAGATTATTTCCGGTTCGATTGGTTTCGACAACTGGGAGTGGGGCGTCGACCTGTTCGCGGATGACCCGTTGGTATTCAAGAAGCTCATTTATGAGATGCGCTTCGACGAGGTAAGTGCGATCTATGCGTTGTTCGGCGACTTCTATGTGGGGCTGCGGTTTGGCGCATCGCAACTGGGTGAATTCTTCGCGGGGAAAAGCCCCACATGGGAAGCGCCTCCTGTTGAGGATTCCAGCGAGCGACCCTAAGCACCGCCGGCCGGAACGAGCAATTCCACGGGGAGGCTATCCAGCGCATCGCGAAGCGCGGATTCCTGGAACGGAAACACCGTTCGCAAGTCGAGCAGAAGCGCATCGTGCTCTATCCGGCCAATGATGGGCACTTCCCGCTCGCGTAACCACGCGGCCGCACGTTCGGCATCCTGGCACGGAAGGCGCAGGAGGCAGGTTGGCAGGCTTTGGGCAGGGGTGGAGCCGCCGCCGATCATCGAGCGACCGTCGACGACCTCGAGTCCGCGCACGCTCATCCCGGATGCAAACGCTTCCGCGCGTCGAGCGATTTCCGCAACGGGCGCCAGGAGCATGCGCAGGGTGGGAATTTCGTCGTAGCGTTCAAGATAGAGCGAACGGAGTGTGCGCTCAAGAGCCTCCAAGATCAACTTGTCCACCCGGAAGGCCCGGTACATGGGGTGGCGGCGGATGCGGGTTACCAGGTCAGCCCGGCCGGCAACGATGCCACACTGCGGGCCACCCAGCAGCTTGTCGCCGCTGAAACTGATGATGTCAGCCCCATCAGCAAGGCTCTGCGAGGCGATGGGTTCTTCAATGCCCGCAGTGGAGAGATCCACCAGATTTCCGCTGCCCAGGTCGTCGTACACCGGAACGCCGTATGTGCGGGCGAGGGCGGTGATTTCGCTAAGCGGCGGCTTGCTGGTGAAGCCTTCCATGCGGAAGTTGCTTGCGTGCACACGCACGATGAGAGCGGTGTTTTCGTTGATGGCGTGCTCGTAGTCACGCAGGTGCGTGCGGTTGGTGGTACCCACTTCGCGGAGGTTTACCCCAGCCTGCTGCATAATTTCCGGGATGCGGAAACCGTCGCCAATCTCAATGAGTTCACCTCGGGAGACAATGGCTTCACGGCCTCCTGCGAGCTCGCGAAGGACGAGATACGTGGCCGCAGCGTTGTTGTTCAGGACGATAGCCGCGTGGCCGAGCAGTCGTTCCAGTAGCGCCGCGGCATGCACATCGCGCTTTCCGCGCGCACCCTTGGCGAGGTCGAACTCGAGATTGCTGTAGCCGCCGATGAACTCGCTTTCGCCAAGCGGTGCGCGGCCGAGATTGGTGTGCAGGATGACGCCAGTTGCGTTGATGACTGGCCGCAGCGACGGCGCTTCGATGGCCGTCATGCGTCCGGCGAGCGCGTCACCAAACTCAATGGCCGGAAGAGTACCCAGGTCGCGGATTTGGCGACGCCACTCTTCCTGAACCAATCGGATCTCGCGGGTGAGAACGTCACGCGAGTACACATCGAGTAGCCCAGCCGCAGCGCGCAATGCTTCGTCCACGCTCGGGATCTTACGATACAGAAGAGGCTCGGGTTGTACCTTGTCAGTGGACATAGGCGGTTAGTGATTCACGTGGGCGCACGTGGCTGATGGCTTCACCAGTGCGTGGGTTAGCCGGCAGCCGCGCGCGGCAGCATGGGAAACAACTCCAGGATCTCCTGCTGAGCGGGCTGACGCCCGTACTCGCAGACTTCAAAGGCCTCTGCGTGGCACACGTGCGCGGCTGCGTCACCATAGAAGACCTCCAGGCGTGCGCGGATAGCGTCATCAATGGGGAAGGTGTAACGTTCCACCGCTTGCCGAGCCGCCACCAGCGGGTCTGATGACACCTCAGCTTCGTAACCATCAATCCAAGGAAGCCACTCGCCGAATTGAGAAACGTGTGCCGTCATGCCGTCCATCTTCTTCTGCCAGACGGAATCCACACCCACCACCACATCGGGCTGGAAGGGGTATGGCTTGCGAAAGTGATCCTGCAGATACAGGAACACCGGGTTTTGCCGAAGTGCTTCCACATCCGGGCAGACATTGGGCACCATCACCATATAGGCGGCGTCCTGCACGGCCATGCTTCCATAGCGGTGGTCAGGATGATAATCGTTGGGGCGGTGCGTGAAGACGAGGTCCGCACCGTAACGCCGGATGATACGGACGATGTGTCGCCGCAAGTCCAAAGTTGGAAGCAGTTCGCCATCATGGTAATCCAGCACAAAGTAGTTGGCGATGCCCAGGCGCTTCCGCGCCTCGTTGGCTTCCTCCAGGCGGATCCTGGCTAGCTCGCCGCCTCCCTTCACGTGGTGACCAGCGTCGCCGTTGGTCATCGACACAAAGGTAACCTGATGGCCCAGCGAAGCGAAGAGCGCCGCCGTACCGCCGAAGTAGGCCTCGCAGTCGTCAGGGTGCGCCCCGAACACTGCCACTTGTAGCTTTTTTTCTGTTGTCATCCCTGCAGAACCGGCACCGGCTTAGGCGTATACGCCATAGAGGCCACGCCACGTGATCTCACGACCGGTGTAGAGTGCTTCCCTGCCCAGTATCGCAATCATGGTGCTAAGGGCGGAACGCTCGGCAACGTTCTCCGCCTTGCCGGTTTGAATCATGGTGAAGAAATGGTCGAAGGCGTCCATAGTGATGTCGCGCTTCGACAGCATTTCCTCGGCGTCGTTGGGCCCCTTCAGGTGCACCATCTTCTGGCGGGAGGTGTGCAGGGTACCCTTAGATCCGGTAAACTCTTCGCCGATGCGGTTGAATCCGCGCGGGGTGAGTTGGTTCGCCTCAAAATTCACATGGGTGCCATTGGGCCAGGTAAACACCAAGCTGAGGTGATCCATCAGGTCCATATTGGTGCGGATCTTGGTGCCACCACGTCCGACGGCAGCCTCCGGCAACCCGCCCAGGAACCAGTGCAGCACGTCGAAATTGTGGCAGTCCTGCTCTACAATGAAGTCGCCCGAGTACTCGCGGTAGCAGAACCAGTTCCGCACGCGTTCGATCTGCGGATCGTCATAGGGCCGGCGGGTGAATGGATCGTTGGCAATCCAGTAGCCACGTGCCGTGAGAAGGTCGCCAATCTGTCCTTCCTTCATGCGCTTGTAGGCCTCGAGGTAGACGTCGCCGTAGCGCTGCTGGAAGCCTACGGAAATCACCTGATCCTTGCGAGCCTTGCGTCCGGCGTCGATCACTCGCTTACAGCCTTCCACGTCCACACCCATCGGCTTCTCGCAATAGACGTGTTTGCCTGCCGCAACGGCACTCTCCAGCTGCTCGGGGTGCTCAAAAGGCGGCGTGGCGATGATGACGGCATCTACATTGGAGGCCAGCAGCTTGGTGTAGTCCGTGTAGGTTGCAGGGTTCTGCAGCTTCAGGCGTGCATTCGATTCCTCGAGACGGTCAGGGAAGCGATCGCACAGAGCGACAAGTTGTGCGCGGGGGTCAGTCTGGACGAGAGTCGCATCGTAGGTGCCACGCCCACCCGCCCCGATCAATCCCACGGTGATCTTTGAATTCGCCTGGGAACCGCGTACGGTCTGCGGGCTCATGATGTGAAAAGCGGCGCCCGCGGCCGCGGACGCATTCACGAAGGAACGGCGGCTGAGCCCGGACGCACGGGCCTTCTGGTCGCTTGGGCTGGAACTCGTTGCAGACATGCGAAGCCTCCGCTCGCATTATATTCCAACGGTCGGCGAGGTTCGGAATCTACGCGAAGCGGGCAACTCAAGAGATCCTATGGCTCAGCCAGGATGGGAAACTGCTCGATCTCCTTCTGCGACACGCGCTTGAGCTGTCCGCATGCGGCGTAGACGTCACGCCCTCGGGGCTTTCGCACGAAGCAGGGCATCGATTTCTGGATAATGCTCTGGAAGGAACTGACGCGCGCTGGATCCGGGGTTTCAAAGGGAATGCCCGGGCCAGGGTTCAGGGCAATCAGGTTGACGATGCAGTTGAGGTTGGCGAGCAAGCGCACGACCCGGCGGGCGTCGAGGTCAGTATCGTTCACGCCCCTTAGCAGAACGTACTCAAAGGTGAGCTTTTCCCAGGGGCGAAGGGGGTAGCGCCTGCATGCGCCCAGTAGCTCGGCAAGCGAGTACTTTCGCGTGATCGGCATCAGTTCGCGTCGCGCAGCGTCCGATGAGGCGTTCAAGGAAATGGCGAGCTTCGGGCGTACCCGCGCCTCCCCGAGTTCAGCGATCCGGGGGATGATGCCCGAGGTGGAGAGGGTGATCCGCCGGGGTGATAGTCCCACGCCATTGGGGTCAGCTAGAATTCGCGTGGCCTTTAGCACGTTGGGCAAATTCAGTAGCGGCTCGCCCATACCCATGAAGACGATGTTCACCCGCTGGACGCCTCCCGTGAGGTCATTGTCTTCCAGGACGTAAAGGATTTGGCCAATCACTTCGCCAGCAGTAAGGTTGCGTTCGAGGCCCATCAGCGCGGTGAGGCAGAACTTACAATCCACCGGGCAACCCACTTGAGTGGAGACGCAGATGGTGTTGCGCGCCCCGTCGGGCATGAACACGGCTTCCACTGTCTTGCCGTCGGAGAGGCGCAGCAGGTAGCGGCGGGTGCCGTCGGTGGAGTCGAAGCGCTGCTGCAATTCCGGCCAGCCTACTTCAAACTGCGATGCCAGTTCGGCGCGGACATTGCGCTGCAAGGTGGAAATTTCATCCACCGAGCGCAGCCGCTGCTTATAGATTGCCGTGTAGAGCTGCGAGGCGCGGTAACCCGGCAACACAGACCCGATACGGTTCTGTATATCCACCAATTCCAGGCCAAGGAGCGCGTCAGGCATCGATTTCAGGCTACCACTGGGCGCAGAAGTATTCGGTCCGCGCACGACTTGCGGACGAAAGAAGCTAATGGTGCAACACGGGATTGCAATCCCGGCTGCAGTGTACGCTACCAGATAACCGCACTGTTGGGCGGGGGTACGAGCGACATTTGCGTAGTGGACCACCCCGGGGACGGTGAGAAGCTACTTGGCCTATTGAAGGCTTAACGTTCCGATTGGTGGTGAACCGGTTCTCAATTCGGACTAGAATAGCTTTGGGTGGATACGTGGCGCTTCTGCCACGGAGTTGCCTACCTCCTTTGTGCTCGTCGATCCCGGACTCGAGGGGTAGATGTGACGAGGTGACCCCAATAGGACCTGCGGATGTCGCGCTTCCGATGGATTGTCGTCTTTGCTCTGGTGGTTGCCGCCTTCTTCATGGCTGCGCAGTTGTTTGGATCCCGAACGGAGCTTGAGATTCAGCGGGGCCACATTGAAGTGGCCTGGCTGAAAGTAGAACAGGATCTGGATCGCCGTGCGGCCACGTTGCCGCGGTTGGTGACCCTGCTGATGGATCCTCGCCGCCAGCAGACCCTGGCGCCCCTGGCCGCACACCAAAGCACCCTCTCACGGGCGTTGACCACCGCTGCGGAGGCTCGGAGCGTCACTGCGCTTGTTGAGGCTAACGCGCACTTGGAGCGGTCGCTGCAGGATTTCCGTGATGCCGCCGTCGCAGAGCCGGAAGTCCGCCGGGACGCGGATCTGCAGCGCCTGCTGGAGGAGATTCTGGCCATCGAGAACCGGATTCATCAGGACCGCACGGAGTACAACGAGGCCGTCCAACGCTACAACGTGCGCCTCGCACTGTTCCCTGCCAACCTTGCCGCCAACGTGTTTCGCCTGCGTCGCCACGAACTCTATCTGCCTACTGAATTGCGTAGCACCGCTGAGGAGTTACGGGACGCCACGACGCTCCGGCCTTGATCGCGGATTGACGCTCGTGCTGTCTTCGGCAGCGTTCGCGACACTGTCCTGGGGAATCCACACTGAAATGTCCGGGATGAACCTGAAGTTGACCTGCGATAGGATAAGCAGCGGTGAAAATCCTCTGAGAGAGGCCTGAGTCGTTATGTATCTTCGAGCCACATTAGTCTCGATTGCTTTGCTGGTGAATTCGTCGATTCTGTGCGGGCAGTGGCCGGTCCGCGCGGGAGTTCACTTCGATCGCCCCCTGCGGGTATGGGACGGTTTCGGGGTGAACTATGTGGAAGCCGCACAGACGCGGGACTACAAGGCTGACCCGCAAGAGTACGGCGGGTTCAGCTTGCTGAAGGAAGAGGAGCGTCAGGCCGTGGTGGAGCTGGTGTTTGGCGAGGACGGGCTGAAGCCTGGACTGCTGAAGATGTTCCAGGACTCGTGGATGGAGCCAGAGAACGACAACAACGATCCCAATGTGATCGACCTTGGCCGCTTCGACCATGAGACCAGCACCCGCTGGATGCGCTACTTCGCACGCGAGGGGCTGAAGCGTACTCGTGCCCGCGGCGACGACTTGCAAGTAATCGTGACCCTGTATGGGCCGCCGGCCTGGACCACGAAGCAGAAGTTTGTACGCGGCCGGGATGTTGACCCTGCGATGAAAGAAGAAGTGGCCGAGTACATGATTTCGTGGGCGAAGTACCTTAGGGAGAAGGAAGGACTCCCCGTGAAGTGGATCTCTCTTCACAATGAGGGAGAGGACTTTGTGCGCTGGCCCAAGGACGGCAGCACATGGGACAGGCTGAGCCACGACTACAACATGTACTGGCCGCCGGAGCAAGTGGTGGAGTTCCTGCCGTTGATGCGCAGCATGCTTGACCGTCAGGGCATGCGGGATGTGGGCGTAACGCCAGGCGAAACCACCAATTGGTTCCGGTTTAACGACTGGGGTTATGCCGGTGCGATCGTTAACGACGACAAAGCCTTGCGAACGCTGGGCCTGATTACCGCCCACGGCTTTGTGAGTCTCGCCGAGGACAAGAGATGGTTCGGCGATTGGCGCATGGCTGGCGTGCAACGGATTCGAGACAAACGCCCGGAACTGCATGCCTGGGTAACATCCCAGAGCTGGGCCAAGATGGATGTAGCCTTCGTGAATCAGATTCGGGACAACATCTATGCGACGGGAGTGAATGGGGTGATTCCGTGGGCGGCAATCCAGCGCCCGGAGAAGTGGGTGGGGGGAGACCCAAACCCCGGCTCGGCGTTCTATGTATATGAGGACGGCCGCTACGAAGTGCGCCCCGGGTACCACTACTACAAGCAGATTTCGCGCGCCGGACAACCTGGAATGGCGGTGGCTGACGTATTCTGCACAGAAACGGTAGTACGGCTGATGGCTTTCTCATCGAACGGAACCCGAAACCGCGACAGTTTTGTGGTCTATAATCTCGGCACGGACCCAGTGGAAATCGCTGTGGAGATCAAGGGAACCGCCGTGACGCAATTCGATGCCTTTCGCACCGGTCCTGAGGAGGCCTACAAGCCACTAGGGGAAATGCAGGTGCGCAATGGAGTGATTCCGTACACGGTGCCCCCGCGCACTGTGACTACGTTCTTTGGTAAGTAACGAGCGGCGCACAATTCAGTAGCCACGTGCGGCAGTTGACGGTGGGATATGCTGAGGTAATTCCGATGACTATCCCCAATCCAGTGCGCCAGGCTGCAGTGGCAATCTTGCTTTGCGGAATTGTGATGAGTGCGCTGGCCCAGATTCCCGCGATGGATCCAAGGGCAGAGCCGGCCTCCAGATCGGAAACGTTGCGGGGCGCGGTGAATGCTGAACAGACACCGCTATTTGTACTGGAGCGCACCGTAAACCTGCCATCTGGGGATCCGCGACGCATCACATTGCCAAGGGTGAACGCGGGTACGCGGATTGAAGTGATGGTGACGCCCGCGGACGCCGCGGAGACTACTGACCTACACAATGTGCAGGTGGAGATCCTGCGTGACGACGCCCATGTTACCGAGACCAAGAGGCGTCCAAGTCGTTCAGCGGCGAGCCTCCAGTCAGTACTGTTGTCGACAGGACCCTGGGCCACGCCCATTCGGTATCAAGCGCCTTGGGATGGGCACTACCTCGTTGTGCTGCGACAGAGCAATGCGAGCAGGGCGGCGATTCCGCTTCACGTGCAGGCTCGTCTTCAAGCTGGGCGTATGAATTCGCCAGAAGTGTACACTTTGCCGCCGGAAACCCGGACAGCGGTAGCGGTCTTCAGCGCGGGTCTGCTGTGGACCACCTTGCTGCTGTGCGGGGCTCCCATCATCCGCGCGTTTCGTTCTCGAAGAAACTTTGAAGAGCCTCCCTGGTTTGCGTGATCTCTGCCTCTCCATGCAGGGACGATATGAAACCCGCCTCGAACTGCGATGGGGCAAGGTAGATTCCATGATCCAACATCCAGTGGAAGAGACGTTTGAACCGTTCGGTGTCACAGGTCTTGGCAGATGCAAAATCCACCACCGGTTGGTGAGTTAGGAAGAAGGTGAACATCGAGCCAACGCGATTCACGGTCACCCCGGATGGCGGATGGGCGGTGAGCGCAGCACAGGTGTCATCGATCTGGTGGTATATCTCAGGATGCGCCTTCAGATGTCGCAACACGGCCAAGCCGGCGGAAACCGCCATGGGATTACCAGACAGGGTACCCGCCTGATAGATGGGCCCGCTCGGTGCAACGTAAGACATTACTTCCGCACTGCCGCCATAGGCCGCGATGGGCAGGCCGCCCCCGATCACTTTGCCAAATGCAGTGAGGTCGGGCTTCACGCCATAGAGCGTTTGCGCACCGCCGTAGGCGAGGCGGAACCCAGTCATCACTTCATCAAACAGCAAGAGCGCCCCATGCTGGCTGCAGAGATCGCGAAGACCTTCCAGGAAGCCTGGCAGGGGCGGAATGCAGCCCATGTTGCCGGCAACCGGCTCCACGGCAACGCAGGCGATCTGCCCTGGATGCCTTTGGAAGGCCTCCTCTACTGGGTCTAACTGGTTGTAGGGAAGCGATATCGTGGTTTCCGCGAAGCACCCGGGCACGCCGGCAGAATCAGAAATGCCCAGCGTGGCAAGGCCAGACCCTGCCTTCACCAGCAGAGAATCCACATGCCCGTGGTAGCAGCCCTCAAACTTGATGGTGAGATCACGCCCGGTGATTCCGCGAGCCACGCGCAGGGCACTCATTGCGGCTTCCGTGCCGGAGTTCACCAGCCGTACCATTTCCACACTGGGTACTGCGGCAATGATCTCCTCGGCCAACTCCACTTCGCGTTCCGTGGGCGCGCCGAAGCTGGTACCGATTTCGAGCACCTCGCGCAGGGCCTCGATCACCATGGGCGGACGATGTCCAAGGATCAGCGGGCCCCAACTGCCAATGTAGTCGATATAGCGATTGCCATCTACGTCGACCAGGTAACAGCCGTCACCGTGATCGACAAAGCGAGGGGTACCGCCGACGCTGCGGAATGCGCGCACCGGGGAGTTTACTCCGCCGGGAATCAGCAATTGGGCACGCGCGAAAAGCTGTTCTGACTTTGTTGTATCCATGATGGCGTTGCTACCTTAATTCAGCAGCTTCGTCGGGCGGAAGCTGCGGATGATCGTCATTGGCGGCGGACTCCAGCCGGGCGTAGCTGCCGCGCAAGTACTTAAGAATTGTGCTCAATACTCTAGCATGTAAGCTCTCGCTTACGCGGCTCCGGAGGCCCGAGTAGTTCTGTGCTCCACTCACCAGATCCTGCAAGAGCTGGCGGATGCGGGAATTGTGCCTGGCGAACTGGATCATGCGTTGTGGCACTGTGCCTAGGCCAGTTTCGCCAAGGTAGAAGACCCGTGCGAGTTTTGCGGCGAGTTCAAGTTCCTCTACGAAATCGTCACGAAGCAATTTGGTGTAGTGCGCTTCCAAGCTGGCGTCGTCGGACCGGGTGCGCGAGCCAACGACAGCCTGAGCGGCCAGTTCTCCGGAGCGCATCGCATAGTAGATGCCTTCGCCGGTGAGTGGGTCCACCAGACCGGCGGCATCCCCGACGGCCAGCCACCCGTCGCCTGCGACCCGATTTTGCTGCCAGTGCCGGGTTTCAAGGGCGGGAATGAGATGTGCGAAGAAGGCAGCACCCTCCCATGCGATGCCGCGGTCGTCCAGGTAGCGCTCTAAGGCTGCGCGCATTTGCCCGTGGCTTGCGCCCTTCCCGCAGATTCCGGCAGAGATATGGTCACCGCGTGGAAACAGCCACAGGTAGCCCTGCAGCCAGGAAAAGAACTGGAGGTCAATCTGGCTTGAGGCCACCGGAAGGTAGTATCCAATGGCGAGCATCGCATTCGAGGAATCCCACTCGGTGCCCAAACGCCGGAAGGGGTTCCGCGCGCCCGTGGCAAGGATGAGATAGTCAGCTTCCAGCGACGACTTCTTGCATTGCAAACGCCAGCCAGCGCCGCTGCGTTCCACGCTTGTTACCCGCGTCTGCTCCAGGTGGACTCCTGCAGATGTCGCACGATCGAGCAGCAACTGGTTGAGTTCCTTGCGCGAGTAGATGAGGACAGGGTGCTGAAGGGAAACCTGATAAGGTTTGGCTTCGTCCGCCCGCAACTGGCAACGGGCAATGGCGGCATGTGGCTTGCTGAGGTCAGAAAGGAACGGAAACTGCAGATAGGCTTTCTGCGTTACGCCCCCCCCACAAGGTTTCTCCCAGGCCAGTTTCTCATCGAGAAGGCGCACCTGAAAACCTTGCCGCGAAAGGCATTCGGCGACCATTGCGCCCGCGGGGCCCCCGCCAATCACTGCTACCGACCGCATACGTTAATGTTGTCCTACTGCGGCTCTCCACCCTGTGGCGCGACGGGAGGATGCCCGGCAGGTAGCGGCGGTGATTCCCCGGTGGGAGGTGAAGGCATATCGCCGTGAGGCGTGGCCGCATGAGCGCCGGGAGCTTTGGGCTTCACCTTCCAAACGGCGCCATCGCGCTCCAGTTCATACTGCATGGTCATGCCGTTCTCCGGTCCCTGCCCTTTGGGAGAGAACAGCACTTCTGCCTCGCAACGGTCACCCTGGAAAGAGACGTTCCGCACGGTGATGTCGAGTTCGGTGAGGCTGAGATCGCCGCGCGAGGCGATGTATGACACCACGGCGCTACGAACCGCCTCGTTGTTATTGATGTCAGCTCGCTGGCACGCAGTGGCGCCAAGCAGTGCACAGCAGAGCAGTAAATGGAGCAGGGAGCGAGTAAGCACGCTCCCATTATAGTTGCCCGCCTGCTGACACTGAAGCCACACACCCGCCGCTGGCAAAGGAACTATAGGTTCATTGCGGCCAGCACGCCGCGCTGGTAGGCATAGGACTCGTTCATACCGGGGAACGGGTCGTCGGCCTTGATCTCGTACTCGAGACCAACCTGACGCTTGTAGCCCATCTTGGCAAGGGTCTGGAAGATTTTTGCGATGGGCATGGCGCCTCGTCCCACCTCGATATCGGAGCCCTTCACCATCAGGTCCTTGAGGTCCTTGATGTGGACATCGAGGATGCGGCTGCCGCTCATTTCCAGCGCTTCGATGATATTGATGCCGGTGCGGGTGGTGTGGCCGAGGTCAACACAAAGGCCCATGCGGGGGTCCATATCCTTAATGTGAGGAAGCACGTCCTGCGGACCGGGGAAGTGCTTATCCTCGGTGCCATGGTTGTGGATGGCGACGGCGATGTCGTATTCCTTCACGAACTTCTCGATCATGGGCAGTGTCTGCACTGTTGGGGCGATCACCATAAAGCCCATGCCGGAGTGCTTGGCATACTCAAAGTAGGCTCGCATCTCCGCTTCATCTTCCTTCTGCATGGTTACTGTGCCGCCGCCAATGATCTTCAGCCCCGCGTCCTCGTACTCCTTGCGTATGGCAGCCAGTTCCTCTGGGCTGGCTTCGTAAGGCAAATGGAAGCTCTTAGCACATACATGCTTCACCCCCAGATCCTGGATCATCTTGATGGCGGTGGGCCGGTCGAACTTGCGCAGCGAATATGTGGCTACAGAGAGCACAAACTCCGGCTTCGCGGCTGCTTGGGGGGCCGGACTTTGCGCGCAGGAGGCGGCAGCCAGTGTCCCGGCGGCCAGAGTGGCTCCGCCTAGGAAATTTCTGCGATTCAGTTTCGTGGACTCCATCAGTCACCTTCCATACCGGGGATTATGCCTGCGCTCGGCAGGCTTGTGGTTCAAACGTACATTATCAAAGTTTCCCCCAAGCTTGCGCTTCCAGCAACGTCGCGATAGGGTTTCGGAAATGGACTTCTCTGGTCAAGCATCCAACGCGCGACGCGATTTTTCGAGGCGTTCGTTTCTTTCGGGCGCCGTGGGAGTTGGAATGGCGGCACTGGCGTTGCCCGGACGCGGCGCGCAAACGGAACGCAAGCTTCCGAACGTGGTGTTTGTGATGACCGACGACCACGGAGCCTGGGCCAACGGAATCTACGGCTGCACGGAGATCCAGACGCCAAACATCGACGCACTGGCTCGCGAAGGCATGCTGTTCACCAGAGCCTTTGCCTCCACGCCGGTGTGTTCGCCAAGCCGAGTGACATTCTTCACCGGGAAGCTCCCGTACGCCCACGGAGTGCAGGATTGGATAATCCCCAAAGAGTCCTTTGGCCCGGAAAGCCGCCCCGTGTTGGCGGAACACGAGTCATTCCCTGAAGTGCTGGCCCGTAATGGCTATCACTTGGGGTTGAGTGGCAAGTGGCACATGGGTGGCGATGAACAAGCACAGGAGGGCTTCTCGTACTGGAGAACCGTGCCGGGTGGCGGCGGGCCGTATAAGGACGCTGAGTTTGTACTGAACGGCGAAACAAGAAGAATGCCGGGCTTTAAGACCGACCACGTGGGAGACGGCGCCGTGGAGTTTCTGAAACTGCACCAGCGCACCCGGCCCAACGACCCCTTCTTCCTGAATCTGAGCTTCTACGCTCCGCATACGCCGTACAACTTCCAGCCAGAAGAGTATCGGAAGCCCTACGAGAGCTCGAAGTTTTCGTGCTTTCCTCGTGACGAGCAGAACCCCCGCCAGAATACCGGTCTGGCTGCCAACCATCGCAACGAAGAGAGCATGCGCGCCTACTCCGCCCTCATCACGGGCCTCGATGCCAATATCGGCAAGCTAATGCGGCAGCTCAAGGCGATGGGACAGAGTGAGAACACCCTGGTGATTTTCACCGCCGATCAGGGCTGGAATGCGGGGCACCACGGGATGTGGGGCAAGGGCAATGGCACCGTGCCGCGGAACATGTACGAAGAGTCGATTCGGATCCCGATGATCTGGCGGCATCCGGGCAGCATCCCGGCGGGTACGCGGTGTGAGGCGATGGTATCAAGCTACGATTTCTTCCCCACGTTGCTTGGGTATCTGGGCCTCGAGACTGCGCCGGACAAAGACCGCGTGGGAGAGAACTTCGCGCCCTTCCTGCGAGGAGAGTCACCCGCTTGGCGAGACAGGCTCTTCTTCGAGTACGCGGAAACGCGCAGCCTGCGCACTCGCACCATGAAACTGGTGATGCGCGCGAAGCCTTGGGACAGCGAGCTTTACGACCTGGAAGTGGATCCGGGAGAAGAGCAGAACGTGGTTGAGGACGCAAAGTACGCGAGCCTGCGTGCGTCACTGACCAAGGAACTGGAGGGCTACTTCGCGAAGCGGGGTGCGCTGCCCATCGACGAATGGCAGAAGAGCGCGAATCGTACCGTGACCTTCAATAAGTCGATTTCAGACAAGTGAGACGGGGCAGTCGCTCGCGGTGAGTAACTGCCCCGTCTTGGGTTGCAATTAGCCGTTCATGGCGTTGAGGAACTCCGCATTGGTGCGGGTCTTGCCGAGCTTGTCGAGCAACAGCTCCATGCTCTCCACCGCGGAGAGCGGATTGAGCACCTTACGCAGGATCCACACCCGGTTCAGTTCTTCGCGCGGCATCAACAGTTCCTCCTTGCGGGTACCGCTCTTGTTGATGTCGATGGCCGGGAAGACGCGCTTATCCACGAGCTTCCGGTCAAGGTGAATTTCCATATTGCCGGTGCCCTTGAACTCTTCAAAGATCACGTCGTCCATGCGACTGCCGGTATCGATGAGTGCGGTGGCAATAATCGTGAGCGATCCACCCTCTTCAATATTGCGTGCTGCGCCAAAGAAGCGCTTGGGACGCTGAAGCGCGTTGGAGTCTACGCCGCCAGAGAGCACCTTGCCCGAGGGAGGAACGATTGTGTTGTAGGCACGCGCTAGACGAGTGACCGAATCGAGCACAATCACTACGTCGCGTTTATGCTCAACCAGACGCTTGGCCTTCTCGATCACCATTTCCGCCACTTGCACGTGGCGGGTGGCGGGCTCGTCGAAGGTGCTGCTGATCACCTCGCCGCGCACGGAGCGCTGCATGTCGGTGACTTCTTCCGGCCGCTCGTCGATCAGGAGTACGATGAGCGCCACTTCAGGGTGGTTTGTGGTGATGGAATTGGCGATGCTCTGCAGTAGCATCGTTTTGCCAGTGCGCGGAGGCGCCACAATCAAACCGCGCTGCCCTTTCCCGATGGGCGTCAGCAGATCCATAATGCGGCCGGAATAATTGTCCTTCGCCGTTTCGAGCCGCAGCCGTTCCTCCGGGTAGAGAGGCGTGAGGTTGTCGAAGAAGATCTTATTGCGGGCTTCCTCGGGTGGCTCGAAGTTGATGGCGTCTACTTTAATGAGGGCGAAGTAGCGCTCGCCTTCCTTGGGCGGACGAATCTGGCCGGAGATGGTGTCACCGGTGCGCAGATCGAATCGGCGGATCTGCGAGGGGGAGACGTACACGTCGTCCGGACCGGGCAAATAGTTGTATTCCGGCGCACGCAGAAAGCCGAACCCGTCGGGCAAACATTCCAGCACGCCTTCAGAGAAGATAAGGCCGCTCTTTTCGGCTTGAGTCTGCAGGATCTTGAAGATCAACTCCTGCTTGCGCATGCCGGCAGCGCCTGCAACTCCCAGTTCTTTGGCGATCTGGTTGAGGTTCTGGATGCTCATGTCTTTGAGCTCCACCAGATCAAGAGTGGGAGAAGTTGCCTGCTCCTTTGGAGACTGCTCTATGCGTCCGCGGCCCTGTGGGTCGAGGTTTTCCCGTCGACCGTGGCCTCCGCCACTGCGCCGGCGGCCGCCGCCCGATTCCGGCATGGCCGAAATAGGCTCCTTCGCCGGTTTCGGCGTGGTTGATTCGGCAACCTCGGTGGCGCCAGTTACTGGCTGGTCCTGATTTTCCAGATCGCTTGCCAAAGTTCTTTCACTCCTTGCCCGGTTTGGGCGGAAACCGCGATTACTTCCCGCTTGGGGACCTCGCTTCGTATCTTTTCGACCTGTTGCTTCACCTGGCCGACTCCTCGCATCTTGTCAGCCTTAGTCGCCACCACCAGAAAATCCCGATGGTTGAATTCCAGCCACTCGCGCAATTGCCGGTCTGAATCCATCCACCCTCGCCGCATATCCAGCAGGCAGATGCACAGGCGCAGGCACTCGCGGTGCTGCAGGTACTCGTTGATAAACCCGGCCCAACTGCGCCGGATGGCTTCGGGCGCTTTCGCGTATCCATAACCGGGCAGGTCCACCAGCCTTGACTTGCCATCGAGGTCGAAAAAATTGATTTGCTGGGTACAACCGGGGCGACTGCTGGTAAACGCCACCTTCTGGTTGCCAGCCAAACGATTCAGCAAGCTGGACTTACCTACATTGCTCCGGCCAAGAAACGCAATCTCCGGCTTGGGTTCCGCCGGAAACTGCGCTGCGCTGGTTGCGGAAATCAGGAATTCGACTTGCATCACCGCAGCCATCGCACGCAACCCGCCGGGTTCGCCCGGGCGCCCGAACCCGGCGACCCCGGGCAAATGAGGCGTCCGCGGGCGATTAGTGCATTACCTTTCCGTCGCCATGGCTCGCCGCCACGTCTACTGGGGGCGTGGCAGGCGCCAGAGGCACGGCTTCAATCTCCCGCTCAAGCGCAAGCTTGAGCACTTCGTCCATGGACTCCACGAAGTGGATGCGCATGTCCTTGCTAATATATTCAGGCACCTCGGGCATGTCCTTCTCGTTGTCTTTCGGAAGGATCACTTCGGTGATGCCGTGACGGTGCGCGGCTAGGATCTTCTCCTTCACACCGCCGATGGGCAGCACCTTGCCCCGCAGCGTGATTTCGCCGGTCATGGCGATGTCGCCACGTACGGGAATGTTGGTGAGCGCACTGCAGAGCGTGGTGGCGAGGGTGATACCGGCAGAAGGGCCGTCTTTGGGGATGGCCCCCTCCGGGACGTGCACATGGATGTCCAAGTGCCGGTAGAAGTCCCGGGGAATACCCAGTGCTTGCGCGCGTGAGCGGATGTAGCTCATCGCAGCCTGGGCGGATTCCTGCATCACATCCCCCAGCTTGCCGGTGGTAGTCAGCTTTCCGCGGCCATCCATGACGGTGGCTTCCGTGGTGAGGATCTGCCCCCCCACTTCCGTCCATGCGAGGCCAGTGGTGGCACCCACTTCGTTTTGGCGGTCGGTCTTAAGGTCGCGGAACTTGGGTGGCCCCAACAACTTACCTACGGTGCCAGCGTCAATCTTTACTGAATTGTCTTCGGTCCGCTTCGCTTTACCGGCGGACTTCGTCTTTACAGGAGGCGCCACGCCAGCGGCCTCAGCTTTGGCCGCCTGCGTCACGACGTCACGGGCGATCTTTCGGCATACGTTGCCAATCTCGCGCTCAAGGTTACGGACACCGGCCTCGCGCGTGTAATCACGAACGATGGTGTTCAGTCCGTCTTCCAGGAACCGCAAGCGGTTGGTATCGAGTCCTGACTGTTCCAATTGCTTGGGAACCAGGAAGCGCTTTGCGATTTCCATCTTCTCGAGTTCGGTATAGCCCGAGAGGCGGATGACCTCCATGCGGTCCTGGAGCGCCGGAGGGATGGTGTGCAGCACATTTGCCGTGGCGATGAAGAACACGCCGCTGAGGTCGTACTCGACGTCCAGATAGTGGTCAGTAAAGGAAGTATTCTGCTCGGGGTCCAGCACTTCCAGCAGAGCGGCTGATGGATCGCCCCGGAAGTCAGTGGACATCTTGTCGATCTCATCCAGCATAAAGACCGGGTTAACCGTCCCAGCCTTCTTCATCATTTGAAGAATCTGCCCGGGCAACGCACCGATGTAGGTGCGCCGGTGTCCGCGGATTTCCGCCTCATCCCGCACCCCGCCGAGGGACAGACGGACGAACGGGCGACCGGTGGCCTTAGCGATAGACATCCCGAGGGAGGTCTTGCCAACGCCCGGAGGACCAACGAAACAGAGGATCGAACCCTTGGGCTGCTTCACCAGATGGCGCACCGCCAAAAACTCCAGGATGCGCTCTTTGATCTTCTCGAGTCCGTAGTGATCGGATTCCAGCACGGATTGGGCGTGGCTGAGGTCCTGGATTTCTTTGGCCTTTTTCTTCCAGGGCACGGCGAGCATCCAGTCGAGGTAGTTTCGTGAAACAGTGGATTCGGCGGACATGGGCGGCATGTTCTCCAGCCGCTTCAATTCCGCCAAAGCCTTCTCCTTGGCGTCCGCGGTCATGCCGGCGGATTCGATTTTCGATCGCAGCTCGTCGATTTCGCTCTTCTCGCCGCGGCCAAGTTCCTTCTGGATTGCCTTGATCTTTTCGTTAAGGTAATACTCTTTCTGCGCGCGCTCCATCTGGCGCTTCACTCGCCCCTGGATGGTGCGATCAACATTCAGCTTCTCAATCTCGATGTCGAGCATCTCCGCCACGCGGTTCAGGCGGTCGAGCGGGTCGAAGATCTCCAGCAGTTCCTGCTTCTCCTCAATGGTGAGTTGCAGGTTGGCGCCAATCGTGTCGGCCAGTTTGGCGGGTTCATCTGAGCGGACCGCCGCCACCATCGATTCGTAGTTCAGGTTTTGGCTGAGCTTCACGTACTGCTCAAATAGGCCAGTGACACGGCTCACCAGAGAGCTCAGCACCGGACCGGCCTCGGCCTTGGAGACCGCAGTACGCACTACCGCCCGAAAGTAGCCATCCTCATCGGAGACGCTCACAATGCGAGCGCGTTCGATGCCTTCTACCAGCACCTTGATGTTGCCGTCAGGCAGTTTCAGGCTCTGGACGATGCTGACGATGGTTCCAACCTTGTAGATTTCCTCAGGGCTTGGCTCATCGATCGACGCGTCGTGCTGCGTGGCAAGAAACAGCTTCTTGTCCCCGCCGAGGGCATCTTCTAATGCGCGTACGCTTGACTCCCGTCCCACCACGAAGGGCGTCATCATAAACGGGAAGATCACGACATCGCGGACAGGCATCATGGGGAGCCGTCGTGTGTCGGGTTTTTCTTTGGGTGATGCCATGCTAGTTCCAGTGACGAAATGAAGCCCTTGCGAGATCGGGAAATCACAACCCAATCCAGCTTAAGGGAAAGCGGGGAGACGAGCCAGGGTACTGAATTAATTGTAGCGCTAACCAGCCTTCTCCAGAAGGCCGAGGTTGATGTTGCGGGAAACCACCATCTCCTTGGTGACCACAAATTCCTTGATTTTCTTGTACGAAGGCACGTAGTACATCAAGTCGAGCATCAAGTCTTCGAGGATCATCCGCAAACCGCGGGCTCCGAGTTTCCGCTCTAAAGCCATTTGTGCAATAGCCTCGATTGCCTCTTCGCTAAACTTGAGCTTGACGTTCTCAAACTCGAACAGTTTCTGATATTGGCGCATCAGGGCGTTCTTGGGTTTCGTAAGAATCTGCACGAGTGCGGCCTTGTCCAGGTCGTCCAACACAGCCGCAACCGGCAGACGCCCGATCAATTCCGGAATAAAGCCATACCGGATTAGGTCCTGAGGCTGCATTTCCTGCAATAACCGGGTATCACGCAGCGACGAGGCGGATGGCTTGTTCGGATCAGCGCCATCAATGAAGCCAATCGTCTTCTGGCCGAGGCGCTGAGAGATGATCTTCTCCAGACCCACAAATGCCCCACCGCAGATAAACAGAATATTTGTGGTATCCACCGGGGTAAATTCCTGGTGGGGGTGCTTGCGGCCACCCTGTGGAGGCACATTCGCGATGGTACCTTCCAAAATCTTCAGAAGGGCCTGCTGGACACCTTCTCCCGAAACATCGCGCGTGATGGACGGGTTTTCGTCCTTCTTGCTGATCTTGTCGATCTCGTCGATGTAGATGATGCCCTGCTGGCAGCGCTGGACGTCCCAATCTGCATTCTGCAACAGACGGAGGATGATGTTCTCAACGTCTTCGCCCACATATCCAGCTTCTGTAAGCGTGGTGGCATCGACAATTGCGAACGGGACATCAAGAATGCGGGCAAGCGTCTGCGCCAGCATCGTCTTGCCGGTACCGGTGGGGCCCACCAGCACGATATTCGACTTGGAAATCTCCACGTCGTTTGATCGCTGCCGGTTCATCTGCACGCGCTTATAGTGGTTGTAAACCGCAACCGCCAGCTTCTTCTTGGTAGCGTGCTGGCCCACTACGTATTGGTCAAGATACTCTTTGATTTCAAGAGGTTTGGGCAACTTGCCCATGGAAACTTGCGGGGCTTCGGCCTGGTCGTCTTCGAGAATGGAGTTGCAGACGCCAACGCACTCGTCACAAATATAGGCTCTTGGGTAGTCACTGGGGGAGGAGATTAGCTTTCCAACCTGGTCCTGGGTCTTGCCGCAAAAGGAGCAGCGCAATGTTTCCATCGGTCCCGTCCGTTTCAAGCGTCACCTTCTCCAGTCATAGGGGCTTCAGCCCGAGAGCATCCCTGGACATTCCTAACTCTCGCCACGAGTTGCAGCCCGCGGCGAAGCCGGAAACATCCCGCGGAAGCGACCGTCTTCGTCGGACCTCCTGTTCCCGTGTGGAACAATCCTGGTTCGAAACGAAGGCCAGCACCTTGCCGCTTCTAGTTTACTCGCTTTATCTAAGTTTCGCTCCTTCAATTCAACCATG
The DNA here is from genome assembly GCA_026129915.1 of Bryobacterales bacterium. Taxonomy (GTDB): domain Bacteria; phylum Acidobacteriota; class Terriglobia; order Bryobacterales; family Bryobacteraceae; genus JACTMJ01. The sequence goes on from JAHCHD010000014.1 coordinate 35,559, forward strand.
AAGAGGGGAGAGAATGAAAAGCGAAGCCCGCCTAACCCGCAGGCCTATGATTCGATTGCGGGATCGCCAGCGTTGGTTTCGGAGCCCTCCGGCTGATCCGCGGAAGGTGCCACCTTCACTGCCTTCTCAAACAAAATATTGAGCGTCTTCTCGGTACGCAATTGCGTCGCTAGCCGTTCGATTCCACCGTCTTTGTCGAGACGCTCCTGAAGAGCGGTTACCGCCACACGCTCACGTTTAGCGGCTCGGGCGATCTCGTCGTCCACTTCGCGTTGGCTCACCTGGATGGACTCAGCATCACCAATCCGATCCAGTACCAAACCGGCACGAACCGCCCTGACAGCTGGTTCATGCTGCTCTGCCATAACCTGCTTCCAGTCAACGCCCAAGTTTTCCATATCGGCACCTTGCTCGGCAAGTTGACGAATGAGGCGGCGCATTTGCGTCTGAACCTGCTGCTCAACAAAACTTTCCGGGACGGGAAAGGTATACATCTGGCCCAGCTTTTCGACAATGGCCTGCTTGGCCTGGTCGCGAGCATGGAACTCGCGCTGTGCAATTAACGAACCGCGAATCGCTTCTCGGAGGTCGTCCATCCCCTTGTAGTCGCCGAGGTCCTGGGCAAACTCGTCATTCAGTTCGGGCAATTCGCGCCTGCGGAGGCCGTTCAGCTTCACCTCGAAGGTGACGGTTCGGCCAGCAAGGTTCTTTCCGGAGTAATCCTCCGGGTAAACCACGTCGAATTCTCGGCTTTCACCCACCTGCATGCCGCGAACGTTCTCATTGAACTCGGGCAGAGTATATTCGCCGCCCACTTCCAGGTTCATTTCGTCCTGGCGAATGGGCTCTTCGGTACCGACGTCGGACTTGCTCTCAATGGAGATCACCGCGACATCGCCGTCTTCCACCGGACGGGGATCGACGTTCACCAGCTCGGCGCGCTGTTCGCGCATTGACTGTAGGCGAGCGTCCACTTCGTCGTCGGCCACCTGGGGTTCCGCGTACGGAACTTCCAACTGGCTGTAGTCCAGCAACTCAAAGGCGGGCCGCACTTCAAACTCCGCTGTGAAGGTGAGGGGTTCACCTTCGTCGTACTTCAGATCTTTCACCGATGGCGTGCTCGCCACGTCCAGATCCAGTTCCTGGGCGCGTTGCGCAAAGGCCCTTCCTAGTAGCTGGTCAATGGTTTCCCGGCGGATGTCGTCCCGAAACCGGGAGAGAATGACACCCTTCGGCGCTTTGCCGGGTCGGAATCCGGGCAGGCTCACTTTGGCGGCCAAGTCGCCAACCACCTTCTGCCGGACGACTTCCACCTCGTCCGCCGGAACGGTGATTTCCAATGTTCTTTTGCAATCGTCGGACAACGCGAACTCCTCAGGCAATCGCTGTATTCCCACAAGGGGATAGAACTGGGGGTGCAAGGGGACCCGCCACTAGACGAGCCCCCCGAAAGGTTAACTAGGCGCTCACTGCAACTGAAGCGGCGGTGCGCAATTCCTCAGCACGGTGGGTGGCTTCCCACGTGAAGCCTTCTTCGGTTCGGCCGAAGTGCCCGTAGGCGGCCGTCTGGCGGTAGATGGGGCGTCGCAATTGCAGGTAATCGATGATGCCGCGGGGCGTAAGGGGGAAGGTCTCCCGGACGAGTTCCGCTAAGCGGGAATCGCTGACGGTGCCGGTGCCAAAGCTGTCCACCATCACCGAGACCGGGTCAGCCACGCCAATTGCGTAGGCTAGCTGGACTTCCACGCGGGTCGCCAGGCCGGCTGCCACGAGGTTCTTCGCCACATGGCGCGCCATATAGCACGCCGAGCGATCCACCTTGGTGGCATCCTTGCCGGAGAAAGCGCCACCACCGTGGCGGCCCATGCCGCCGTAGGTATCCACGATGATCTTGCGACCGGTAAGGCCGGTGTCGCCATGGGGTCCGCCGATCACAAAGCGACCTGTGGGGTTGATGTGGAACTTCGTGTTCGCATCCACCATCTCAGCGGGAATCACTGGATCGATAATTTCGCGCTTCACGGCTTCGCGCAGTTCCTCAGTGGAAACGGCATCGTCGTGTTGGGTGGAAAGCACCACGGCTTCTATGCGGCTGGGCTTGCCATCCGCATATTCCACGCTCACCTGGCTCTTGGAGTCAGGGCGGAGGAAGGACAGGATGCCCTGTTTGCGCACGTCGGTATTCCGGCGAACCAGCCGGTGAGCCAGCATAATGGGCAGCGGCATCAACTCCGGTGTTTCCGTGCAGGCGAAACCGAACATCAGGCCCTGGTCGCCTGCACCACCGGTATCAACCCCCATGGCAATATCGGGGGACTGGCTCTGGATGGCGTTCAGGACGCTGCATGTCTTGCCGTCAAATCCCATCCGCGCATCGTTGTAGCCAACTTCAATCACAACATTGCGAATAAGCGTAGGAACATCCACATAGCTGTGCGTGGTGATCTCGCCAGACACCAGCACCAGCCCGGTGGTTACCATCACCTCACATGCGACGCGAGCTGTGGGGTCGTCAGCGACCACGGCATCCAGAACCGAGTCAGATAACTGGTCAGCAAGTTTGTCCGGATGCCCTTCGGATACGGATTCCGACGTAAAGATGTGGCGGTTTTCAGCCATGAGCAGGGGGTCCTCCTGTTTGTTTTCTAGGGATTACTTCGCGCTGGGCGAGTATTGCTGACGCCTGAGTCGCCTGACGCCGAAGTGCTAAGTTCGCGAAGAATGGCGCGAACGGCGGGAGACTGAGCACAGTAGCCCAATTCCTAAGTGTACGGTCTACCGCACGGTGCGTCAATTCTGATCTGCGGATGGTGGTGCCGAGGATCAACATCTTCGGGCGCTACACTGGGACATGCTGCGCTCATCCACGTCGCTCATCCTCCACGTTGCCGCCCTCATCGCGTTCACCTTCACGGGCGTCACTTTGGGTTGCGGCTCGCCCGGCGATGGAGAGCCATCGTCCGACACCGAGGCTGCCCTCCACAGTACGGCATTCCCCGAGGCGCATCCGGTTCCGGAGGATCAGGTGGTTGTTCTGGAGGAAGGAGCGAACCAGGCTGCATCCATTCCGACCAGCAGCGCAGCCTTCGATTACTATGTACTCGCCCTGTCGTGGTCACCGCAACACTGCGCTACGCCCGCGGGCAACAGGGATAGCACACAATGCATGGGCCCTCGCCCTTTCGGATTCATCGTCCATGGCCTCTGGCCGCAATACGAACGCGGCTGGCCCGAAGACTGTGGCGGTGGACCCAGCCTTAGCCCGACCACCATCCGGTCGATGATGGATATTATGCCGAGTGAGCGGCTTATCCGTCATGAATGGAGAAAGCATGGCACGTGCAGTGGGTTGGCACCGAATGATTACTTCGCGCTCACCCGGAAGGCGTTTTCCGTATTTCAGACGCCATCCGGCTATGGCACTCCGGAAAGCGCCATCAACGTAAAGCCCGCAAGCTATAAGCAGGCGATCCTGGACGCGAACCCCTCGCTCAACGCGCGAACCATCGCTGTCATCTGTTCCGGGCGATTTCTGCAGGAAGTGCGCATCTGTCTCGATAAGAACCTGCAGGCTCGCCCATGTGGCAGTGGCGTTCGCGATCGCTGCAACGTCCCCGAGATGATCGTGCGGCCGTTGCGCTAGCGTCGAGGCTGCCACGACGGCAGCAGGTTCATCCAGTTCTCGATATCCGGCGGCAGCGGGGCCGTTACTTCAATGCGCTCCCCAGTAGAGGGCTGCGTAAAGGCGATGCGGCATGCATGGAGGAAATAACGCTCGGGAGTCGGCATCCCCGGCGGCTCCACCGGTGCACCGTAGAGCCTGTCCCCCACGACGGGGTGCCCGATGCTGGCAAGATGAACGCGAATCTGATGAGTCCGCCCGGTACCGATGCGCAGGTCGAGGAAGCTGTATCCCGCAAACCGCTTCACCACTGTCCACTCAGTGTACGCACTCCGCCCGCTACGCACGCGGGCACTCATCCTCGCACGGTGCACCGGGTCGCGGCCAATCGCCTTCTCAATGGAGCCTGATTCCATCTTCAGTTCGCCATGAACCAGAGCCAGGTAGCGCTTTTCCACGGTGCGACCAGCGAATTGAGCCGCAAGTTGCTGGTGGGAATAGTCGTTGCGCGCCACCAGAATCACCCCGCTGGTGAAGCGGTCCAATCGGTGCACAATCCCGGGTCGCTCCGCATCGGAACCCGCCGAAAGCCCCAGCCCATATCGGTGCAGCAGCGCATTCACCAAGGTACCTTCTCGGACGCCCGCACCGGCGTGCACCACCATACCAGGCTCTTTGTTGATGGCCACCACGTCCGAGTCCTCGTAGAGCACCCGCAGATTGATTGCCTCCGGAGTCGCTTTCAGTGCGGGTGCCGCCACGGGTTCAGCCTCCACCGTGTCGCCCGAACGCAATCGATGACTAGCCTTTGCGGGGGCCGCATTCACCTGCACCCGCTGCTCCTCAATCCAAAACTGGATCCGAGCGCGGCTGTAGCCTTCAAACTGCCTGCTTAAGAAATGGTCGAGCCTTTCACCAGCATCAGCTTCAGTGATCGTAAACGAGTGCTTCGGCATGGAAATCGATCCCGCACTTCGGGCAAGCCGCGTGTCATCTTCTATTCTCGCTGAGCCACTGACATTGCCGTTTGCGCTTAATCGAGTAAACCAGCGCCGAGATTTCGTCGCCCACAGGAAAACCATGCCCCCTTCCCCCATTTCCGCGTCCGTTGGCATAGGCGGATTCAACCGGAAACCCGACGTTGAGATCGTTCAACGCCTTCTGAACGCCGTACCCTTTCCCAAGGGCGGCCCGAATCCGCTGCTCGATTCCGATGGAAAATGCGGTCCCAAGACCTGCAGCGCCATCTCTCGATTCCAGCAGGTGAACCTCGGCAAGGCCGATGGCAAGATTGACCCTGGCTATCAGACCATCAACACCCTTATCCAGATCCTCACGCAACTTGGCCTGCTGGGACAGATCCTTCCCGGCTACCCTGGCGCGGGACCGGCTCCCACTCAACCCAGTTCACCCGTTGTTGTTTCCAACCTGCGCAGCGAAATCGCGAAGTGGGCCAAACTCGCGGCCAGTGGACCCTACGGCGATGTGGGTGGTGGTGCGCAATATGGCATCGTCAGTGATTACGACACGGTGCAGGAAACCCTCAGTTGGGGAGGCAAGCGAACAATCCGCAAAGGCTGGCAGAACTACAAGGAGTTCTTTGACGTCGCGGTTACCGGCTGGACGGCGGCTCATTGGACGGCTCCCGGCTACCTGGATGGCGTGAAGGTGCCGGGCAAGCGCGTTCCCAAGGCGCCGGGGTCTGCGTCCGGTATCTCCTGGTGTGGGATCTTCGCCACGTGGTGCTGGATCAAGGCAGGAAAGAACACGAAATGGAGCGCGGGAATCGGCCCCACAAACGCCAAGAAGGTGCCGGGCAACAAAGGCATCCAGCCCGGAGATATGTGCGTCCAGTACGGCAGCGAAGTGCACCACTTCGTGGCCGTGAAGGTGAACGGCAGCAGCGTGGATGCCATCCATGGAAACTCCACGGCGCAGAGCATCCTTTCGAAGCCTGTCGACATCAGCACCGTGAACTATTATTACCAGCCGGAGTAGCCGAGATCCTCTGCACAGTCGTCATGGGACAACGTCCGCGTCGTCCCATGGCGTGTTCAGATCACAATCCCCGTCATCCGACGGTCCGCAAATGCGGTCAGCTTCATTGCCTTTACGTTGTCCGGGTCCAGGGCGTTCATCGCCACGCCCTTTATGTGGGCACGAACCGCCGCTTCGCCCTTGTGGCATGCCTGTGCCATCTGCTCCGCGCCATAGGATGCAAGCGAAAGTCCAGGCAGGTAAGCGTAGGCAGAGAATGGAAAGTTCACCGGGTGTTCAGAATGCAACAGCACATCCGGGTCGCTGAACACCTCAGCCGCATTCACGGTCAGCGCGCCAGCCTGGCAATCCACGGCAGACTTCATAAATTGAAACGGATCCGAGTGGTGCTGCGATTGCCAGACGTGCGCCAGTTCATGAATCAGCAATCTGTCACTGGGGTCGAACTTGCCACAGTTTATGATTTGCACCACTTCGTTCGAGTCCTTGAATGCGACTGTGAAGGCCCTTCCCCCAAGTCCTGACTTGTTCGAGATAAATATTCTTGAAAAGTCGAGACTGTTGCCATAAACAGTCTTGGCAGTGTTTTTCTGCGTTTCAGTGAGAAACCGAAACGGACCGGATTCCGCGAGGGAAAATGCGGTGGCCCCTGCTGGAGCCCCTATGGAACTGGAACGAACGCCAAACTTGATTTTTGGCTTCGGTGCCTGGACCTTCGCCGCATTGAACTGCTGCTGAACTAGGGCGGCCCCCGAGAGGTTCTCTTTGTCCGCATTTTCGCACAGGAACTCGTTGTGGGCGGGAATTATCTGCTTACTAGCGAGAAGCTTATCCCACGTCTTCGGACCTGCAACTCCATCGGCAACGAGGCTGTTCTTGGCCTGAAACTCTTTGACGCGAGCCAATGTCTTGTGCCCGAAGATACCGTTTGCCACAAGGGGTGGTAGTTGGCTGGGGGGAATCTGGTTGAGCTTGGTTTGCAGTGTCTTTACATCCGGGCCTTGTGAGCCGAAAGAGACTGTCTGGGGCATGGTAACACCCTCCTGAATCCGCACCTGTCAGTACTAAGTTGCGGAATGAACAGTCAATTTGGATCAAGTGGGCTCCTAGCGCCCAAACGGCGAAGTAGCGCTCACAATACATCGCTTCCTGGATAAGAAATCGACGCCCGTCGGGTCTCGATGAGACATTGCGGATCGCACCCCATTGCATCCGGGCGATCTCCGCCGGAGTTGCAGCGCACACGAACCGGCGACTATGCGAAGCAGCCCTGCGTATTCATGACGAACGCAAAAATCACCACAAGCATCACAATGCTAGAGCCGATGGCGAAGCGCAAGATCTGAACACGGGAGAGCCCTGGCTTCACCTCACCGCCAGGCAACACATTTTGCTGCTCGGGTTCCTTCACCACGCGGTGAATATTCAGCATCAGGGCGACTTCGGTCATCACGACAATCGCACCCACAATCGGAAGGAGCGCACAAGAGTCCATGGCCTCTTAGGATAGCCAAATTCGGGCTGCGGCGATGGCGCTGGCCGCGCGCAGGCGCAGATTGTCGGCGACTATCCACATCCAGAATGCGTTGGCGGCACTCGCGTCGGGCCGAATGTCACCCACCACGATGCCAGTTTCGCCCACCGCGCTCAAGTGGCTGGGTACGCCCTGGTCCATCGACCACAGATCCACAAGATCGCCACGGAGCGCCTCCGCGAGCGATTCCCCCGCAAATGGCTTAGCGAATTGCAAATGTAGCGAAATGCTGATGCAGTGAAACACCCCTGGCTGGATGCACCTCACGCTCACCGGCGGCAGACTCTGGTTGGGGAGCATTCGGGGCAGTTCCTTGCGTATCGTGTCTTCCACAGCGGAAAGACTGCCCGCCGCGGCATCCGCACCCCAACTGGGCAATACATTAAAGGCCACCTGGTCGTCGAACACCGCCTTGGGCATGTTCTGAAAGCCCAGCAAGTTTACGGTCTGGTGATGCAATTCGTCGATGCCGGCGCTGCCTTGGTCACTCGCTGGAACGAACACGTGGGCCGATACCGCACCTACGCGCGGACCGTCGCCCAGTTTCCTCAGCAGAATCGCCAAGGCCACGCTTGCCGGATGTGCGATCACCTGCACGGAATCGGAAATCACCTCAAACCCTGGCGCCTCGACGAGGGGCGCACGCAACTGTGCCTTAGGCACTCGGGCAAGCACTCCACTCAAGTCCACCACGAAAGGCCGCTTCTTACGCATGGCCAGCATTTCCCACACTCGCTCTGAGGATTTCGAGCCGCCAGCCAAGAACACGACGGTTGCGCCCATCAGGCTTGTGTCATCCAGCGGACTCACTACTACCGGTTCATCTCCTTCTGCGGTGAGCCCTGCGATCTCCCCTTTTTCGGCGCCAATCAGGCGCACGTCCACCGCCTTGGGCAACGCCTCGAAAACCTCACGCAATTCTTTACCCAAGAGGGTGGTGCCGCCAACGATGGCGAAGCTAGGTTTACTCATCATGGAATCCGTCAAGCGCTGGGCATCTGGTGGGGTGCGGGTTCTCCCTCGTCACTGCGCCGAAAGCGTCGCACCAGGCTGGAGCCCTTCAGCACAAACCCGCTCAGCAGGTAGACTGTCGCGATCACCAGCAGGACTGGTTGGGAGTAGTTCCAGATCGACCAGATTAGTGCGCCAAAGAACACCAGCGATAACGGCTTGCGAGGTTGTACCAGGTTCAGGTCTTTGAAACTGATATAGCGCCACGTGCTCACCATTAGCAGCGAAATCATACCCACCAGTCCCAGCCAAATAAAGGCAAACAAGGGCTCAACCAGTGGCTCGCAGTTGGCCGCATACACCAGCGCGGCCACTAAGCCGGCGGCGGCGGGAATGGGAAGGCCCACAAAGAAACGATGGTCGGGCTTCGTTTTGCCTGGGGTGGGAGTAGCTTGCACGTTGAAGCGCGCCAGCCTGGCAGAGCCGCAAAGCAGATACACAAACACGACGAAATACCCAATTTGCCGCAGGTGCTCCATGGCCATGGCGGAGCTGCCCATCTCCACAAACTGTATGCCCCACACAAAAGCCAGAATCGCGGGCGCGATTCCGAACGTAATCACATCCGCCAGAGAATCGAGTTCCTTGCCAAAATCGCTCACCGTGTTCGTCATCCGGGCGATGCGGCCGTCAAGGCCATCCAAGACCACGGCGATGCCGATGCTCTTGGCCGCAATCTCAAAGTGAGGATTTGCACCCAAATCCCCGCCGGCAGCCATCAGTGCACCCTGTATGGTCTTAATGATCGCCAGAAAGCCAAGGAAGATATTACCCGCCGTGAACATCGTGGGCAGCACATAGGCCGCCTTACGCGAAACGCGCATTCGCTTCGCTACCATTCCATTGCCTGCTGACGCCTTGTTCACGAGGCCTCCTCTCGCGGCCTGCCTGATGCGGCACCGCTCCCGTCGCGCACCAACCCGGCGGCCTTGCGCCTGGCAAGCACCGTGGTTCCGCCCAGCACCTGGTCACCGGGCTTGGCCAGGATCTGCCATTCCGGGCCGAGGATCACATCCGTGCGCGACCCGAACTTAATCATACCCACTCGCTGGCCCTTCTCCACCCGGTCGCCCACCTTCGGATTAAACACAATACGGCGGGCCAGCAATCCAGCGATCTGGCTAAAGATGATAGTGGCGCCGCTATCCGCCTTCACCTCCACCCGGTTACGCTCATTCTCATCGGAGGCCTCAGGCCTTATCGCATTCTGGAATTTGCCCTTGCTGTAATCGATGGCAGTGATGACTCCAGCCACCGGTGAACGGTTCACATGGACATCGAAGACGCTGAGGAAGATAGAGATGCGCGTCTGCGATTCGCTCACCTCCCGAATCAGCGAGACGGCCCCGTCGGCTGGCGACACGATCACATCTCCGTCGGGAATCACGCGCTCGGGATCACGAAAGAAGAAGAGGAAGAACGCAGCGATGATGAACAGCGGCAGTGCCAGCCGGGCTTCCACGAAATGCCCCAGCGCCAAGCCGCCCACCAGAAAGGCAGCGGCCAAAATCCACCCATCTCTTACCATCTCAATCTGTTTCCGCCATCCAGGTTTCCATTGTGTCAGCTTGGAGGGCAGGGGAACAAGGCAGCTTCCAGGAAGGGGAAGCCCAGGCGCCGCACCGACGGCGAGTTACAAACAGAACCTTTAGCGGTGGGAGGCCGGGAGAGATCGAACTGTGGCGATTCGGCCCCACCGCCTCCGGGGCGCGGAGCCAATCCTAACCCTGGGCTGAATGACCAATGAAATCGGAACCGCGAGTTAGAGAAGGGCATTATGGAGAGACCGAGAAGCGCAGCGAGGCCCGAAGCCGGAACGGAGAATTTCCGTTCCGGCTTCGGGAACGCGAGGGCCCGGCGCTGGTTGCCGCTTGGTATCGCTAGCCCATGACGGTGGCGATTGCCGCCTTGAACTTGTTCATCTCTTCCTGAGTGCCAATCGAGACGCGAACATGGGTGGGCCATGCGGGCCAGGTACGTCCAATCATCACGCCCTTTGCCATCATGCCTTCCCACACTTCGCGGCCAGGCCGGCCCGTCTCTAGCATGAATTTGCAGCTCTCCGACGGAACGAACTTGTAGCCTTTTTTGTGCATCCAGGAGAATAAGTCCTCACGGATGTTCTTGTTGATCCCCCGGCGCTTTTCGATCAGGTCCTTCTCCTGCAGGCTTGCCAATGCGGCCGCTGTGCCCGTGACCGGCAACATCCCGGCACCAAAGTTGTTCAGCTTGGCGAGCAGGTCTGGCCGTCCGATGGCCAAGCCTGCACGAATGCCAGCCATGCCGTACAGCTTAGAAAACGTGCGCAACACGATGACATCCTTATCTTGGGCAACATAATCCGTGCCGGGAGCGTCGGCGGAAAAATGGATGTAAGCTTCGTCCAGCAGCAGGATGCTGCCTTTCGGCTTGTTCGCGATTACGTACTCGATGTCCGCCCGGGACGTCATTGTTCCCGTCGGGTTATTCGGATTGCAGATGTAGATGATGCCCGCGTTCGGATCGGCCTTCACCATTGCTTGCACGTCGTGGCTGAAGTCCTTCCGCAGGGGAACTCGGTGCACCTTCGCGCCGATGAACTCGGCAGCGCGGGCACCCGCTTCGTAACCGGGGTCGCCCATCACGAAACTGCGCTCCGGTGAGGTGAACGCGACCGTGGAGCGGTAGAGCGGATCGCTCGATCCGGCGTAAGGTGTGACGTAATTCGGCTTAACGCCATCAAGGCTAGATGCCAGTTGGACATAAGCGCGTGTGTCGGCGGCACCATAACGACCGCCGTTCTTGGCAACCGCGTAGATGGCCTCAAGCGCCTTCTCCGACGGCCCCAACGGGTTTTCATTGGAGCTGATACGCACAGCGTCGGCGGGTGGCTCCACCCGTGCAGCGCGCTGCGCCAAGGCGAACTCGTTATAGAACGGAAGGGATGCGCCCGCTGTCAGCAGCGCGGCTGCACGCCCGAAACTACGCCGGGAATGCCCGCGCGCGGAAAGCTCTTCACGCACGGACTCCTTCATGGATACAGAACTCATGGATGCCCCCAAAAGGTTAGGTTGTCTAGGTGAAAGTGCGCTCGTGAAGGAGCGAAGATGCGCTCAGGACAGGGAGCAGGGAGGAAACTAGCCTGTTCCCTACTCTAATGCTGATTGGCAAACAGGTCTAATAATTACTTGTTATGTAACGTATCCACACTATCTATGGATCCTTCCCATGGGCGCTTCCCTGCCAGCGGCTGCCGCGACGAGTTGCGCCCGCATGTGGAAACCTGCGATTCTGCCAGCAATGCGAAATAAGCAAATCGCCATGCGCGAGTCGATCATTCGCCAGATGACCATTCTGGCTCGCGAGCACGGAGCCGTTAACCTCGCCCAGGGATTTTCTGATGAAGACGCCGCGCCGGAACTGAAGCAACTGGCGTTGGATGCCATCGCCCAGGATTGCCACCAGTACACTGACGTGAGGGGAGCACCTTATCTACGGCAGGCGCTTGCCGAGAAACTGCGTCGATACAACGGTATCGAGGCAGACCCGGATAAGCACATCGTGGTGACCTGTGGTGCTACCGAGGGCATGATGATTGCCTTCGAAACGCTGCTGGAAGCGGGCGACACGGTGCTTACCTTTGCACCTATGTACGAGAACTACGTCCTGCAATCCGTAGCCACACAGCTGAACGTGAAGTCGATCGAGTTGGAGGCGCCCGACTTCCAGTTCACGATGGAGACCCTTGAGGCGGCGCGGGATTCAAAGACGCAGGCCATTCTGCTTTCGAATCCGTGGAACCCCATCGGCAAGGTCTTCACACGGGTGGAACTCCAGACCATCCTGGACTTCGCTGTGAAGCACGACCTGTTCATCTTCAGCGACGAGACTTACGAATACCTGCTCGCCCCTGGACACCAGCATGTGAGCATTGGTTCGCTTCCCGGCGCATCGGATCGAACCGTCACCATCATTTCCGCGGGGAAGACCTATTCCGTCACCGGTTGGCGAGTCGCTTACCTTGTGGCGCCGGAGCCGTTCGCTGCTCGGCTGAATGTGATGCACGACTTCCACACGGTAACCGCGCCGCACCCCTTCCAGATTGCGGTGGCCAATGCCACCCATCTTCCGGACTCTTACTATCAGGGATTGCGTGATGAGTATTGGGCACGGAAACAGATACTTTGTGATGCACTGGCCCAAGCGGGCTTCACCTGGTATGAACCGGGGGGAGCCTATTTTCTGTGGTGTGAGTACAGCAAGCTGAGCGCCGAAGCCGATGTGGCCTTCGCCCGGCGCCTACTGTTGGAAGGAGGAGTAGCTGGAGTGCCGGGCTCAGTATTCTACGAGCCCGGCAAAGAGCGATACGCGATTCGATTCACCTATTCGAAGTCGCGAAGGACCATCGAGGCAGCAGCCGCGCGTCTGGCTAAGTTGAACCTTGGTAGCACCGCCACGGTAAGCACAGCTTAATTGGCTTCGACAGTCACCGTCACCCGGGAACGAACCTCAATCATCCCTGGCTCTACAGGGGTTTGGGCCGCCGCGGTGTCTGCCATTGCCATGCGCGCTTCCATCATCAGGGGCGTCACCGAAGGGATCTCCGCGTCGGCAACCGAAACTACGCGGCGCACACGCAGCCCCAGCGCCTTGGCCATCGCTGCCGCCTTATCTCGCGCAGACGAAGTGGCCTGCACCAGGGCCGCGGTCTTGGACGCTTCTTCGTCCTTTAAGCTAAATCGCAGGGCACTGATGTTGTTGGCGCCAGCGCGGATTGCCGCGTCAATCACCCGGCTGACGATCTTCAGGTCGTCGATAGTCACTGCCACGCTATTGCGGGCGACATACTGGGTCACCCGGTTGTTGTCTCGTGAGTTGCTGTACTGCGGATTCACCCAGTAGCCACTGGTCTTGTACTCCCCTCCTGTTCCAAGCGCCTGTTTGAGCGCGGTGAGAAGCTTCTCAGTTTCCTGGGCATTGCGAGTACCCGCTTCCTGCGAGGTGGCAGCTTGGGTGACCACAGCCATGCTGATCTGCGCCTGGTCTGGCTTTACAGTGATGACAGCCTCCGAAGATGCGGAGATGCGCGTACCCGTAGGGGTGGACTCAACGGTCTGGGCTCCCGCGCCCAGCCCCAGCCCAAGAATGCCAGCCGCCGCCAGCGTCATAACGATCGATTGCTTCCTAAGCAAATCAGCCTCCCAATAATGTATGTTCGACTCTGTCTTGATTACACCTGAATCCGCAGCCGGGAAAAAGCGCCCGAAGGGGGACACCCTCTCGATTCGCGCCGTGCCCTGGGGGTTTCGTCAACGCGGTTCTGGATTGTGGCGGCCTTTTCGATAGCGCTGGATAAGGGGCCATACCAATGAAAGCACGGTGGCAACCACAAAGAACGCGACAATCGGGCGAAGAAAGATGGAAGGCCAATCGCCCCGGCTCAAGATGAGGGCTCGCCTTAGGTTTGACTCCATCATCGGGCCAAGGATGAGCCCTAGAACCAGGGGACCCAAGGGAATTTCCATCCAACGGAATGCCAACCCCAGTACTCCAGCCGCCAGCATCACCCAGACATCCGTTACCGAATTGGCCAGGGCGTAACTGCCCACCACTGAAAGCAGCAAAATCGCGGTCCAGAGCCAGGGTTTGGGTACCCGTAGCGCCGCGGCAAGCGGACGGGCTGCAATGATTCCTAGCACGGATATCATGAGTGCCGCCAGCAGCATCAACGCAATGATGGAATACACCAGTGGTGCGTTGTCCCGGAACAGCAGTGGTCCCGGTTGAACGCCATGGATGAGCAGGGCGCCGATGAGAATCGCAGATGGAGCATCGCCGGGGATTCCTAGCGTGAGCATGGTGGTCATGGCGCCGCCAATGGCCGAGTTACACGCGGTGGTACTGGCCGCCAAACCTTCCACGGATCCCTTTCCGAACTCCTCGGGCTTTCGCGAGAGGCGGCGCGTCTGTTCCCAGCAGATGACCGCGGCAATATCACCGCCCGCTGCAGGAATTGCGCCCACCACCGTGCCGATGCCGGATCCAATGGCCCCTGGGAGCCACATACGCTTCCAGGTAGCCGCGGACGGAAACACGCGCCCAAGCCTCGTTGCGACCGCCGCGCCCACGCTGACGGCTTGCTGCTGGCGGTGCGCAAGCATTTGGTGAAAGACCTCACCCACGCCAAACAATCCGATCATCACCGGCACAAACGCGATGCCGTCGAAGAACTCTGCCTGGCCGAAGGTGAAGCGGGCCACCGCCATCATGGGGTCGAGTCCAACGGTGCTGATCACAAGTCCGAGTATTCCGCTAAGCATGCCCTTGGCGAGTTGATTGCCAGAGACGCCCGCCATCAGGCTGATGCCAAAAAGCGCGAGAGCGAAGTACTCGGGCGGGCCAAACCGGAGACTGAAACTGGCAATAGGGAACGCGGCAATCGCCAGGAACAAGACACTCACCACTTGCCCAATGAGCGCAAACAGGGAGTTAATGCCGAGTGCTAGCCCGGCTTCCCCGCGCTGAGCCATCGGGTACCCATCCCAGGAAGCCGCAATCGAAGCTGGTGTACCAGGGATGTTCAGAAGCAGCGCGGGGATACCGCCTGCAGGAATTGCGCCGCAATAGATCCCCAGCAGCATCGCCATGCCCTCTTCGGCATTCAGCCAAAAGGTGATGGGAGTGAGCAACGCCACCCCCATGGTGGCAGTGAGGCCGGGCAGGGCTCCAAACAGTCCGCCCATCAACAAGCCCGCTACCAGGTAGAGCAGCACCATTGGTTGGAAGATTGCCGAAAAGCCTTGGATGAGTGCGTCCATGATTTCAACCGAGATCCACACGAAGCCCCAGCTGGAAGATTGCGTACAGTGCCAAGGGGAACAACACCATGGCGATCTTTGTGTTTCGCCAGGATGCACCGCTCAGCCGCATCAGCGCCAGAACCAACAAAGGGGTCCTCAGTAGGAAAGGAGCCAACTCCCAGGTAAAGACGAAGATCGCAAGCAATAGCGTGGCGGATGCGGGCAGCAGCCAGGTTTGGGCGGGCGAGGCTGGCTGATGGTGCTGGTTCTCGGCCCGTGGGCGCTCCAAACCAAGCAGCAGCGCAAACCCTAAAATCAATGATCCCAGCACGGCGGGGAAGAATCCGGGACCGGGCAGGTTCCCAATGCCCGCTGGCAACTTCCAGGCTGCCACCAGGATCGCCACCCCAAGTGCGCCGAAGAGTAGCGCGACCAGCCGACTGCCGGTGATCAGCCGGGCGGCGCCATGGGTCACCGAAGAAGCAGGCTTTCCTGAGTGATCCCTCATGAGCTTAGCCCTAAGAGGCGCGGGACGCGTTCGGCGAAGAATGAGGCTTGTTGAATTGCGAATTCCGTGAATTCGTCTGCGCCAAGGTAGGCCGCTTCCATCGCCCGTTCGCGGCAGACTTCTTGGAAGAGGTCGCTATCAAACGCTTGGCGGAACGCCGGAGCAAGTTTTTGTTTGACCTCCACCGGCAGGCCTCTAGGGCCAAAAAAGCCGCTCCAGGCGAGTGCGCCGAAGGGTTCACCCTGCTCGGCGACGCAGGGCACTTCGGGCAACAAAGGAGTTCGTTCCGTATCGAAAATGGCCAGTGCACGGAGACTATTCGCAAGGATCTGAGGGATGGCTTCGCCAACGCCCATCACCGCGAGGTCGATGTGTCCGCCCATCAGGTTCGTGATGGAAGCAGAGGATCCGCCGAAGGGAACGTGCACAAGTTTGAGGCCGAGAGCCTGCTCCATGAGCAGTGTGTTCAGATGCCAGATGGACCCCGTACCGCTGTTTCCTGCAATGTAGTAGCCGGGGCGAGCACGCATTGCGGAGACGAAGCGTTCAAAGTCGGCAGGTCCGCTGGTGGCGCGCACCACCAGAACCGGCCGGGTTTTTGACACCAGGCAAAGAGGGTCCACTACGTCCGGAGCTACCTGTGTATACCCCAGTGTCT
>JAHCHD010000140.1 GCA_026129915.1 Bryobacterales bacterium
GTAATTGCGCTGGCCGCGGCCTTTGTAATCGCCACGAAGGAACTGCTTCTGTGTTTCACGGGGTCGCTCCTGCGTGCCGGTAGCGGGGCCTTCTACCTGGGTGACCGCATGCATTGGGGCACGGTGACTGGGGACGTCATCGATATCTCCCTGCTCACAACCACCCTGCTCGAGGTGGGGCCCCCTCCCAGCTTTCACATGCCCACCGGGCGGATCGTTGTTGTGCCGAACGCGAAGATGCTCGATACGCCGGTCTACTGCGAATCCAGAGCGGGTAAGTACGTAGTTCACAGCATCCGCATCCCGCTCACTCTGGATGACGATCTCGAGCGCGCGCAACAAGTGGCCCTCGATGCTATCCAGGAGGTCTGTGCAGATATCCTTGACCCCGCCAGGGAGTGGATGGAAAGCCTGGAGCACACGCACAACTTCATCCACACACCGTCAGCTACGCCGCGCGTCTACCTGCATCTTCCTGAGCCCAACCGTGTCGACCTGCTGCTGCGCTTTCCCTCGCCGGTGCGGCGGCAGGGTCGCCTCGAGCAGGCGATCCTGCGCCGCTTCCTGCGAGGCTTCCATGGGGCGAAAAACCCGCTCAGCGTGAATTCCAACCCCACGGAACTAATCTGACGCGTCGGATGGGCCACTCGTCAGCCGGCCCTCCAATTACAGTGCCTCATCTCCCCGGTCGTCGTTGCGGACGCGTATTGCCTCGGCGACCTCGAAGACAAAGATCTTGCCGTCTCCGATTTTTCCGGTGCGGGCAGCTGCGGAGATGGCCTGTACCACCTCCTCCAGGAGTCCGTCCGGTACCACCAGTTCGAGCTTCACCTTGGGTAACAGGTCTACCTGGTATTCCTGCCCCCGGTAGACCTCCTTGTGTCCTTTTTGGCGTCCATGACCGCGCACCTCAGTGATCGTCATGCCGGTAACGCCGATGGCCTTGAGAGCCTCCTTTACTTCTTCCATCTTGAATGGTTGCAGAACGGCTTCAATTTTCTTCATGGTGTGATTCCTCCTTAGGCCTCAAGGCTGTACCCTTCTTCGCCGTGCTGTGTCAGGTCCAGACCGTCGATTTCGTGGTCCGTGGGTACACGCAATCCGATGGTGATGTCGCAGATCTTCAGGATGATCAGGGTTCCTACGATTGCAAGCACCCATGCCACTAGCGATCCCAGGATCTGGTTCACCACCTGTCCCCCGTTCCCATCCAGGAGACCCGCCGCCTCCGGAAGCCCGTCATTCACCGCATGTGATGCAAAAACGCCAGTGAGGATCGCGCCAAGCGTGCCGCCGGCTCCGTGAATGCCAAAGGCGTCCAGCGAATCATCATAGCCAAGCATACTCTTCACCTTCACCACCATGAAGTAGCAGAAGGCTCCGCCGACGAAGCCCATCACCATGGCAGCGGCGGGAGACACAAAGCCGGCCGCCGGGGTAATCACCACCAGGCCCGCCACTGCTCCGGAAATCGCGCCCAGAATGCTAGGCTTGCCCATCTGCAGCCACTCCATCACCAGCCAGCCCAAGGTGGCCGTTGCCGCGCCCAGTTGGGTGGCCACGAAGGCGCTGGATGCGCCCGCGCCAGCGCTCAGCGCGCTGCCCGCATTAAATCCGAACCAGCCCACCCACAGGAGACATGCGCCGATGGTACTGATCACCAGGTTGTGTGGCTTCATGGGTTCAGTTCCATAACCAAGCCGTTTCCCCAGGTAAATCGCGCATACCAATGCCGAGACGCCCGAAGTGATGTGTACCACCGTGCCGCCCGCGAAGTCGTAGCAGGGAATGGCGCCCCCGGTAAACGCATTCAGCAGTCCGCCATCGCCCCAAACCATGTGTGCCATCGGGTAGTAGATGACGAACGACCACAGCGTCATGAACAGCAGCATGGCACTGAACTTCATCCGTTCTGCAAAGGCGCCGGAAATCAGGGCAGGCGTGATGATGGCGAACATCATCTGGAAGAGCATGAAGGTCTGATGGGGAATGGTGCCGGCATAGCCACTGGGTTCGCCACCCACGCCGTTCAGCATGAAGTAGTCGAGGCTGCCGATTACGGGGCTTCCGGTTCCGAACGCCAGGCTATACCCCACCACTGCCCAAAGCACCGTCGCGAGTGCCATCATTACGAAACTCTGCATCATGGTGGCCAGCACGTTCTTGCGGCGCACCAGACCACCATAGAATAGGGCCAAGCCGGGGCCAGTCATCAGCAGGACAAGCGCCGTACAAGTTAGCATCCAGGCGTTGTCGCCGGAACTTTGCGCTTGCGCAACTGCTGCTTTCAGGGCCTCAAGGTCGCTTGCTTCGGATTGAGCGAATAGCGGAACGGCCAGAACTTGGGCCAGCAAGAGCCACAAACCTCTTTGCATGATCAAACTCCTTGGTTTTCATTTTCATGGAATGGCGGAGGCAACAGGGCAACCGCATGAGGGCGCGCGACAACGGGGCGCGGGTTCCTACTATCATCTACAGGAAATGGATTTTTGTGGAACTTAAATTTTTATCGAGCCGATACCATTTTTGACTTGGGGAGCAATACTTGCGGGAGTGCACCTGGAAAGCGGCGTGGAAGCGAGTAATGATGGGGTGTCTTCTGGATTAGCTAGCACGCTTTTGCGGTGGCGTCGCGGTGTTTGTCGTCAGGCAATTGCGCAGAATAAAACGGGGAACCCGAAGGCTCCCCGTTCTGTTGCTGTTCCGCCGAATGCGGTACAAAGTTGTGGGTTAGGTTACCAAGTCAGCCGCAGCGCAAGTATCATGTTGCGGGCGTTTGTATCTGTGTCCTGGTAGTAGCCAAACGTCGCAGGAGCGCTGAGTGTCACACCAGGACGGCTGAATTGGGTGTTGTTGAACATGTTGTAGAACTGAGCCTGGAACTGGAGATTCGCCCGCTCCGTAAGGCTGAAGTTCTTGGCCAAGGTCCAGTCAAACAGGGTCAATCCATTCATCCGAAACACATTGCGGCCAAGAGTTCCGAAGTTGCCGATGAGAGGCTGTGACAGACCCGAACCGGTAACCTCGTTGGGGTTATTCGCACCGGATCCTGGATTTGGCGCAAAGGTCAAGTTGACCGGGCCAACGATGCAGTTACAACCCGTGAAGGTACAGTTAAATCACCGTCCGACTGACTAAGAAAATTAAACATTATTAATTTTCAGTTTCTAGTAGAACTTCTTGGAATCGGTATACCAAAATCGGAAATTTTGCTAACCCGACCGCCCAAATGGGCGGAAAATCTGAACTTAAGTGATAACGCTAGGTCGTTATTTGAAGCGGAGCGTGGCCCGACGCAATCGCTGTTTCCCTCCGAGAATGCCAGTACGGTTGCCGCACTTGGGAGAAGAAAATGCCAAGAGCGCGTTTCCGTTGCAGTTTGCCCGGCCGGAGAGCCATGTTTCGAAGTCGCCTGACCGTTGTTCTGGGCGAAAGAATGCGAACGGCGGGTATGCCCGAAACGCGGGAACCATTGGTCCCCGCGTTTCGTTGCAATTCGTCGCTTACCTGGGGCAAGCGCAAGGGTTACCAGATGTAGCGCACCATGAACATCAATTCGCGACCCGTCACATTGGTGAATCCGAGGTTGGTGAACGTCGTCAGGTTAGTATTGGCGCTCGCAGTGTTCGCCGGAAGCTGGTCGAAGTTCCGGTGGTTAAACACGTTGTACACCTCCCAACGAAGCTGCAAGTTTTGACCTTCGCCGAAGGTCTTGATGTTCTTCGCGAGGGCCATGTCGAAATTGTAAGTGTTGCCCACGCGCAGAACATTCGCTCCTGCGCCAATGAGTGTCGTGTTATTGCCATATGCCATCCACTGCGGATTCGGCTGGGACGGCGAGGTAGCCGTGCCCGGCACGCCGCCCTGGATGAAGCCGGCGCGCTGCGAGAGGTGAATGGTTGAGACCGCACCGGGCAGGATACCCAATGGGTTGTTGGCGTTTAGGATGCTGTAGGGAGTCCCCTTTGCCATCGTAGTAACGCCGCTGATCTGCCAGGCCCCGATGATGCGGTTCAGAATGGGGTTACTGTCGCCCCAATTGGGCAGTTCATACACATAGTTAGTAACAAAGCGATGTGGTTGGTCAAACCCGGATCGCGCCCGGTCGAGCCGCGGAGCAAAGGGCACGGATGGATACGTTCGGTTGGCCTGCCCTCCCAGAATGTCGTCCGTATCATTGATAAACGAACTCCACGTGTAGTTGGCCTCAAAAAGGAGCTTCTTGCTGAAGCGCTTGGTAAGGGTGGATTGAAGGGAATGGTAGGTTGACTGGCCAAATGCGTCGCCCACGGAAATGGAGCCCCGGGTAGGGTCGACACGCAAAGCGGGTTGACCCGATACCGTTGTGGGCAGCATTCCCGCGACCGCGGAAGAATATAACGACGGATTCGCGTTTACTGCGGCAGTGAAGAACCCAAGGTTGCTCTCCGCTTCGCGAATTAGATTAATGCCACGAGTGCCCACATAGAATACCTTGAAGGCATAATCGTTACCCAATTGCCGCTCCACTCCCAATGAGAATTGCTGTCCGTAGGGTTGGGCGATTCGTTTGTTGGGCGAGAACAGACGATAGGGCAGCGTGAGTGGATCGCCGCCGCGACGGATGAATTCTTCCGCTTCGGGAGGAGGCGATTTGCGGTAGTCGCTGTTGACATCCCATACGCGGCGACCCGTCATGTTCGCATCGGTGATGGTGATGCCTCGCGGGAAGTTACGCGCAACGTTTAAAAGGATGTTCTGGAACACTTGGTCGTAGGAAATGGCATATCCGCCGCGCAACACAAATTTGTTTCCGTCCCCAAATAGCCAGTTGCCTTTCTTCGGCGCCCATGCGAAGCCGAATCGCGGGGCAATATTGTTGATATCTGCTTTGGCATTCGAGAAGAAGCCGAACGGGGCGGTGGTGTATTCGTAACGCATTCCCAGGTTGAGGGTTAGTGTCTGCGACAGACGCCAGTCGTCCGCGAAGAACATTTGCGCTTCGTGTGTCTTTGCAGGCACCGTTCCCGTGCCGGCATACTGAGAGAATTGCGCGTTTCGGTCAAACAGCAGGTCCGCCATGCTTTGGTAGGTGATCACCCCACGAGAGGCTGGCGCGAAGAACGAGTTCAGCCGGTACTGCAGGTAATTGCCGCCAAAGCGCATCGTGTGTGAACCCTTTGACCATGTCCAATTGTTCGTGAGTTCGTAAAGATTGTCTGTGCGCCCCTGGGGGTAGTTCTGGTTCCCAATGACGGGCAGGCCCGAGCCGCTAATTGTAATCTGCGCTGGGAAGTTCTCCACGAAGTTTGCGGACCGTCGGCCGTAAGTGAGGCGCGTTTCAGAAACCAGTGTCGGCGACCATAAACGGACCTCATTGAGGGCGACATTTTGATTGCGGAGAGCGCTGCCAAGCTGGTTGACCTGCAGCGCATTCGGAGTGCCGGGATCTAGGTCGTCGTCGATCAGGTAGCGCACGAACATGTTGTCCTTGTCGCTGAGTTTTGTATCGACGCGCAGGAAGCCGGAGTGTATATCGCGAGCGTAGGGCAAGGTGCCCTCGGCCGAGGCGCGGTTGAACTGCTGGATGGGGACGGTGATGGTCTGATTGTTTGGCAGCACCACGGACAGGTTGCCGCGTGAAGTGCTATCGTTGGCCACTGGATAAAGGCTGGCCAAGTAATCTACCACACCAGATGAGAAGAACTGCTCGTTCTGCTTCAGCGTCTGGAAGCCCTGCTGCGAGATGGTTGCTACCACCGGTGATGCCGAGCTCCGCCGGGAATCCCGGAAATAGTTGCCATAAGCAAACGTGTGATTCCTCCTAATCGGGCCACCAGCTCCAATGTTGAACTGATTGCGGACAATCACGCCACGTGCTGCGCGGGTGGCTGCATAGTCGTCGAGCCCGGCCGTGCGGCGAGCCGAATACGTGCGCTGCTGATCCGTAGTAAACGCGTTCAGGCCGTTTCCAAGCCAGCTCCAGCGGGCAACACCATGAAATTCGTTCGATCCAGAGCGGGTATTCTGTTGCACCACCGAACCCGAGTTGCGGCCAAACTCGGCCGAAAAATTGTTCGTAATGATGCGGAACTCGGTGAGAATCTCGGGTGGAGGATTCTGCCGCGGAATCGACAGCGATTGGTCGTTGTTGTTCGCGCCATCCAGCATAAAATTGTTTGAGCGCGTGCGCGCGCCGTTCACCACAAAACCCGAGCCAGGGCGGTTCTGGGCATTTGGGTTCGCCCCCGGCATCATCAGCGCGAGCCCGTTCAAGGTGTTCAGGCCAGGAAGTTCCATGATCTGCTTGATTTCCACACCCTTGCTGATCTGGGCGCGGGTGGCTTCCACAAGCGGTGCCTCCTCGGTTACCGTGATGCTCTCCGTGGCGCTGCCGACCGATAGCGAAAAGTCGATGTTGCGTTCCACGGCGGCATCGACGCGAATTGGCGTTTTCGTTTGACGTTCAAAGCCACCTGCTGTGACCTGGACGGAATAGTCGCCAGTGAGCAAAGCGGGAGCTTTCCAAAAACCCGTCGCATCGGTGGTGACTTGACGGGCAATGCCAGTTTGTAGGGATTTCACTTCCACGGTCGCGCCGGGAACCACTGCGCCGGTAGCATCGAATACAGTGCCAGTGAGCGAGCCGTAGATTGTCTGCGCAACGAGGATAGCGGCTAGGCCAAGGGTGGCTGCCGCGAAGTAAAGAAGCCGTTTCACCTATTGAACCTCCAAATTCAAGGTTGTAAGGCTGCTCGGCGGCTAGCTTGTGCCAGCGCCCTCCGCGCCGGGAACCTAAGAAACTGAAGGGCGCTGCGTCCGGCAGACTTTACACGGTGGGTGTTCCAGTTGGCTAGCGAAACCAAAACGAAACAACCTCTGTCTCATATTGAAGCATATTGCTAACTGACAGATAATACATATACGTGTTATTAATATAATTTAATCAGACTGCGATATCATGATTATTATAATAGCATTAAGCGCATAAATAAATACAAGATTGTAAACATTCTGTCGGTCAGATACCTATGCAATTGGAAGAGATGAAGTTCTGGTCGCCGCTCCGCAACGCCCAGGAAAACCAGGCCGACCGGTGACGGCGTTCATGGGGATTGCCGGGGGACGACTTGGAATTGAGACACCGGCACTCCCGAATCGCCACCTGGATGAGCGCAGGGTGAACGGGAAGAACGGCTCGTCCAATCATGCCTCCGGATACTCCGGTTGCGAATCGTCTGCGGAAATCGGCAGCCATCGATGATGGCGAAGCGGAGTCCTTGGCCGCGGGACTAGGTTACTGCGTCGCTTCGCTCACGGAACGGGTGGTGCGCCAAGTCTCCGCCCGCCAAAGTGTGGTACTGCCTACGCGGTCAGTTGCCGGAACACCTGGAAAAGCATATATGCGACCAGTGCGCACGTGAGGTAGAACCCAGACTTGACGAGGGTTTCACGCCAATCGTCTATCAATGGCTTCGTGCCCGCCAGCCAGGCGATGGCAAACCCACCTGCAAGTCCGCCAATGTGGGCGGCGTTGTCAATGAAGGGGATGATCAGTCCGATCACAACCATATACAGAGCCCATCGAATGAAGTGGCCTCGAATGGCGCCGGCAAGCGGAGTTCGGTAGCGATAGCCATACGCAATCATCGCCCCAATCAGGGCGAAGATGCCCGCGGAGGCGCCTACCGACAAAGCAAGCGGTTTCCACCAAAGGCTGGCTAGGAAACCCGACACGGATCCCAGCACGTAGATCAGCACCATCCGGTAACTGCCGTAAAATTCTTCCACCAGCGGACCCACATCCATCAGCACCCAAGTATTGAATGCAATATGAATCAAACCGCCATGAAGCACTCCGGCGGAAATCAGACGCCACCACTCGCCTTGGCCCAGAATCCGCTGACCGCTCTTGGCGCCCAGCAAATCCAGCACAGCCCCAGGGAAGCCCATGACGCTAAGCCCCTCGCCCATCCTTTCACTCAGGACGATGCACAGTAGGAAGAACCCAAAGTTCACAAGCATCAGGCTCGTACTCACCAATCGCGAACTCAGCACGAACCCAGCTACCTTTTCGTCGCTGCCACCGTCGATGCGCTGCGGCCGCGCGTTCATCGGATTGCCACAATACGGACAATTCTTCTCTTTGGGATCAACAAAAGCCCGGCAATGAGAGCACATGCGAAGGTTCGGCATCGGTTTCCTTCATGGTACGAAACAGTGACCCTTCATGGCGCGAGATAGGAAAGGCTTCGAGTGCGGCCGATCGGTGGTGAGACGCTGATACCAATCCGCTGCCGGGCGGTAGTTTATAGCTTCTACGGTGATACAATTTGATTTCCGATGGCGCAGGGAGCGATGGTCAAAACAGAAAACGAGTTACGCGACGACATCGTTAAGGTCGGTCGCCTGGTGTTTGAAAAGGGCTGGGTCGCTGCCAACGACGGCAATATCAGCGTCCGTTTGGACGATGAACGCATCCTCTGCACCCCCACCGCCACCAGCAAGGGAATGTTGCATGCCGACGACCTGATTATCGTCGACATGCAGGGTAACAAGATCGCCGGACGCAAAGAGCGCACTTCGGAGATCATGATGCACCTGACGGTGTACGGTCTGCGGCCCGACATCAAGAGTGTGGTGCACGCACACCCTCCGGTGGCTACCGGCTATGCCACCGCTGGGCGGAGTCTGAACCTGGCTCTGCTTCCTGAAGTGGTGATCACCATGGGTTGTGTGCCGCTGGCGGAATATGGCCTTCCGGGCACAACCGCGCTCACTGACCCGATGCTGCCCTTGATTCCAAAGTACGATGCCTTGCTGATGGCCAACCATGGTTCCGTCTGCTATGGGACGGACGTGTGGCAGGCTTATTTCCGCATGGAGACGGTGGAGCACTTTGCCCGGATCGCGCTGGTAGCGGAGCTGCTCGGCGGAGCAAAGGCGCTTCCCCAGGTGGAAGTCGACAAACTGCTCGATTCCAGAACCCGCTATGGCGTCAAGACGCAAATTCGCGCCGAGGCGGGATGCCCGGTATCGATGGAAGACGTCTTGCGTGCCCAGCCAGGTGGTGCCGAGAAAAGTTCTTCTGGATCTGACAAAATCGAAGTGACCCGCGAGGAATTGATCGCGTTGGTCGAGGAAGCAATCCGAGCCAGAGGTTTGGCGTAACGCCAGCCGGGATTGTGCGGGCATTCGCCCGGGCATCAAGGGGAGGTTAGATTTTCATGGGCGAAGCACTAGGAATGGTGGAAACCAAAGGCTTGGTTCCGCTAATTGAAGCGGCGGACGCAATGGTGAAGGCCGCCAACGTCCAACTGGTTGGATGGGAAAAAGTGGGCGGTGGCCTGGTGACGGTGCTGGTGCGCGGAGATGTGGCCGCGGTCCGCGCCGCAACGGACGCCGGCGCCGCGGCCGCCCGGCGGGTGGGTGAGTTGCTAAGCGTGCATGTGATTGCCCGCCCCCACCAGAGCCTCGAAGACATCCTGCCGATCGGCAAATCCACCAACACCCGTCTCTAGGGCCGTCCTGAACGGTCCTCCGGAACGAAAATGATTCTGGCGAAAGTGGTGGGCACCGTCGTGGCGACGCGCAAAGACCCTCGTTTGGAGGGGCGCAGCCTGATGGTGCTCCAACCCGTTGACCCCGATGACCGCCCCACGGGCGCCTACGTGATTGCCGTGGATACCGTGAGTGCAGGCGTGGGCGAACGCGTGATCGCGGTCTCCGGCAGTTCCGCTCGCATGGCCGAGGGCTGCGCTAACCTGCCCACGGATTGCTCTATCGTCGGGATTGTCGACGAGTTCTCTGTAGTCACGACCCCCGCCTCAGGCCCCAGTTTGAAATAGGAGCCGCCCGTGTACCTTGGCCGCGTGATTGGCAATCTTCATTCCACCGTGAAGAACGAGGGACTCCACGGCCAGCGTTTCCTGATGGTCCAGCCAGTGAATGCGCAGCAGGAACCCAAGGGGAATCCGCTCATCTGTCTCGATTGGGCGGGTGCGCGCAACGGCGACCTCATCTGGTGGTGCCGCGGGCGTGAAGCCAGTTTCCCCCTCCTGCCCCAGGTTGCCCCTACCGACGCCACCATCGTGGCCATCGTCGACCATTTGGACCTCGATGAAAATCCTCCTGCGAAGGGACCCATCGCATGTTGATCGGTCGGGTGATTGGTGAGGTGATTGCCAGCCACAAGCACGAGAGCTACGAGGGTCTTTCGGTGATGCTCGTCCAGCCTCTCGAATTGGATGGCAGTCCCCGCGGAGTGCCTATGGTGGCGGTGGATGCGGTAGGGGCTGGAACAGGGCAACTGGTGCTCTTCGCCCCCGAGGGCTATTGCGCGATGACTGCGGTGAATCGTCTGCAAACCCCCATCGACACCGCCATCCTAGGTATCGTGGATCACCTCGACCTCCGGCTGGACCTGCTTACGAAATAGGCGTCGATTGCGGCGCCGGATCAGCAGCAGACTCGCGAATGCAATCCCCAGCAGGAATTTCACCACTTCCATGGCCGAGTAAGCCTGGTGATAGCGCCAAAACTGCACTCCCTCGGCGCTTTCGCGCGCATTGGGGACGAAGTCCATTAGCAATCCTAGCCGGTTGATTTCCGGGCTCAGCAGCCAGTGCTCTACAGCTACCATAAGCAGCATCAGCACGGGGATAGCCAGTACGTGCAAGCGCTGCGAACCGCGCAAGGTCACCATCACCAGAATCGCGCCCCACACCAGTTGGAGTCGCTCCCACGCCGAGAAGAAAAACCGGTTAAGTTCCGACACCTGGTAGCGCAGCAGCAAGCGGGCGTCTTCCTTGCCCAGTGCATCGATGCGATCGGAGGCGGCCGCGGAAGGCGCATCCAGAAGGCGCTCGACACCCCGAAAGTTCTGTGTGGCCACAAAGAACATGCATAGGCTGCCCAGCAGCCAGGAACCAATCAGGAATGCAGCCAGCCGACGGTGATGCATGGATATTTGCAGTGTAGCGTAGGGTGCGCTTGAGGGCCGGGCAATGCACAGAACCTCTGCAAACTGGGGCGTCGTACCATCGCGGCGACCACTGCGATGTAGCCCACCGTGAGGGATCTATGCGATGTCCAGTGGGCTTAGCGTGCAATTCTGCCGGCATCAGGATGCCAAGGCAAGACTCTTGAGCTTCGCGGTAAGCGTGGTTCGCTTCAGTCTCAGGAGTTCGGCGGCCATGCGTTTGTTCCCCTGGGCTCGCTCCAGCGCCTGGCGGAGCAGGGCCCGTTCCAGCGCGCTTACTGTTGCCTCAAAATCGAGACCGTCTTCAGGGAGGCTTAAGCCGCGGCTGCTGTTCTCGATCGCCGCGGCAACTGCGCCTCGGCGCGGTAACCGGAAGTCGCCCGGAAGCAGCACTGGGCGATCACCGCTCAGTACCACTGCCATTTCCACAGTGTTCTCTAGTTGCCGCACGTTGCCTGGCCAGTCATACGTGCACAGGTGGTGCATGGCCTCCTGCAGAATCTTCTTCGTCGGAATGCTTTCCAGAGTACAGACCTTTTCGATGAATGTTTGCGTGAGTAGCGGGATATCGCTCACTCGTTCCCGCAGCGGAGGGAGTAGAATCGGCACAACGTTAAGCCGGTAGTAGAGATCCTCTCGGAACTTCCCCGCTGCTACCTTTTGCTGCAAATCGACGTTGGTGGCCGCAATCACTCGCACGTCCACGGAGACGGTTTCTGAAGAACCGATTCGCTGAATCTCACGCTCCTGCAGCACGCGCAGCAGTTTCGCCTGAAGGTCTAGCGGCATGTCGCCAATCTCATCCAGAAAAATCGTTCCCCGGTGCGCTTCTTCAAAGCGCCCAACCCGATTCGATACTGCTCCCGTGAAGGCCCCTTTGGTATGTCCGAACAGTTCCGCCTCAAGTAAGGTATCGGGCAGAGCAGTGCAGTTTACGGGCACGAGAGGCTTGGTCGCACGCGGACCCGACGCGTGGATCGCACGGGCTACCATTTCTTTTCCCGTTCCCGTTTCACCGCTGATCAGGACGGTACAGCGTCGCCTGCCTACCAGCTCCACCATCTGCATCACCGCAAACATGGCGCGGCTAGCCCCCACCAGTCCATAACCCCAGTCCTGCCCGGTCGCCATCTGTCCTCCCGCGTGCGCGGCTTCGAACTCGAGTCCAGCCCGGCGAAGCTCCGCGGCAATGGAAGCGGCGGGGGCATCCGCGGCCAGCACCCGCTGCACCCCTGCTTCGGTGAGGGAGAGTGCCTGCTCTTGTCGCGCAGCCAGCTCCGAAGTCAACTCCGCTCCCGCTGCTTCTGGGGCCAGTTGCACTACAAGGGGAACCCCGTTATGCTCGAGCGTGCAATGGTGCGCGTCTACCAATTCGCTCGTCCGCCAGTTGCCTGAGGCGAACACCACCCCGGTACCGCCTTCCGCCAGGAAGCCTGCCAACTGAGAAAGATCACTGGCGAAACGGACAGATGCTGGTTCTCCTGCCTCTTGCAGCGCGTCGAGCAGTTCACGGTCCCCGAATGTAGGAGACTCCCTACGGAGCCAGATGAGTCTCATGGTGTCTGATGTTGACGGTGCGGGCTGCGGCCGGTAGCCCTTGCCTGGACCAAGCGAGCTGCCCGGCCCGATGAAGCTTTCCGCCCCGAATCTCCCGCTCCGTACTGCTCTTTCTCCCCTTCTATCGGAGTTCTGTCGGGCGGCTGTAGTCTTTTGACCACTAGAAAAGTTACTGGGTTCGGCCCTAAGGTGACGGGCTCCGCGGTGCCGTGCTCCCACCGTACCGCTTCTATTGCTCAAGTACCGCTTCTATACTGGTAAGTAATGA
>JAHCHD010000141.1 GCA_026129915.1 Bryobacterales bacterium
AGGTGTTGCACCCCTGTCAGCGTCGCAATGGTTTCATAGGGAACACCGGTCTTCTCAGTCTGCTCCGTGATGCCCGGATACGATTCGAGCTTCGCGGTGGGCAACTTCATCACGCCCCGGCTGCTGTTCGCCATCAGAATGAAATGGCTGCCATCTTTCTCATAGGAAATCATGTCAAGCGGCCGGTTGCGGTTGCCCAATTCGGCAATCGTGGTGCCCTTTACCTTGGCTCCCGGCTTCAGATTCGCGACAGGAATCTTGACGAGCGGCGTACACGTGTAGGCGGCCAGGATGTGCTGTTCGTTGGCAATGGTATAGGGCACAAATGTGCGCACGGGAGCATTGGTTTCAAAGCGGCCGTGGGCGCCGTGGTAGATCTCTATGCCCGTTCCCTTTGCCCCCGCCTTGAACGGAAACGGAATCGCGCGCAGGCTGGAGGCGAACTCTTCGTTCGAGAGACCCGCGACGATCACCCGGCCATCCACAAAACCGAGGTCAGTAATCGATTCGGCGCGGAGGCTGCCACCGCGCCGGTCCTTTGCATCGGCGGAAGGCGCGTCCACCAGCGACACCTTCGCGTGGCGAGCGTTCCCCAGTGACAACTCGGATATGGCTCCGTCCTTTGCCGCAACCTGCAGAATCAGCGCCTGTGCGTCGGGCCCTCGTCCCCGCGAGACCGACAGATACACGTTCCTGGAAATGGGATTCACCACGGCATCAACAATCAGAATTTGGTCCGCTGTCGTTCCCAGCAACGAGGCGATGCGATCATTGATCCCTTTTACAGAAAGTGACGTTGCGGCTGCAGGGGAGGTGTCCCCGGTATCGATGGCCACCACGGTAGCGGCAACAGAGTCCCCGGCGAACAGGATACCGTTCGGCCCAAACGCAAGCGGCCCGGAAGATTGCAGCGACACCTTTCCCGGTTCAAAACCATTGGCGTCCGCGGCAGAAGCTGCGGAACCTGACAGGATCAGCAAGGCCGCGAGCGCGGCAAGCAGGATTCGATTCGTCATCTTCTTTTTCCCAGTGTGAAGAGTTGAACGTGGGGTAGCCAGTTGAACCGGGCCACCCTGATTGCAGTTGTGGCGAGTCTATCACCGCGGAGGTAGCACCGCATCCGCCTCTCCAGGACTGGCGCTCCGGGACGCCTCGCCGCTTTTCCATTGAGTGGAAAGACAATCTGATGACGACATCAGGCGCGCCTTCCGGAATAAGTCCCGCCACCGGCACCCTGCAAGGCGCGAGCCGCGAATCTAGGCCGCGTGTCCGCATCTTGTCTGTACGCATTGGAAGTTTCTTTCGCTCACACATGGACCTCGGCGCTAACTCCCCGTTTGGCGAGTTCCGTACATCGTTGCTGCGATACGGGCATACACGGCGATAAGCGGCCGGTCGACCAGCAGGAGCCCGGATTGAAAGGGTGGAGGCGATCTCCAGCATCCGTTCTTCCGCGTGGACCGGTCGGCCTTGCTGCGGGCGCTAAGGCCGAGGCACGGGCAGCGTCAGCGACCCCATCAACCCAAGGGCGGGTTCCGTCAGCACCACGCGCAAACCTATGGCGTTGGCAGGCAAACTAACTTCCTGTCGCAGCACCAGACCCGTCTGCCGAGCTTGCTCCATTTGCTGTTCGTTCAGCGTAGCGCGCAGCGTGTGGGACCGCGCAGTCGAAGGCTTCCCATCGGCTGCTCTCGGAGCCACCATCATCCGCACCACCGTGCTAAAACTGCCGTTCCGCTCCTCAAACTGGAGTTGCGCGGTGGGAATCACGGTTTGCACTACGCGTGCTCCGCTGGCGGATTCCGCCGGCATCAGGGCGGCCAGGAACACCAGTCCGGTGCTATCTACAGGCGAGCTGAGCGCCTGTCGCGCGGCGTCCTGGCTCGATCCTCGCGCGCGACTTCCCTCTGCCGTGTAGCTGCGCCGGTGCGCCACCCGCAATCCCGGGCGGCGCACACTTACCTCCACCCGCCGCGCCGCGTCCTGCTGACGGCCCCGGCGTCGGGGTGCCTCGCCGTCCCCCACATAGAAACCCAGCGTGTAGGTGCTCTCAATATCCTCAAATGCCTCGCGCAGCGCGCCGCGGAGGTCGTTGCTATTTACAAATGCGCGGCCCCCTGTGGCTACCGCCGCCTCGCGCAGCACCTGCTGGTTGGCCAGCTTCACCCCGGCATGAATCCCATCGCAGACCGCCGGGCTGATGTCCCCCTGTGGCGCCACTCCCCGGCTATCCACGGTATAGATCGTCAGCCCTGCCCGGTTGGCGGCCGCCAGTGCCTTCTGAAAGGCTTCCGCGCTGTTGAACAGTTCGTCAGTCCGGTTCGCCACCTGAACCCGTCCGCGTGTGGGTGTAAGATCCGGTTGACCCAGTAGCTCCTGAAAGCCACCGCTAAGCCACAAGAGGGTCTTCTTGCCTGGCAGGTGCGCCACGCTTTGCGCAATGCCCTCCAGGGCGTTGATGCTGCTGCGAACTCGTATGTCGTGTTGCGCGTTGTTGTTGAGGGTCCGTTGCTGGTCAAACCACGCGCGCAGTTCCTGTTCTGCAAGGGGTGCCTGGCGAAAGGTGTCGTGGCGTCCGTCCAACAGCTGCGCGCCGCTTCCGTCGCTCGCCTCCGTAGCAGCGACATCCGCCGGCCCCAGACCCGTGCGGTTCAGCCGGGCGATCAGCAACTCCGGATCGCTCGTGAAATCGTGCAGCACTTGGAACTGCATGCCCACCGAGTAAAGGGCCAGCCGCTGGTTTGGGGGCAGGTCACGCAGGAAGTCGACAATCTGCCGCTTGGCCTGCATCTGGTCGGGGATGCAGGTGTTCAACGAGTCAATCAGCACCATCACGATGCCACGAGAATCCCGGTTCAGTTCCGGAGCGTTCGAATATACGCCCGGCGGCAGGTGTTGTGTCGCCTCCTCGCGGGACGCTGAGCTCACCGGCGCGGTGAACAGGTCGATGCGGCGTTCCTCTCCGTCTTCGCGCAGTCGAAAGTCACTGGCGTTCAGGTCCCTCACCAGCTTTCCGTTGCCATCACGAACAGAGACGGCAAGGTCCACCAGTTGGACGCCGGTGCGGAACGTGGGCGTGGCATCCTGTGCACAGCACGCCACCGCGATCAGCCAGGCAGACAACACGGATGCAGATCGAACCCACTGGCGCATGATGATTTCGATAGTCTGACATGTTCCATCCTGCTCTTGTTTCGTGTTTGCGCCAACGGGTGTGGGTTCCAACAGTTCCTCCATCGGTTCCGGGGAGGGGACCGGTTCCGGTTCGCGGTAGGGAGGCGAGTCACCCCGCACCCCCGCACAGATCCGTACCAGCGCTGCGCGAGTCGGTTCAGTAATGGAACCTGCCAATGGGGATCAGCGTCTTATTGGCGACTCACCATGCGCCACCGATTTCCTCTTGCACAATGCGCCTGTTTCCTGGCCTTGCTGGCGGTTTCGGGCATCACGGCCAGCGCCCAACCGGGAACCGGGGCAACGCCGGACACGCGGTCGCAGTTCGGGATGATGCGCGTTCTGAATCCGGTTGCTGATGCTCAAGCGATTGAAGAGGCGGCCCGCCTGCTGCCACCGGAGATGAGTGTTGCCGCGCGTCTGAGGCTGGCGGGCCGCGGTTCCATTGGTAGGCCTGCTGTTGACATCACAGAACTGCGGGACGCCTTTGCCGATGCGGTGCAAGCCAGGCAGCCGCACCGCATGGTGATGGTGGATGCTGGCGCAGCGGCCGCGGTGTCGCTGGAAGGCTACCACTCGGGCCCGCTGGACCCAAGCCTCGACACGCTCAGTCTGCAAACTCAAGCCATCCGCATTGCCGCGCGTGTGAACCTGGAGGAGGCTCTTCGATGGTTACCCTACTTGCCCCGCCAGCCGGAAACTGAGACTCGCTGCTCTGATTTCCTGTTGCCCGACACTAGCGCCCGCTTTGTGTTGCTCACCCACCTTGGAGGATTCGTTTGGCGCTTGCCCCACCAGGAAGATGCAACGCGGGTATACCGGCAGCAACTGTTGGAAGCAGCGGTGGATGAACTGGCCACTGTGCGCCATCCGGGCCAGGTGGGCCCGGCCTTGTCGCTGGTATCGGCGACGCATTGGAACCCCTTGGAACGCGGGAACCTGCTCGCGGTGCTGGCGGCTTCGATCAGCCGTACGCCGGCGTTGCCCCGTGTGCCCGCAGATCTGTACCGGAACATCCATCAACATTTGCTGAGAACCCCATCGGGAGGCGACCCGCAGGCCGCGATGAATCTAGCGGAGGCGGTCCGTGGGTTGTTCACCCGGCAGGTCGAGCAGCGCGCGTGCCTGACGGAGGACGGGCAGGAACGGGACGCCGATGCTCGCGTGCAGCTGCAAAGAATCCTTGACGGCTCGTGGGAGTTCCTCCCATCTACCCAACAAGTGCAGCCTGCTCCCTTGCCCAGCGTGATTGTGACGGCGCGCGAAGAAGCACGTCTGCTCGACGCGGAATCCAGAGAAGGATTTCAGGTTACGCCAATCTGGATTGAGGATGAGAGCCTTGCCATTCTGGATGCGATTCGTGCAACGCAGCCGCGTCCTGCACTGGTGATTCCTACAGTGACTGGGCCGGACGGCGCACCCCGCCCCTTTCCTTTCTCGCGGGCGCCAAAAACTGGCCCTGTGAGTACTGCAAGCCAGGACTGGGAAGGCCTGAGCCAGCGGTTTGCACGCTACCGCGAGCAGCAGGACCGGTTGGACCTTGCGGCATTCCACCGGATCGCGCAGGTGTGGACGGCGCTCATCACGGCGCAGCCCGCCGGCCCTGGGAGCGCGCGTGAGTGGCTGGCTTTAGGGGAGTACCTGGAAGGCAGCCCAGTCTTTCGCGAGCACCCCGCCCACTGGGTGCGTCAAGCGCGTTCGTGGTTGCTGATTCGCGGACGCTTTCGCGAGCTGAGCTTGGAGCAACCGCCCTTTCCACGGCTTCAGGCCTGGTATGGCGCGTACGGGCTATCGCGGCTGGTGGACCTGGACCCGCGTGAGACGTACGCCGCTGGTGCTCAGCCGTCGCGGTAGTGGTGCCGGCGAGTGTGAGCGGCCATCCACCGTGAAAGCAGCGGGCGATCCCAGCCCATCCTGACAGTCACCGCGACTCATTTGTTGCTGGGGGTTCGGGGAACATTCATGTAAGGTCTTTGTCAACGGGCAACAGAGCACTGGTACCGAACTCCGGCCGTCCCCAGAATTCGTCCCCGGCATTTGTGTCTCAGCTTTGGGGGCCAGAACAGCCGCGCCGCACTGCAGCGGAGATGCCACCTCCAATTGGCCGCGTGCACCAATGCTAGACTCTTCCTATGAATCAGCACGGCAGGCCGCTGCGGCATTCGTTCGTGGTCCGGCTAACGCACTGGCTCACCGTGCTGTGGTTCCTCGCGCTGCTGGTTAGTGGAACGCAACTCGTCATCTCGCACCCGCGTTTCTACTGGGGAGAGACTGGCAACGTCATGACGCCGGCACTGTTCCAAATTCCCATCCCCTCCTCGCGGGCATCGGTGCCAACCGGATACGGCTATGTGCTGCCGGACCAGAACAGGTGGAGCCGGGCACTGCACTTTCAAGCAGCGTGGATGGCGGTCTTCACCGGGCTGCTGTACGTCGCCGCCGGCCTCTGGTCTCGCCATTTCCGAAAGGATCTCCTGCCGCGCCGCGCAGACCTGAATTGGGCCGCGTTCCGGAGCAGTGTTGCCGGCCACATGCGCTTCGCAATGCCGGCCGAGGGCGCGGACGGAAGCTACAACCTGCTGCAGCGGATGGCGTATCTGGTGGTTGTATTCGGGCTCTTCCCCCTAATGATCTGGACCGGCCTCGCGATGTCCCCTGCATTCGTGTCGGCAGTTCCCCTAGCGGTGGAAGTGCTGGGCGGACACCAATCGGCGCGGACCATCCACTTTTTCGCCACGGTCGCACTGGTGGCTTTTGTCCTCATCCACTTGATGATGGTGATTCTGGCCGGGTTTGTCCCGCGGGTGAGAGCGATGGTAACCGGGACGGCAATGCACACAGAGGGGGAACCATGAGCAACCTTTCGCGACGTCGCTGGCTGGCGCGCGGCCTCACCGCAGCGGCGGGAATCACCGGCATCGGAGCGGCGGCGGCCATCGCCAAACGGCACGGCCTGATGCCTCCGGATGCGGGCTTGCGCTTTGGCACAGGGGCCGCGCTTACCTATGCCGCCCAGCGTATGCTCACGCGCCACAGCCTTGCCCGGGAGTTCTCCCGCTCGCAGATATCCTCCGCGCCCTTCGCAAATCCTACCCGGATGAACGAGCAGTCCTACCAGATATCGCAAGCGGCCGGGTTCGCGGATTGGAAGCTGGCGGTGGAAGGAATGGTGGCGAAGCCGCAATCCATCCCGCTTCAGGAACTCAAGAGCCTTCCTTCGCGCAGCCAAATCACGCAACTGGTTTGCGAGGAAGGCTGGTCTTACATTGCCGAGTTCACCGGGCTACCACTGTCAACACTGCTGGAGTCGGTGGATGCGCACCCGGAGGCGAGATACGTTGTCTACTACTCGATAGAGGAGGGGTGGTGGGACAGCGTGGATATGGAAGACGCGATGCACCCCCAGACGCTGCTTGCCTATGGCATGAATGGCCAGGATCTGCCGTCCGGCTTTGGCGGACCGCTCCGCATGCGCGTACCCAGGCAATTGGGATACAAGAGCGTGAAATACATCAACCGGCTGGTGCTGACCGACGATCTGCAGCAATTCGGAAAGGGCTTCGGTTCCCCAGGGCCCGAGTACGGCTATTCCTGGTACGCAGGAATTTAAGCAGCAGCGCTGCCGTGGCGTTGCGGGCAACGAAGGCGAGCCTGCGGCATCCCTCGGGCTCGACTCCAGGCCAGCAGGCGGCGCAACCACATCGCGCGTCCGTTTGCCAGGCCCCCTGCTCTGGGGAGCTGTCTGTGCCCCGTCATCCAAAGCATTAGAACCAGCCGTGTTATTCCATCTGTCCCCGCCCGCCTCCGACGCCTCGAGCGAAATCCTGGAGATGTTGCGAAGTTGAAGTCAAAATGGACCGAGTGCCAAAGTCATAAGTCCACCGAACCACACATTGCGCAAATCACCGTCGTAGTTGTCTTCGCTGACCGCCCGCCTCACCCCTGAGACTTCGGCACTTTCCTCGCTTCGGGAACCGCTCGATCGAGCGAATCGACAGTGGGCTGCGGTTCGGGCGCATTCGGGCGTGTGACCTCATAAAAGCGCTTCCCGGCCTTTGCTACGAGCTTCTGGATCTCCTGGTGCTTCGTCCCCCCCGGCGGCGGCTTACAGCTCTGGTCCTCCCTGCAGCCTTCTCCGCACAGTACCCGAATCCAGGTTTCGATACTCCGCCGAGGGACCAGGACGCTAATACGTTCCTCAGGATCACGCTTTGCCAAGCCCGCCTTGGATAGCGATTCCTCAAGTTGCCGATGCCGCTCGTCCACGGTGAGCGTATCCGCGTCAATGGCCGTTATCAGTACCTGGTCTGCAAACCGGCTTTTCCGCAGCGTCTGCACTTCCGCTGGATACTGTTCCCGCACTCGCTGCTCCGCACTCCCGGATCCAACTGCCGACACTCGAATCTCGTGATTCTCGTACGAGAGCTCCTGCAGGAAGCGCCGCACAAACTGCTGGGTTCGCTTGTCTTCACAGAGCACAACCACCTTTCCGGGCCGGCTCATCCCTCCATCCCTCGCGCGATCAGTTCGGCGGCGGACAGCGCGTGCTCGCCCCCTCCTTCAAACGATTTCGTGCGCACCGGCCCTGCCTTTTCGCGGTAGAAGCGGATCCCACAGTCCACCGCCCATTGGTTGATGATCTCCGGGTGATGCGAAATGATCAGCGCCTGCCCCGCTCCGGAATCCACGGAATCCTCCACCGATAGCAGCCACGGCTGGATCTCCCTGAGAGAGATGAAGTTGTCGGGTTCGTCGATGAATACTGGGTGGCCCTTCTTCACCGCGAAGTGG
Organism: Bryobacterales bacterium; assembly: GCA_026129915.1. GTDB lineage: Bacteria > Acidobacteriota > Terriglobia > Bryobacterales > Bryobacteraceae > JACTMJ01. The sequence goes on from JAHCHD010000141.1 coordinate 7,966, forward strand.
AGGATCGCGTAAAGGCCGATCATGCAACGCTGCCCATCGGAAAGCTCTTGAAGATGAAACGGAGTGGTACCGCCATCGCTGCTGGCGAAATGGGCCTGCAACAACTTCTGCTCGCCCAGATCAAGAAAACCGATGTGCCGAAAACCATCCAATACCTGACGAAGATCTTCCAGAAATGCCGCGTCCGCTTCGCGGTCAGCCAAAGCCAGAAACCGATACCAGGAGGCAAGGTTCGACAGATATCCATTGGGAACCCGGTCCTCGCGTCCCGAAAAGACTTCGATCTGGGATGGTTGAATTTGACAGACCTGAATCGACCGAAGCCACGATCCAAAGCGGGTGAATGTCTCGCCGCCCGCGCCGACCGCAAGGACGTTCTGCAGTGCCGAACGGCTCGGGTCAAACTTGTAGGTGGACACCGGGACTCCCTCGTCGCCAAACAGCCTCACGTCGGGTGCGTCAAATTCAAAGACAAGACGTCCGTCCGCTTGCAGGCTCTCGCGCTTCACCCCGGGCTTCGACGGATACTTACCTTGTTCAACTTCCAGCCGATACAGCAAATTCTCTCCGCTGACACGGCATCCGATCTCGAATGACTGCACCAGGCTCCGCGAGGACTTCGTTACGCTATGCACCGGAAACTGCTGCTCCAATGGGAAGCCGAGGGTCAGGAAGTTCCGAAGCCGCTGCAGGGCATGCAACATCGACGACTTTCCGGTCCCGTTTCCCCCGAAAATCAAATGCCTGGGACCCAACTCCAACTCGAAGTTGGAGAAGCAAAGGTAGTTGTCAATGTACACCTTGGTCAGCATGTGTCCTCATTGTAGCTCCACCGTTTCAAGTTCCTGAGTTACGGGGACGAGTTACGGGGACAGACGCCTAGACCTCGAAACGCACCTTCGAGGGGGCCAACTCCTGTTGGAATGCCAACGCGGCATTTCCCACCAGCGCACCAATCCATTCGCCTGCACCTCGTGGCCAGTCGCGGACCCGGCCGAAGCAATCGCCCAGCCTACCCCATCCCTGGCGCATCCGAACGTCGCGTCAGCGACCGAAAGTGCATAGCCAGGTGTTTCACACGCCTGGATCCGTTCCCCCTCTACGGCCCCGCGCCACGTCCAGTGGCGCTACCTTCCGCGTGGCCCAAACACGTAGCGCTCGTCGTATTCCACGCCGCCCTGCTGGAAGTCGGGGACCAGGCTACGCTTTCACCTTGTGGCAGCCGAAATTCTCCTTAGGCTGTGAGTTGCCTGATGGCGAAAGGATGGCAACATTCCTGACAGAGCTTACAGCACCCGTTCGGCATTGTCAGGTGCCGGTCGGACCCAAACATCCAGGTCGTTCGTCCTGCGGACGTAGCCGTGGATGTTGACCGCGTAGCCACCAACGAGAAGGCATTCGACCCTATTTGAGTTGAGCAGCTTCAAAACTCTTTGAAGTCGTGCGGTAGCTGCGGCATCGCCATGGCAGATTCTCCTGGCAATTTCGAGAGCCTCCAGGCGCTCCGAAACGGACCGCGTCAGCCAGAACTCCAGAGCGTCGTCGGGGTCGGTCAAGTTAGCGACCGAAACCGCAGTCCGATCGACTTTGCGATCACGCCAACCCCGTTCCGCTGTCATCCCTTCAGTCTGCTCGCATGGCACAAGTAGATATTCAGGGACATCCCGGTTGGGTACTTGTCAAGGAGAGATGGAGATCCCAGGAATCCGTCGATAGGTGATCGCCTTGGGCTTCGTCCGGTTTCGGAAGCCTGGAAACGCGTAGCCCGCTCGGCTCATCGTGGCGAATCAGGCCGTCGTCCCGTCAGTCTCGCACGCATCTTACGCTGAAGCCGCACCCCTTCATTCCGGTATGCCGCCCAATCTGATTCTTGCTGGCCCCGATCAATCGTTCGATTGCGTGCTGAGCATCGGCTTCCGTGGCGGTCCAGAAATTGGCATGTTCACCGAGGAAATTGAAACTGCCGAACGATGTTCGCCAGCCCGCAAGCACCACATCGAGTCCGGAACTGCCGCCCATCTTCATCGCATTGCCCTCGTCTGCGCCTCGCCAAACCGAGGAAGCTGCATCGGCCGCACTCATGCCAAGCGTGGTCTCCAATTGTTGCCACTCCTCGTCGGTAGGCAGATGCCACCCTTCCGGGCAGGCGCGCAAGGCCTCCACCCAACTGTAGAGCACACCGGACTGTTGATACTCGGGAGTTTTCCGAGCCGCTACGGTGTCCCTGTCTGAATAGCCGTAAACCCAGAATCCACAGTCCGCATCGTCTGGTCGACAGATGCGAGGAAGAAATGCGAGGTTCTGCCGCATCCACAATTGGGTGCCAATCGTGACAGTCTCATAGAGGTGTCCGTCTCGAGGATCCTTCAATGTGGATGCGGCTGGTCGAGCGGGGATCGCGCCCACCCTCGTTACGGATCCTCCGCCTTGGGTGTCTGCAAGAAGCTGAGGGTCCCCGAAATACTGCAGCGTTCCACCCCCTCTGATCTTGCTACTAAGACTTCGGATGGCGGAAACGGAAGCCTCGCCACCGTTTTCGATCACCACCGCAACGGTGTCCGCGCGCAGCGAAGCAGCCTGAACCACACCGCCCCCGCTAATCGAGATTCCGAATGCAGGCGCGGTGGGAAAGCCCTCACCGACTTGAACCTTGCCACCGTTGTCTATCCGGATGGCTGAGAGCCGGGGCGTGGTCACCCGTACTGTCGCGGAACTGCGCCCGTCGCACGGCGCGACGCACACCACGCGAAGCGTGCCGGACTTCACCGACATTCTCGGTGGGCTCGCCTTCCCGTCGGTCACAACCTTCCGGCTTGCGGCGCCCCAATCCACCAGAAGCGTCACGCCATGAATCTCAATCTTGTCAAACTCTCCTTCAACTAACGAAGGCAAAGCCGGCTGCGCCCAAACCCCGCCAGCGGCCGCCGCAAGCGCCACGAACTGCAAAACCCACATGGCCATGGCCCGGACCGATTGGGCGCGGTGTTTTGTGTTGTTGCGGAAGACCGGAACGGCAGGGAGTCCAAGTGTTGACCTCATACAGGCCTGTACGAGGGATCCGCACACAAGTTCCCGGCTCTTCCTGAAATTACGGTGACGCACGGGGATCCCGGCAAAAATAGGGACATGCACCGCTTTTCCATTTCGGCCAAGCGTGCCTCCGGGTTTCCGGATTTCGGGGTCGGTGACGAATTGTACTCAACCTCCATACTCTGCACCTGCAGCCCCCTCCCAGGCCGACCCTGAAAGTGCCACCACTGTATGATGAGTCAGGGTGCAGTGGAGATTTCCGGGGCAAGCAAGAATAAACGGCCAGGCCATCCAAGTTCCGGTCACAATTCCGGCGTCGCACACGCAAGCTATCCGATGCATAGGCTGGCAGCGACGCTCGGTATCTCAGCCGTCGGCCTGTTCGGCATTGCCCTTGTTGTGTTTTCAGGCCTCAATCCGGGTTTTGATCCTCTGGACGACTACGTCAGCAAACTCGGGGCACTTGGACAGCCTCATGCAATGTGGTGGAATGTCATCGGGTTTGTGGCTGTTGGCGCTCTTCTCGCGGGATTCGGGCTGGCATATGGCCGCATCCTGCACGATCGCTTTGTCGGAGTTCTCTTGGCACTGTTCGGGATTGGCTTTGGTGCCGCCGGCATACCACTCGACCTAGGAGACGGAAATTCTCCCTTGGCCAAGGCGCATGTGGTTGCGATCTGCCTGGGGCTCGCTGCATGGCTGTTTGGCCTCGCCCGAATGGCGCACCTTACTTCGCTAGGCAACGCCACCCGCTCCTCTGCAAACATCGCAGCCGGGCTGCTTGTCTTGCCCATCCTGGGACAAGGTGCACAATGGTGGTCGATGCCCGTTACTCACCGTCTGGTGTTTCTCGTGGTATTCGGCTGGGTGGCGATTACATCCATCAGACTGCTGCGCGGAGTAGCTGCCCCTGGCTGCACTCGTGCAGGCTAGTCTGGTCCCGTGCACCTTACTCTATCCGGCTACAAGCCAGTTGCTTGTGCCGAGTCTCCTGCCGACGAATCCCAGACCGTTCGGCCACCCCATCTGCCCAATCGCTTTCTCTAGGTTCTTAAGTTCTGAGTTCGCGCACCAGGTTATCCAACCACCGATCCGCTTTGCCAAAAAAGGCGGGGTCTACTCGGTGGCGGACTGGCTCCGACCTTCGCATTTCGGCGTTGGTCCCGGCCTTTGGGGAAAGGGTTCTGGCACCGGGGTTCCGGGCGTTGGCGACGGCATCCGCGATTCCGGGTTTCTGGGTCGGCACCTCTGCACCTGCAGCAGCCTCCCGGACCGAATTTCGCCACCCGCGGGCCCATCCATGCCTCCCGTCACGCCACTTCCAGATCTTCTGCTCTTCTCTTGAACACACGGAAAACAAGGCACCGACAGCTCCAGCACCAGGCCCACCTTGCGCCAGAACACCAGTCTTCCCGCGCGCCGGCAGCTACACTCATGCAGCCTGACGAACGCGAACAAACATGCCGGCGCCCGCCCGAGCCCTAACGGGGCGACAGAGTGGCGTAGCCGCAGAAGCCGCGTGCAACGCGAGCAAACCCATGGACAGCCAAACACCCGCACAGCGACCCCACCATCTCCGGCCACACGCGAGCCACCCTCCATGCACTTGTTCCGGTGTTTGCAGTTTCTATCTCGCCTATTTGCAATCAGGTAGCGCCTTAACGCCGTTAACCGTCGCCGTCCCGTCCGTACAATCCCTGCGAGGTGAATCCATGAACGTCACAGCTTTCTCCGCCCCCCAGCAAGCCGTCCTCGACGCCATCGCCCAAGGGGC
>JAHCHD010000142.1 GCA_026129915.1 Bryobacterales bacterium
AACCGCCGCCGCGAAGCCCGTCACGCAGACCTCATGGCCAGGGGCCAGGCAGACCTCCGCTTGCGCCAGGCAATGCTAGCCACCCTCCGCCCCGAAGAGTTCGTTTCGCAAAACGCACCGGCTTCCACATCGGCCGATACTGCAACCTCCGAAGGAAAGCATCCCGCGTGTCCAACAACCCTTTGAGTCAACCCTGGTTGCGGAACGCGAAGGGGACGGCTGCAGCGATTCGGTGACATCCTTGGGGAACGCCACTCAACCTCGAGAAGCCGCGCATTCTGGGAATCCTTTTCTCCGCCGGAGGTGTCAGAACCGTCGGATCTGTCGGATTCTGCGAGGCTGGAGAAGGACCTCGAAGCAAGAAGGTTCCCTTCGCAAACCGTCCCGCCCCTGCAGATTACCCGCCTCGACCGTTTCTGTACGAGCAACCGAACTCCTGCAGCAGTGCGGGACCTGGGTTGAGCTGCGGAATCCTGCGATACGCACATCCTTCAGGACTAAGGCAAAGTTTTGGTGTGGATTTGTCGACTGATCGGTCTAGCTCCGCTAAAGTTTGCCGCGGGGTCCGGCGACAAAGGTCTACGTTGCCGTGAGCGCCACCGACAACGGCGAGAGCTTCGAAGTGCTGTTCGGTCTGCTCAGTCACAATTTGCCTCCCGATCGTTGCAGGCAGCAGCGTAACCTTCTGCAAGTGTCAACTCGGAAGTTGACAAAACGAGTACGGCGGGCATTCTAACGAGAAAACATAATCAGTAAGTACTGTTTCAGAGTGCGGTCGTACTTACAAAAAACACCTCCGTTCTGGCTAGGCAAATAAAGGACGAAACTGGTCGGAAGCTCTTGGAATTTCTGAAAAAAGTATCTATAGTACGAGAGAGGTGGTAGCCACCGAATGCCCAGGAATGGAACGCGGGACACGGCATGGAACAAATGGAATCCGTACCAGCAGTCGCAGCGGAACGCTCGCGGCGCGGAGTGACTCTAGAGCAAATCCGCGATTGCACCAAGATTGGACTGTTCTTTTTGCAGGCAATCGAAAACGGAGAGTTTCATAAACTGCCTGGCGGCATTTATAGCACCAGCTATATCCGGCAGTACGCGCAAGCTGCAGGAGTAGATGCCAACCCTCTGCTCCAGCGCTATCGGGCCACGGTGCAGACCGGCGACTAGCGCCTGCGATTACCCACCGTTGACAGCGTGCTCCCTCACGGGCCCGCGAAGTGCTCCTCCCAAGCTGCAAGTGAACCGGAATCCCCCCTTGTAAGGTTCGTAGGCGACGCTCTAAAGCAATCCCCCTCTGCCGCCGATTCTTTCCTTGCGACCTCTCACTGCGGATGCACATTGCGGACCTACTCTCGCGATCTGGCGCGTTGCCAGGAGCAGGCGGCGAATTCACCAGCCCCGAATCGGTGCGGGACCGGGCTGCCTCGCCGGCCCTCGAACGAGCTCGCCTGCATGCGTTGCTTCCCACGAGCGGAATCTTGCTGGCCCCGCCCGAGGCAGAGGACAAGCTCGATATCTCTCCGCTTGCCCATGCAATCATGCGCGCGGGAGATGCCCTCGACATGGAAAGCGCATATCGCGTGGAAGCCTTGCGGGCCGCCTACCTGCGTGGCGATTGGGAGGCCGATGACAGCCTCGTGGCGTCTCGCCTGTTGCCCGGATTGCTGTCCAGCGCGACAAGCGAAGCGCAGCATTCCGCATAATCCGTCACAGTCGCCCTCAAGACTACCCAGGGATCGCCGATATGTGAACGAGGGGGGTTGACACTTCGTGTGAGACTCCGAGTCTCCGGAGCAAACTACAGGAGACCCAGTGAAGCGGAAGGCCAACACGAGCGGCAGACCAAGGAGAATCGCCCTGTGTACAGTACGAACGAATCGATCGTTGAGGAACGCACGGATTGCCTTGAAAACTTGGAACTCATGCTGACAGGTCTCTGCGCGGACTTGCACCAGCCCGGTATTGCCGGGCAGAGGTTACTGCACGCGCGTCTGCAGGATCTGCAAGCAACCCTTCTTCGGATGCAGGGCTCCAGGGGTTGGCAAGCCGAGCAAAGGCAGCGGGCGCTTGTGTTGCTTGCAGAGTGCCGGCGCCACTTGCAGCAGACCAATGGCGTGCTGACGCACTTGCGCCAATGGGTGGAGCATCGCCATGCACTTGGTGGGGCCGAGCAAGGGTACGGAGACGCCGTGGGCCGGGGCAGGCCAGGCGGCTTGCGCACGGAGTCCTCGCGTGGCGGGGCCATGGAATCCACTATTGCCTGAAGAGTACATCGCCGAATGAATATAAGGAGCGCGTCTACCGGTCATGTCGAATCTGCTTACGTCCCTATCCACTACGGCCAACTCGCTGCGGGCTTTTGAGCGCGCCATTAGCACCGTACAGAACAACGTAAATAACGTGTCTACCCAGGGCTACGCCAAACAGCGCCTGTTGCTCGATGCGCAGCCTTTTCTGCCGGACCGCGGGCTTGCGGGCGGCGTGCGCGCGGGAGCCCTGTTGAGTTCCCGCGACCTGCTTGCCGAGCGCGAAGTGCAGTTGCAGAACAATCGCCTTGGCTACTACGAAACGCGCTCCCGGCAATTACGGGAGGTGGAAGCGAACTTTGGCCTGGAGGCGAACGAAGGCATTCAGGGTGCAATGAACCGGCTCTTCACTTCGTTTGCCGCCTGGAGCAACAACGTCAATAATGTTGGCTTGCGCACCGATGTGATGGATCGCGCCGCCGGCCTGGCGGACGCTTTCAATGACCTCTCGGCTCGGCTCACCATCCGGCGTGCGGTACTGAACGACCAAATCCAGAAGTCCACCGCGGAGATCAATGCCCTCGGCGAACGCTTGCAGAACCTTAATCAGGCCATTCGCGCGGACGCCTCGCCCAACAACGACGCGGGTGTGGAAGCGCAGCTGCAAAACACCCTCGAAAAGCTCTCTGAACTGGTGAACTTTCAGGCCATTCAGGAAGCAGACGGCAGTGTCACGGTATTGTTGGGTGGGCAGGTGCCTCTGGTGATCGGCAGCCAGCGCTTTACGCTGCCCTCGCCTGATTTCAGTGATCCGGCGACTGTCACCATTTCCGCGGGTGGCAGAGACATCACAGGACTGCTGAAGTCAGGGAAGCTAGGCGCCCTGCTCGAAGTGCGAAACGTCGACCTGCCTGGCTACATTCAGCGCTTGGACACGCTGGCCGCCAACTTCGCTGACGGCGATCTCTCCGCGGGTCCTGACGCCACTGGCAATGGCGCCAACGTGATTCTGAGCCAGGGATACTACTACGATTTCGCTACCGATCCGCCCACGCTGATGCAGGGGCAGCCGCTGTTCACGTTTCAGGCCGGCCTCGAGAATACTGCTGGGGGATTGCAGCTAAACCCGAACCTGCGCCCGGAGATGCTTGCATCGATGCGCGGCGATCCGCCCGGTGTTGATCCTTCGTTAGTCCCCGTCACAGTCACGTCTGTAAACGGGGTGGCGCTCGATCTGGCCGGCATGGGCACTGCACGGGACCCGCGCAATCCGAATGACCTATCGTTTATCGAAGAGTTCTCGCAGTTCGTCGGGAAGGTGGGTCGCGACACCGCCGACTCGCTCATCGTATTGGACGTGCAGGAGCAGATCACTGTACAGGCGCTGCTGTTCCGCGACGAAATGAGCAAGGTGAACCTTGACGAGGAAGCCGCCTTCCTGATCGCTTACCAAAGGGCCTTTGAAGCCAACTCGCAGATGCTGCGCGTACTGATGGATCTAACCGACGCTACGCTGAACATCATGCGCTAGGATCTCGGCAGCCCTCACCGCAGATCTTGATGCGAGGCGTAACAGAGATCTTGATGCGAGGCGTAACAGCAAACGCAGTAACAGCAAACCCGGAAGCCAGGCACGCAACAGAAGGAACGGAGTACCCAGATGATTCGCGGTATCGATGCCCAAACACAGCGTTTTCTGGTGGACGTGGGACGCACCCAGCGCCGCGTTGCCCGTGCCAACGACCAGATCAACTCGGGCCTTCGGGTCACCAAACCCTCTGATGCCCCCGAGCGTATGAGCAGCCTGTTCCGCATCCAAACCGGACTTGAGCAGATGGAACAGTTCCAGCGCATCCTGGCCGAACAGCGCGCGGAGATCACCACCGCTGAGCAGGTGCTGCAGCAAGGCATTCTTCTGATGGACCGCGGAGTTGCGCTGGCCACCCAGGGCGCCACAGGTACCACCACCAGCGACATGCGCGTGATTCTCTCGGATCAGATCTCCAACCTGCACGAACAAATGGTGGCCCTCTCACGTACGGTGGTATCGAACCGTCACGTCTTCAGCGGAGACCGCGAGAATGTGCCGCTCTACCCCGCCATCAGCCGCAGCGGGGACCCGGTGCTTCCAGTCACCGATCTCGAAGGCAATCCTCTCCCTATGCCCTCCGCTCCGTGGTCCTACTCGTCGAATAACCTGCCCGAGTTTCTGAACGTCCCGCCCCTCAATGGCTACTCTGCCGTGGAGGAGACATCCAACCTGGCCGCCGTAAGCTCCAATCGTGAGGTGCTGCATCCGGCGGGCTACAGTTTCCGCGTCTCGCTTTCCGCAACGGAGATATTTGATGAGCGCGACGCAACTGACCCTAGTCTGCCTACCAGTAACAACATTCTCTATGCGCTCAACCGGCTTCGCTTCGCGCTGGCAACGCCAGAGGAGAACTGGGAATCGACGGCCGACTACCAGCGCTATCTGAGCGACTCGCTGAACCTGGTGAAAAAAGCGGCGGACCACCTAAGCCGTCAGGCGGGATTCTACGGAGGCGCGCTCAATCGCGTGCTTGATGGCATCGAGTACTCCAGCAAGCTCACGCTGCAATTGCGCGCGGAACTGAAGGAAGTGCGGGACGCCGACCTTGTAAGCTCCATCACCGATCTTCAGCAGGGTCAGCTCCACATCGAAACCGCGTTTAAGGCACGCTCGATGAACCAGAACCGTAGCCTGTTCGACTTCATGGGCTAGAGTCCCGCGCGCTGGCAGGCTTGGCGGCCTCTGCCTCGTCCAGCCTCTTACCCGTCCAACCGCGTGTCTCACCGATGCTGTCTGCGATACTCGTGGCATGCAATCTGTGGTGCGTTTCGCTGTGGTTGTCTTCGCGCTTCTGAGTCTGGCAACCGTCGTCCCGGCACAGGTCTATGACCTGGTGATCCGCAATGCCCGTGTGGTGGATGGCACGGGAAACCCGTGGTTCCGGGCAAACGTGGGCATCAAGGATGGGCGCATCGCCTCGGTGGAGCGCCGGGACCTGGGCAGGGGCGAGCGCGAAATTGATGCATCCGGGTTGGTGTTGGCCCCTGGCTTTGTCGACGTTCACACTCATATCGAGTCCAGCATCTTTCGTATCCCCGAAGCGGACAACTTCCTCTTTGACGGCGTCACCACGGTGGTTACCGGCAACTGCGGCGGCTCCGCATTGCCGTTGGGCGACTTCTTCCGCCGTCTTGAGGAAGCGCGAACCGGCATCAACATCGCATCGCTGATCGGCCACAATACCGTGCGTAACGCTGTGCTGGGCAGCCAGAATGTGCAGCCCACGTCCGGCGAATTGGCGCGCATGGCCCAGTTGGTAAGCGAGGCGATGAACGAAGGCGCGGTGGGTCTCTCCACGGGTCTCATCTATTTGCCCGGACTGTTTGCCAAGACGGAGGAGGTAGTGGCCCTGGCGCGGATCGCTTCCAGTTGGGGCGGAGTGTACGCCACGCACATGCGCCATGAACGCACCGACGGCATCCTTGCGGCGGTGGACGAAGCCATTCACATTGGGGCCGCGGCGGGTTTGCCCGTTCAGATTTCGCACCTCAAGGTGGGGCAAGGATTTCCAGGGCTCGACCAGCAGGTCCTCGCCCGCATCGACGCCGCCCGTGGTTCCGGCTTGCAGGTGACTGCAGACCAGTATCCTTACGCCGCGTCCAGCACTACGCTGGCGACAATTCTTCCCGATTGGGCCGTGGCGGGTGGGGAGTCCGCCCAGCGCGAGCGGCTCGCCGCCCCCGAAACGCGCCGCCGAGTTGCGGCTGAAATTCGTGCCGTCATGGAGAAGGCGGGCCGAGCGAATCTGGACTACATAGCCATTGCCTCGCATGAACCCGACCCCTCCCTCAACGGCAAGCGCGTTCCCGCAATCACCGCACAGCGGATGGGCGTAGCCGGGCTCGACGGGGACATCGACACGGTGCTCGACTTGCTCGCCCAGCCAGGGCGCACATCCGTGATCTACCACTCCTGGAGCGAGCCTGGGGTGGAACTCATCATGCGGCACCCGGTGGTGGCCGTGGCCAGCGACGGCGGCGTGCAGAAGCCCGGTCCGTTGGTCCCTCACCCCCGTTCATACGGAACGAACGCCCGGGTTTTAGGCTTCTACGCGCGCGAGAAGGGAATCCTCAGCCTGGAGGAGGCGGTCCGCAAGATGACCAGTCTTCCGGCACAGACCTTCCGCCTTAACGACCGTGGACTGGTTCTGCCTGGCTACGCTGCTGATTTGGTGTTATTTGACGAAGCTCGGGTCCGCGACCTGGCCACCTACGACGAGCCGCACCAGTATAGCGAGGGCTTTGCGTATGTGCTCGTGAATGGTGTGGTTGTGATCGAGAACGGCCAGCGGAACGAAAACCGTCCTGGCCAAGTGCTGCGAAACAAGGCACTGCATTAGACCAGCAGCCGGCATGCAGTTGGAGGCACGCGGCAACAAAGACGCATCGCTGGAAGCCTTCCCGCAATGCCCGCGAAGCAATACGCCGGCAGGGTCTGGGTTACTCCTGATTACACCCCGACGCGGTTGAAGTGTAGGTCCTGGGTGCAACTACGGCAACTCCCTGTCCCAGATCACTTTGCCTGTCTTCAGTTCGTAATGAGCGCCCACAATGCGAACATGCCTCTTTTCGACTGCCTCCTTCAGCACTGGCTCAGACTCCCGGAGTTCGTGAACAATCCGAGTGACGCTGAGGCACATTGCGTTATGTATCAGGTCGCCGGGCTGGCCCCGCACGGCGTCCACCAGAGGCCGAAGCCAGTCGGTGAATGAGCGCGTGTGGTTGGCTTCCGGTTCGTGCGTGGCGGCGGTTACCGCGCCACACTGCTCGTGTCCCAGCACCACCACCAAGGGTGTATGCAGGTGTTCGACGGCGTACTCAATGCTGCCAACCACTTCGTCGTCGGGCACATTGCCCGCTACCCGAATCACGAATAGATCACCGAGTCCCTGATCGAACAAGATCTCCGGCGGGACCCGGGAATCCGAGCACCCAAGTACGATCGCAAAGGGATGCTGTGCCTCTTCTACCTCATGCATCCGCCGCGCCGACTGGTCAGGGTGCTTTAGGTGATGGGTAGCGTAGCGATGGTTTCCGGCCTTCAGCTTGGCCAGCGCCTCGTCCGCGGTCACTGGCTTGTGTGCGGCGACTTTGGCCTCTTTTGCGGGCGCGGCCGCGGGCGCTTGCGGCGCAGCCCAAGCCCCCATCAGTAGGCAGCCGGCAAACCAGACGGCGGCGAAGTAACGGGAGAGGGAAGGATACAGGACAGAACGCTTCATGAGTGCTGGTACTCCTTGGGAGTGACTTCGTCTTCTTCCAGAATCTGCCTGGCGCGGACGATGGCTACGCGTACCGTGGCGCAGATGTTCTCTGCACCCACATGCTGGCGAAACTCCGCGCGCTCCATCAGTTCCTTGGGTTGCGGTCGCATGCCGCATAGCAGCATCACCCGGCCCGACTTGCGCAAAGCGCCTGCCAGATGCTCAAGTGCGTGCAGGCCTGTGGCGTCAATCGCCGTCATGTTGCGCAGGCGGATGATGACGATGCGGGGCAGGGAATTCAGTTCTTTCTCCACCACAGCCAGTTTGCGCGTAGAGCCGAACAGGAAGGGTCCGTGGATGCGGTAAAGCGCGACGCCTTCCGGGATCTCATGCATCTGCAGGCTATGCTGTTCGCCGTCGAGGATGTCATCGGCAGTGATCCGTGTAACTGTGCTTGTTTGGGTGACGCCGCGGATGTAGAGCAGCACAGCCAGAATCATCCCGGCTTCCACGGCTACCGTGAGGTCTGCCAGCACCGTAAGCGCGAAGGTGACTGCCCATACCACGATATCGGTCCAGCTAAGACGCAGGATGCCAGGGATCTCCGCCCACTCGCCCATGTTGTACGCCACAGCCAGCAGAATCGCGGCCAGTACTGCCAGCGGAATGTGCCTTGCGAGCGGCGCTGCAAACAGCAGCACAGCCAGGATGGTGATGGCGTGGATCATGCCGGCGACAGGAGTCCGCGCCCCGGCGCGAATGTTAGTGGCCGTGCGCGCAATGGCGCCTGTGGCGGGCAAGCCGCCGGCCAGCGGGGAAACGATATTCGCGAGGCCTTGCGCCACCAGTTCCACGTTGGGGTTGTGCCGGTCGCCGCTCATGCGGTCAGCCACCACGGCGGAGAGCAGACTCTCAATGGCCCCCAGCATGGCCACCGTAAGCGCCGGGGACAGCAAGGTAAGCATCAGGTCCGGACGAAAGTTTGGAACCGTGAAGTGGGGCAGTCCGGCGGGCAGGTCGCCGAACCGGCTTCCCACCGTGTCTAGTGGGAGCGCGAACAGCATTACCGCAGCGGTGCCCACCAGCATCGCCAGCACCGCGCCGGGGATCCTAGGGAAATAGCGGCGCAACACAAAGATGGAAACCAGTGCCGCCGCCGCGATTCCCGCAGCCAAGGGATTCAAGGTCTCCCAGGCGCCCGCCACGGCAGCGACGCGGTGTAGGAACGCGTCGGGAACCTTCTCGATCGTAAGTCCAAAAAAGTCCTTGAGCTGGGTGCTGGCAATCAGCACCGCAATTCCGTTGGTGAAGCCGATCACGACAGGTCGCGGGATGAACTGAATGGCCGAGCCCATGCCCGTAATGCCAAACAGCACGAGGATTACGCCCGCCATCAGGGTGCACATGTAGAGCCCGTCCAGCCCGTGTACGGCGACGATGCTGGAAACCACCACTACAAAGGCGCCGGTGGGGCCGCCAATCTGCGTGCGGGATCCGCCAAGGGCGGAAATCAGAAAGCCAGCCAGAATGGCACAGTAGAGTCCGGCTTCCGGCGGTACGCCGGAGGCGATGGCGAAGGCAAGCGCTAGGGGGAGGGCGACGAGACCGACCGTAATGCCGGCCGTGAGGTCGCGAAAAAAGGTAGGGAAGTCGTAGGAGGTTAATACCTGAAAGGACTTGGGCAGCGTATCTTCCAAAGCACGCAAACGCGAGACCATTACTACTGAAAGGGCAAACTCAACCCGCAGGGCCGGTCGCCGCAATCACCTCACAACCAGATGAAAAGATCGGAACAGGGAAGCGATATTTCCTTGGAAACAGCACCCACGATTTTCAGACTCGCACATCGTATATGGTTTTGTCCAGGATCGCTAGTGCAAAGTGATCCCGCAGCGGGCTTGATCGTAGATTTCGGATGGCCTTCGCATCGGTGGACCAGCGAGTGTTCGGATTCGGACACTCATCTCCCCGACAACGGACGTCTTGCCCGAACGGTCAACGCCGTCTGATCGCTGAAAGCCCTGCATTCGTGGGATTCCGAGCAACCAGGGCAGTTTGGCAAGGGCGTTGCATACAAGCTTGCGGGAATCATCATTTATGGATATCGCACGACCCGATTTGGCAAAGAAGCGAGCGTGGCGCCGAATCTCGTGGGCGGCGCTGGCGCTGGTGAGTATCGCAGTGGTGAGCTGGGCGGTGTCCCGCTTGCAGCCTGCCGCACCGGCCGTCGACCGTGCCGCAGTCTGGGTGGATACCGTGAAGCGCGGGCCGATGGTGCGCCAGGTTCGCGGTCTGGGGACGCTGGTGCCTGAGGATATCCTGTTCATTCCGGCCCTTAGTGAAGGGCGCGTCGCGCAGGTGGTCAACCGCCCGGGCGTCACCGTCACCCGCGATACCGTGGTGCTGGTGCTCACCAACCCGGAACTGGAAGTGCAGGCGCAGGATGCCGAGTGGAAGGTGCGCGAGGCCGAAGCAAGGATGCGCAACTTGCATGTGCAGTTGGAAAGCGACCGGCTCGACAAGGAAGCGCGCCTGGCGCAGGTTCAGAGTGAGTATGTGCAGGCGAAGCTGAAGAGCGAGCGGGACGACAAACTGCTGGCCGAGGGCCTCGCCGTGGAACTCGATGTGAAGCTAGCGCGGGCCACCCGCGATGAACTGGCCAAGCGATTTGAGCTGGAGCAGCGCCGCCTGGAAATCGGAAAAGATTCCGTGGAGGCTCAGCTTTCTGCGCAGCAGGTGCTGATCGAACAGCAAAAGGCGGCCCTCGAACTGGCGCGAGAGAAAGTTCGCCGCCTTGTTGTCCGCGCCGGTGCGTATGGCGTGCTGCAAGCGGTGAACGTGGAACCCGGCCAGCAGGTGAGCATGGGGACCTCGCTGGCCAAAGTAGCGCAGCCCGAGAAGCTGAAAGCGCAGATCCGCATTGCGGAAACGCAGGCAAAGGACGTTCTGCTGGGCCAGAAGGCGATCATCGACACACGCAACGGCACGGTGGATGGAGTGGTTTCGCGCATCGATCCGGCAGTGGTGGAAGGTACAGTAACCGTGGACATCCGTCTAGTGGGCGCGCTGCCCGCTGGTGCACGGCCAGACTTGAGTGTGGACGGAACGGTGGAACTTGAGCGCCTTGACGACGTAGTCTTCGTAGGACGCCCTGCCTTCGGACAGCCCCGCACGACGGTGGGCTTGTTCCGTCTGGAAGCCGACGGTCAGCACGCCGGGCGTGTACCTGTGCAGTTAGGCCGGAGTTCGGTGAATACCATCGAGGTGGAGCAGGGGCTGCAGCCGGGCGACACCGTGATTTTGAGCGACATGTCCCAGTGGGACGCCTACGACCGGGTACGCCTGCGTTAAGCGGCGTTCGCGGTATCGAGGGTGTGATGGCTGTGAGCAATTTGGGAGGGCAGAAGATGAGCGCCAACAACGGAGATTCGACGCTATTACAACTTGACAGCGTCACCAAGCATTTCTTCACTGACGAAGTGGAGACGCACGCCCTGGATGGCATCCATTTGGAGGTGCAGAAGGGGGAGTTCCTCTCGATCGCCGGTCCTTCGGGATGCGGTAAGTCGACACTACTCTCCATCATCGGCCTGCTGGATACGCCCACTTCTGGGCGATACCTAATCAAGGGCCAGCCGGTGGAGAATCTAAAGCCCGCGGAGCGCGCGCGAATTCGCAACCGCGAGATTGGATTCATCTTTCAGGCCTTCAATCTGATTGGCGACCTCACCGTATACGAAAACGTGGAACTTCCATTGACGTACCGCAATATGCCATCCGGCGAGCGGAAAGAGCGAGTGCATAAGGCGCTCGAGCGGGTGGGCATGGCGCACCGGGTAAAGCACTATCCATCTCAGCTTTCGGGTGGCCAGCAGCAGCGCGTGGCGGTGGCTCGCGCCCTGGTAGGCGAACCAGCTATTTTGCTGGCGGATGAGCCCACCGGAAATTTGGATTCCAAGAACGGCGAGGCGGTGATGGATCTGCTGCGGGAGATTCACGCTCAGGGCGCCACCATCTGCATGGTGACCCACGATCCCCGCTATGCGCAGATTGCCGACCGGAATGTGCATCTTTTTGACGGACGCATCGTAGAAGAGAGTATGGCCATGGAGCACGCGGTTTCTTAGCGGGAGTGCGCCGTCGGCCGGGTCCTTGATGGCTGGAGGCATCGAATGCAAACGCAACACCAACACACACGAAAGACACCCGGCGGTCTAATGGATCTTCTGTTGCCCTTACTGGCGCTCCTGCTGGCTGGTGCGGTGGGCCTGGGAACAGAAATCTCGCGGCAACTTCCGGTGCATTGGCTGGATGTGCCAGAAGTGCACCGCGCGCTGGGGGAGCTGGAGATTGACGTCGCCCGGCACGAGGTGCGCATGGAAGCGCAGAAGGCGCGTGATGAGGCTCGCCGCGCTCAACAGGACGCCCGCCGGGAAGCGCAGAAGGCGCGCGATGAGGCTCGCCGCGCTCAACAGGACGCCCGCCGGGAAGCGCAACGCGCCGCCGAAGAACTGCGCCGCAATCTGCGCAGAATTGGCTTAGCGGTGCGCGAATCCGTTGCGCCTCCAAAGTTGCGCGCCATGCTGCAGTCTCTGGACACTCGTAATTCGTAGTCCGGCCTCCCCATCCCGAATCCTGCGAGGAGTTTCCCGTGATTGAACTCGATAGCGTTGAACGCAGCTTCCGTAACAAAGCAGGCGTCTACTATGTGCTCCGGCGCATTTCGCTCTCTGTCAAAGAGGGCGACTTCGTTACCATCATGGGGCCGTCCGGCTCCGGAAAGAGCACGCTGCTGAACATTCTGGGCATGCTCGACGGCGAGTGGGAGGGTAGCTATCACCTGGATGGCCAGCCCGTGCATCAAATGAACGCGCGGCAGCGCAAGGAACTGGCGAAGCAGCACATCGGCATGGTGTTCCAAAGCTATCACTTGCTGGACGACCTTACGGTTGCCGAGAACCTCGACCTGCCGCTCAGTTACCGCAACCTGCGCGCCAGCGAACGAGCCGCCCTGGTGGCGGACACCCTCGACCGCTTCGGTATTGTCGGCAAGAAAGACCTCTACCCCAGCCAGCTATCCGGCGGTCAGCAGCAGTTGGTGGGCGTTGCACGCGCACTGATCTTCAATCCCCGGTTGTTGCTTGCTGACGAGCCCAC
>JAHCHD010000143.1 GCA_026129915.1 Bryobacterales bacterium
GTGGAATCGAGCGTCGCCATCGGGGTCCCGCTTATCGAGCAGAACCCGGGAATCTTCTCCAATTTCGGACAGGAACCCCGCCGAGCTGTCGCTTTCCATGGCTCAAGCCGGGCCTCGGCACTCGTGTTTATTGATGGCCCCGCCAAGACCGGTGACATCATCAAGCTAACGATTCAAGACGACCGTGTCTACGAATATACGGTGGTGGACGATGATGTCGTGAACCTTGATGATGATAACGACAACCGCTCGATTGCGGAGATCAATGCCACCAATCGCATCATCCGCCAGAAGTTCATTGACCTCATCAACGAGGATCCGGAAGTGGAAGCCTTTCCCACACCGTTCTTCACGCGCGTGCTCCTGCTTGCGCGCCAGGAAGGGCCTGAAGTGAACGGCACCATCCAGCTGGCAGTGGCTGAGCCAAATGGGAATGTCACGCTCACCCTCAGCAAGGTAACGATGGGCGGCGCAAACGTTGCTGGCGCATTGGTGACCGACGAAAATCCTTTGGAAGCAGGCGAGCTCTTCGTTGTGTATGCCACCGGGCTGGGGACCATTACTGGTGACGACAACGGGCTGCTAAAGACCGGAGAGCGGTACCTTGGTACGGCCTTCCATGAGACAACCGAGCAACTCGACTCGTTAGCCGCCGGACGCACCGCCACCACGGTAGCGGCCATTGCCAAACCCGGAACCTTCGGCCTTTACGAGATCACACTCGAAGCCAACTCCAGCGTGGGTACTGACCCTCTTTCGCAGCTCACGGTATTCCAAAGCTGGTACGTGAGCAACATCGCCGCTGTACCTACCCAGGCACTGCCTGACGACGAAGAAGAAGAAGAGGACGACGAAGACTAGCCCCGCATTGCGGAATCAGGTTGGGGTAGCAGCCCTCCGCGGCTCCCCAACCCAGGCGCCTTCCGCGGAGTAGCTTGGCTATTCTCAGTGATGGGTGCGCAAGTCCGGCGGCAGAGGCTTGTGTCCTTCGCGGGCCAGCAGCGCCACCGCGGCGTCTTCGTCGGTTGCCCCCACATAGAAAAAGGCGCCCATGCGCGAGGTGCGAAAGAGCAGTCCGCCTTCGTATTCGTCCGCTTCCACGCAGAAGGAGATGCCGCCCTGGGTGAGCACTGCTTCCGCGGACTTCGCCTCCCGCAATCGTTTGGCGATATGGATCAACACCACGTCCTGGTCTTTGAAATACTCTGCTTCCTGACGCAACCGCTTTACCTCGTTTTGAACCACTCTTCTGATTTTGTGAGATTTTTCCCTCGTTTCGCCACTAATTCACCGAGCGAACTCTAATGCAAGATGCACAACCCAAACTCCCTATGTTAGTTCCGAAGCGCGAAGCGATGGACGCGGAGACCGAACTCTACTGGCTAGCCCTGGCTTTGGTGCCGGGACTGGGGCACCGCCGGGGCGCCCGCATCGTGGAAAGTTTCGAAGACGTCCGCGCCGTATTCTCCGCCCCGCGCGGCGATCTGGAGGCCGCTGGCCTGAGCGGGGCCGTGGCGCAAACGATCGCAAGCGGCTGTACCTTCGAGGAAGCCTTCAGCCAGCAGGAACGAGCCCGGGTGGTGGGCTGCCAGATTCTGCCCCTCTGTCACCCGTTCTACCCCTCCATGCTTCGCGGCGTACTCGACGCCCCGTTGCTGCTGTTCGCCCTGGGCAACGTGGATTTGCTTCACGATGTGAACGTGGCGATCGTGGGTACCCGCCGCCCCAGCACCTATGGAAAAAGCGTGGCCGAGAAGCTGGCGCGCGACCTTGCCGCTCTTCAGGTGTGCGTCGTCAGTGGGATGGCGCGCGGTATCGACACTTGCGCTCATCGCGGGGTGCTGGATGCTGGCGGTAAGACCATCGCCGTATTTGGGTGCGGCATCGACCACATCTATCCCGCGGAAAACAAAGCGCTTTCTCAAGAGATTGCTTCAAAAGGCCTGATTATTTCCGAGTTCGCGCTAGGCGCATCCCCGTATCCGCAGAACTTTCCGTTGCGCAACCGTGTGGTGAGTGGCATCAGCCATGGTGTGGTGGTGGTGGAAGGCTCGCAATACAGTGGCAGCGCCATTACTGCCCGCTATGCCCTGGAGCAGGGGCGGGAGGTGCTGGCTGTGCCGGGCAACATCACTTCCCAGCCAAGTTGGGGCCCAAACCTGCTCATCAAGCAGGGCGCTGCCCTTGTCCAGGATGCCACGGACATCCTTAATCAACTGCCCACCCAGGTGCGGGTGCGACTGTATCGCAAGATGCACGAAGCAGCGGAATCACGCGACTCGGCACCCGAAGTTGCGACACCAATCACAGCGGTTGACCCGCATCACGCAAAAGTCCTCTCGCAATTGAGAGTGGATGAGGGCACTCTAATGGACGATTTGATGGACCGCCTCCCATTCCTTAGCTCGTCAGAGATTATCGCCGCCCTCTTTCAACTGGAGATGGACGGCCTGGTGAAGCAGGACGTCGGCCAGCGATACACCCGGCTATGGTGCTAGCCTGGAGAACGTCATCGGAGGCAGACGGCGCGTAGGCGCGATGTGGGGGCGTCTGCCAGGCTACACCGAAATTCGGGTTTGCCGCGCATCCTGCGCTATGGTGGTAGATGGCCATCCGGCCTGCTGGAAGAATCGCCGCATATTCCCCGTAACCTTGGGGGTGTGTTGATTCCTGGTTCCGCTCGCATCTCAGGATTACAAGCTCTGTGCTGCGCCGCAGCCAGACAAACCCTGCGGCGAGGCCCTTCCGTCTCCGGAAGTGAACTGTTGTGTGAGAGAATACGGGCCGTCGCTGGGCCAGAAGAACCTGTTCATGTCAACGAAGAATCTCGTCATTGTTGAGAGCCCCACCAAGGCTCGCACCATCTCCAAGTTTTTGCAGAAGGGATACGACGTGGTGGCCTCCAATGGCCACATCCGTGACCTTCCTAATAACGCCGCGGAGATTCCCGCCAACCTGAAGAAGGAAAGCTGGGCGCGCCTGGGCGTGAATATCGACGACCAGTTTGAGGCTCTCTACGTTGTCCCCAAGGACAAGAAGGACCACGTCAAGCTGCTGAAGGAAAAGCTGAAGGACGCAACCACCGTCTACCTGGCCACTGACGAGGACCGCGAGGGCGAGTCAATTAGCTGGCATCTGGTGCAGACCCTGAAGCCTAAGGTGCCCGTGCACCGGATGGTGTTCCACGAGATCACCAAGGATGCGATTCTCGAGGCGCTGTCCCACCCCCGCGACGTCGACGAGAACCTGGTGAAGGCGCAGGAGACCCGGCGCATTGTCGACCGGCTCTACGGCTACGAAGTGAGTCCGTTGCTGTGGAAGAAGATGGCTCCCGGCCTAAGTGCGGGCCGCGTGCAGAGCGTCGCCGTGCGCCTTCTGGTGGAGCGTGAGCGGCAGCGCATCCGCTTCCGCAAAGCACAGTTCTGGGCGCTGAAATCCCGTCTGCGCTATACCAACGGAGACCCCGCCAGCGAGTTTGAGGCCGAACTCACTCACCTCGGCGACCGACGCATTGCCACCGGCAAGGATTTTGACCCCTCCACCGGCCAGCTTGCCGGCAACTCAAACCTGCTTCGGCTGGACGCACCGCAGGCTGCTGAGCTGAAGCGCCGCCTCGAACAGGGAAATCCAGTGGTGGAGCAGGTGGAAGAAAAGCCGTTCGTCTCAAAGCCATCGGCTCCCTTTGTCACCAGCACGCTGCAGCAGGAATCGAACCGCAAGCTGCGGCTTTCAGCCCGGCGCACGATGACCGTGGCGCAACAGCTCTACGAGAACGGCTTCATCACCTACATGCGTACTGACTCCACCACGCTTAGTGAGGAGGCCTTGCGCGCTGCCCGCCAGTTGATTTCCCGCGACTTTGGGAAGGACTATCTTCCGGCTGAACCTCGCAAGTACATTACCAAGGTAAAGAACGCACAGGAAGCCCACGAGGCGATTCGTCCCGCCGGGCATGAGTTCGTGGCCCCTGAGGTGGTTCGGGCGCAGCTTGGCGACGAGGCGTTTCGTCTGTACCAGCTCATCTGGCAGCGCACCGTGGCCTGCCAGATGGCGGACGCCCGTGGCACTTATGTGAATGTCAATGTAGCGGAAGGCGACATGAAACTGCGCGCCTCCGGCAAGACCATCGAGTTTCCTGGCTACCTGCGGGCCTATGTGGAAGGTGCGGACGACCCCGATGCCGAGCTTGCCGACCAGGAGCGGGTGTTGCCGAAGATGGTGGCCGGCCAGGCTCTCCGCACACAGCAGGTAGACGCCCAGGATAAGAGCACCCAGCCCCCGCCGCGCTACACCGAAGGCAGCCTGATTAAGGAACTGGAGCGCCTGGGCATTGGACGCCCCAGCACCTGGGCAACCATCGTGGAACTGGTGCTAAGCCGCTCCTACGCGTTCAAGAAGGGTCCCGCGCTGGTGCCCACCTTCGTTGCTATGGCTGTGGTGAGTGTGCTGGAACTGCACTTTGAAAAACTGCTCGACTATCAGTTCACCGCCAAGCTTGAAGACGACCTGGACGTAATTTCGCGAGGCGAATTACGGAACAAGGAATACCTCCAGCATTTCTATTTTGGCGGCGACTTTCCCGGCCTCAAGGGCCTGGTGGAGACCGGGGAAAAGACGATCGACCCTCGCGTGGCCTGCCGCTTTGTGCCCGCCAGCCGCCCGGAAGACGCAGTGTACGAAGTGCGTATCGGCCGCTACGGGCCCTTCCTTACCGATGGCGAGCGGCGCGCAAGCCTGCCTGAGGATATGGCTCCAGACGAGCTTACGCCGGAGAAAGCGGAAGAGCTGCTTGGGCATGCTGCCACCGGCGACGAACCCATCGGCCGTCACCCGGAGTCGGGCGAGCCTGTGTACCTGAAGGCCGGGCGCTTTGGCCCCTATGTACAGTTGGGCGACGCTGCGGAAGACAAAAAGCCCAAGATGGCCTCGTTGCTTCCGGGCATGCCCAAAGAGAGCGTAAACCTCGAAGTTGCGCTGGAGTTGCTTGCCCTGCCCCGGACACTGGGCCAGCATCCGGAAACTGGAGAGGACGTGATCTCCAGCAACGGCCGCTTCGGACCTTTTGTGAAGACCGGCGCGGAGACCCGCTCCATTCCGCTTGACCGCCTCTCGCCGCTTACCATCACGCTGGATGAGGCTCTTGCGCTGCTGCAGGAGCCAAAGTTCCGCGGCCGGGGAAGTGCAAAGCCCGCACCGCTTCGCGAACTTGGCCAGGTTCCGGGAAGCGAAAAGAAGCTCATCGTGATGACTGGCCGTTACGGCCCTTACGTGACCGATGGCGAAGTGAATGCCACTATCCCCAAGGGCTCACAGCCGGAAACCGTCACACTGGAAGAGGCCCTGCAGTTGATTGCGGACCGTGCCGCAAAGATCGCAGCCGACGGCGGTAACACGCGGCGGCCCGCGCGCAAGGGCGCACGGAAGGCTCCGGCGAAGAAGGCGGCCAAGAAGACTGCCACGAAGAAGGCTGCCCTGAAGAAGCCAGTGAAGGTGGCGGAAAGCTCTTAGGGCGGGCAAGTTCAGCTTCGCGCCGACTGGATGACGGCTGCCTGTCGCCTAACGTCCCCCTCAGGCTAGAATAGAGGGCACACTCACCACGAGGAGGGGGACCATTGATGCAGGATGAACACAGCAATCTCCTGGACCGCGCGCGCGACAGTCGCCGCGAAATGCTGGCCAAGGTGGCGACAGGTTTTGCGCTTGCTGCGCAGCCTATCAGCGCCGAAACCATCACCACCAATACCGATGGGCTGTTGGCTGGCGACGTTGAGGTAATCACGCCCAACGGCAAGATTCCCGCCTACCGGGCGATGCCCGCCAACGGCACGAACCTGCCCCTGGTGATTGTGGTGCCGGAGATCTTTGGCCTCCACGAGCACATCAAGGACGTCTGCCGGCGCCTCGCCCACGCCGGTTACTTCGCCATCGCCAACGAGCCCTTTTCCCGGCACGGCGACGTTACCAAGCTCAGTGATTTCGGCCAGATCCGCGAGATCGTCGGCAAGACCAGCGACCAGGAAGTGCTGATTGATCTCGACTCCACCATGAGCTACGCGATGAGCACCGGCAAGATCAACCTGCAACGCTTTGCCGTAACGGGGTTCTGCTGGGGCGGTCGCATCGTGTGGTTGTATGCCGCCTACAACGACTATGTGAAGGCAGGCGCGGCGTGGTATGGCCGCCTGGTGGGGCAGGCCAGTGAACTGCAGCCCAAGCACCCCGTGGACGCCGCGGCGAGTCTGAAAGCCCCGGTCCTTGGCCTCTATGGCGAGGAAGACACGGGCATCCCGCTGGACACCATCGACAAGATGCGCGAAGCAGCCAAAGCAGCGGGCAAGGCGGCGGATATCATCGTCTACCCCAAAGCGCCGCACGCGTTTCATGCGGACTACCGGCCGAGCTACCGCGAGAAGGAAGCCAAGGAAGCCTGGGCGGAAATGCTCGCCTTCTTCAAGAAGCACGGCGTGTGACGATGCGCCCGGCGCGGTTCAGCACGAGTTGCTGGCCGCGCCAGTCCACCGTGCGCCCAAATAGTCCCGCGCACCAAACCCCAAAGAACCACAGGTCCCGCGCTGGCTGCAAGAGCAGCATCGGCAGGGGGATGGGGTGGAGCAGGACGACCCGGGCGAGCCAGGCCCCCACCCCCAAGCGGAGTGCCAGCAGGGCGAGTCCCCAAGGCCACTGAGCCGTTAACAGCAAGAGGAGCGCCCACAGGCTAGCGCTAGTGACGGGCAGTCCCACATAGCCGTCAGGACGCGAAGCCCTTATCGTGCGCGCCCACCGCAACTGGTGCCGCCAGATTTCGGCCCAGCTTTCCCCGGAAAGGGATGTCTCGACTGGCTCTTTCAGCATGCCAATGCGCAACCCGCGTTCCCGCACCATGCGCCCCAGGTGGTAATCGTCCGCAATGAAGTCCCCTAGCGCCAGGCTGCCACCCAGGGACCGCAGCAGATCCTTAGGCAGAGCCATGGTGGAGCCCAGGGCAAACTCAGAGATGCCCAGCATTCTTCCCACCAGCGCGCTGGGCGAGAAGTCCGTGGAGATGCCCAACGCTTCCCATCGCCCCGGGAAGCTGTTCGCCCGCGCCCGGTAAAGTGCGGTCACCAGACCCACGGCGGGCGCTTCCAGCTCCGCCGCCACAGATCGCAGATAGCCGGGCGGCACATGGATGTCGGCGTCGCTTATCAACAGAACCGGATGCCTGGCTGCGGCTTCCATTGCCGCCACCAGACCCACCTTCCGGTTGGCGCACTCCAGCCCGCCGATCAACAGCCGCGAGGGCCGGGCCGGGTAGGCCTCCATTACTTTCCGCACCACGGGCAAGGCCGGGTCTTCCGCGTCCTGCACGGCAAACAACAGCTCAAATTCGGGGTAATCCTGGCTGGCGAACGAGCGCAACGCCTCTTCCAGCGCGAAGTCCACGCCATGCAGGGGCTTCAGGATGGAAATCGCTGGCAGGTTCTGTGGGATGCGCGCAGGGCGAAGCCAGTGCCGGACGCCGGCCGCCAGGCTGAGGATCTGGTAAAGGGCCGCCACGGCTGCCATCAGCCAAAGGCCGGCCAACGCCAGGTCCTGTATTGCCACGGGCGAAATATCCATGCTCAGGTCCATTTGCATGCTATGCCGCAATCAGCAGCACGCCCAGCGCCACTAGCGCCGTGCCGCACCAGCGCTGCCAGTGGACGGGCTCGCGCAGAAGCGTCCGTGCCAGCAGCGTTTCCAGCACCAGAGAGGCTGCGCTGGCTGGTACCGCGAAGCTGAGGTCAGTGATCTTTAGCAATTGCAGAAAGGCGACAAACGAAACGGCCAGAAAGGCGATCGCTGCCAGAATGGGGAGGCGTTGCAGGAAGCCGGCAAACACCCTCGCCAGCCTGCCCGGGTGGAAGTTATCCACTTCGCCGTGGCGCTTCATGTCCCAGCTCAGCAGGATCTCGCTAGCCGCTGTTGCCACCACGACGATGGCCAAGTATACCCACTTCACGGCTGGGCCTCATCCGCGGGAGGCCCTGGGACGGGAGCCGGCCCGTGTTCGCCCATTGTCACCCCCACCAGGGCGCTGCCCGCCACCACCAGCAGCGAGCCCGCCCAGCGCTTCGCATCCACCACTTCCCCCAGCACCACGGCGCCCGCCACCACGTTCAGCACATAACCCAAGGCGGTAACCGGAGCCACAAAGCTGAGGTCCGCCCAGGTGAGCAGCGTCATGCGCGAGAGCAGCGAAACCATCAGCATGCCCACGCCGAGCCACAGAAACAAGCTGAAGAACGGAAGTAACCACTCGGGCAGAGGGAAGGGAAGCAGCGCGGCGAGGGGAGCCGGCGTCACCGCATGGTCGCGCTTCATGGCCCAGCTTAGCAGCGAGTTGCCGCCCACCTGGCAGACGATTACCAGCAGGGTGAACAGAAGGGTTTTGGCGGTGGCGCGGCGAATGCCTGGTTCCATGGCAGGAGGCTAGTCTCCCGCGGCCGGCTGTGCCGCCCTGTGATCCCGCACAAACTGCTGCCGCTTACGGCGCAGCGCCAGATACTCCCTGGCTTCCTTTTGCAGGCGCTTCCGCTCTGAGGTCGAGAAAATGGCCTTGCGCACCACCCGCCAGATGGCCCGTGGTCGGAAGTAGTACTCGCCGTAGAAGCGTTCCACCCAATCCACCAGTTCGGCCCGGTCGAGATTTTCGTAGCTGATATTGGGCAACTGGTGGCCCTGCTCGTCGGTCATCGCGTCAATCGTGATAAGCCCATTGTTCTTCACGTAGTCGTAGAATTCCGTGCCAGGGTAGGGGTGCGCGATCGACACTTGAATGGTTTCGGTGTCCAGTTCCTTCGCGAAATCCACGGTACGCCGGATGGATTCGCGTGTCTCGCCCGGAAGACCCACAATGAAGTCGCCATGAATCGTCAGCCCCAGTTTGTGGGCGTTCTTAGTGAAGCGTCGCGCCATGTCGAGCGTTGCGCCCTTCTTGATGTTCTTCAGAATCTGGGCATCGCCGCTTTCGTAGCCTACAATCATCAGCCGCGCCCCGGAATCCTTCATCGCCGCCAGGGTGTCGTAGTCAGTGGTCACACGCGAGGTGCAACTCCAGGTGACGTTGGCCTTTTCCAGCTTCTTGCACAGCTCAATGGTTCGTTTCTTCTGGTAGTTGAAGGTGTCGTCGTCAAAGAAGATCTCCTGGACTCCTGGGAAGTTTTCCTTCGCCCACAGCACCTCGTTCACCACATCATCGGCGGAACGCAGCCGCCAGCGGTGTCCGGAGTGTGTCTGCGGCCACAGGCAAAAGGTGCACATTGCCGGGCAGCCCCGCGAGGTATAAAGCGACACAAAGGGGTGCTTCAGGAACGGCACGTTGTAGCGCGTGAAGTCGAGATCGCGCTTATAGACTTTGCTTACCCAGGGCAGTTCGTCCAGGTTCTCGATTGGCGCGGCCGCGGGGTTGGAGTACAGCTTGCCGTTTTCCAGCCAGCTTACGCCGCCGATTTCGCGCAGCGGTTTGCCATTGGCGTAGTCGACGATGGCGTGGTCAAACTCCTTGGCGCAGACGAAGTCGATGGCCTTCGAGGCACGCAGGGTCTTCTCCGGTTCCACGGTGACGGGCGGGCCCACGAAGGTCACCTTCAGCCGCGGGTTGACGTCCTTCATCATCTCCGCCATACGCACATCCACTTCGAAGCCGGGCGTGGACGTAAACAACACCAGCAACTCAAAGTCGCTGGCCATCTTGACGGTGTCCTCAATAGAGATTTTGTGTGGGGGAGCATCCACCACCTTGCTGTCGGGCAGCATTCCGGCGGGGTAGCAGAGCCAAACTGGATACCAGTACGATTCAATCTCGCGTGTGGCAGGCCACCGCGAACTTGCACCGCCGTCAAAACCCTCAAACGACGGCGGATTCAGGAACAGTGTGCGCATCCATACTCCTCAAACGACTAGGCGGCCTGAAGGCCGCGGCCCAGGCTCCCAACAGAAAACCCGGTCCACGGATGACCAGACGAAGCACCCTCACTTTATGGTACCGAATCTGACAGCCGAAGCAGCCCGCGCAACGAAGATGGTCTGCCAGCCGGGATCGTTGAAGCGGATTTCGCGAGGACGTTACCGCGCTTGAGGGACGTGACGCGGACAGGTGAGCGCTAGCACTCTGGCTAAGCCTCCCATTGAGGATGGCGCCAGGTGGCGGCAATCGAATCCGAATTTCAGGGAATGGGCCCCACGGTCCAGTTCATCACGTCCACGATGTTGTGATGCTGCGGGGCGTTATTGCTGAATACTCCTGGGCGGATGGTGTACTCATCGTTTCCGCCAGGTTACCGTACCACTTCCCATGCCAGGTGCTGGAGTTCCGGTGCGATCAGCTTCTCCCAGGCCAGTTGCACTGCGGCGTGCGACCCGGGGGTCGAAAACACCACACGCCCCCCCACCACGCCCGCCACGGCTCGCGAAAGAATCGCTGCCGCGCCCACCTGCTCGAAACTCAGCATTCGGAAGATCTCGCCAAATCCGGGAAGCGTCTTCTCAAGCCGCCGCGCCAGCGCGTCGTACGTGTTGTCGCGGGGCGCAATCCCCGTGCCGCCGTTGAATAGCAGTACCTGCGCGTCGGTGGCCAGCAGGTTATTCAGCACGTCATCCAACTGCGATGGGTCGTCCTTTACGATTACGTAGGCTGTTACCTCGTGCCCTGCAGCGAGGATCTGCTGCTGCAGCCACTGGCCGTTGCGATCTGTTTTGGGCGTGCGGGTATCGGAAACGGTAATGATCGCCAGTCGCACCGGGCCCCGGTCGCTGGCTTCCCTGCGATGCTGCTGTACGCTCTCCATGGGCGCGGTTCCCCCCTGCCTTTCAGCCTATCAGTGACTCACTGCGCGAAGCGCAGCGAGTGACACCACCTTCACGTGGAGAATGACGCCGCTTCCACCTGAATGCTCTAATGAAAGATTGGCCGCAATGCGGGTGACCGCGTTCTAAATACAATGCACTTCTCTACTGATGACATCCGGATCCAGGAGATCAAGGAACTCGTAGCTCCAACTACGCTCATCCATGAGTTTCCGGTTTCCGAAAAAGCTTCCGGGCTGATCTTCGATACACGCCAGTCAATTAGCAATATCCTCTATGGCAACGACGACCGGCTTCTGGTGGTTACGGGCCCCTGTTCCATTCACGATACCGCCGCTGCCATCGATTACGCGGGGCGTCTGCTTGAAATGGCCCAGCCCTTCCGCGGCGAAGTGCTCACCGTAATGCGAGTCTACTTTGAAAAGCCACGCACCACGGTGGGGTGGAAGGGCCTGATCAACGACCCATTCCTTGATGGCACCTGCCGCATCAATGACGGCCTGCGCATGGCCCGTAAGCTGCTAATCGACGTGAATGAGATGGGTCTCCCGGCTGGCACCGAGTTTTTGGACATGATCTCGCCGCAGTATGTCGCTGACCTCATCAGTTGGGGCGCCATTGGTGCGCGAACCACTGAGAGCCAGGTGCATCGCGAACTGGCCAGCGGCCTTTCTTGCCCGGTAGGCTTCAAGAATGGGACTGACGGCAACACGCGCATCGCCATCGACGCGGTGCGTGCGGCGCGCACGGCGCACCACTTCCTTTCAGTCACCAAGATGGGACATTCAGCCATCGTGCATACGAAGGGCAACCTGGACGGGCACGTGATCCTGCGCGGCGGCAAGGAACCGAACTACACCGAGGAACACGTGCTGGCCGCGGCCCAAGCCCTTGAGGCTCAAACGCTTCCCAGCCGCGTGATGATCGATTGCAGTCACGCCAACAGCTACAAGGATTTCCGCCGGCAAGGCGCCGTGGCCGAGGATATCGCCGCGCAGATTCGCCACGGCTCGCGCCACATCCTGGGTGTGATGGTGGAGAGCAACCTGAAGGCCGGAAACCAGCCACTGGTGCCCGGTCACCTGGAGTACGGTGTTAGCATCACGGACGCCTGCGTCGATCTCGACGAAACCCGGCGCATCCTGGAGATGCTGGCGGAAGCAAAGCAGTCCAGGTCGACGGGCGGCGCATACCGCGAAGCAGCACTTGACCAAGCCCCCGTGTAGCCAGCCTGCTGCCCATACTTTCTGGCCGATGAGCCATCTACTAGTACTATCTCGCATTGGTTGTTAGCTTCATTGGCTTGAAATTCCCTTACACTACTGGGAACAACCATTGAAGCTGGCGGACTTTGCTGCCAACCGCATCGTCTGTCGCCTATCACCACTGGGTTCCATTTGTGATTTTGCAAACTCATCTGGAACGAAAGGAAGAACTGCGTGTTTCAACTGGTCAAGGCTTCCGTTGGGAAGAACGGAAAGAACAACTATGACGACGTGCTGAACGTTCAGATCCGGATCAACAAGTGGATCCTCGCTGGACGGCTGCCGCAGTTGAATTTCCTCGCAATGGATGGCGACTGTGGACCCAAGACCAAGACCGCCATCGGTGCATTTCAATGCCGCTACGTGGACATCCCGAAAGTCGACAAGCGCATTGACCCGAAGGGCAAGACCGAACAGATGATGAACGTGAGTCCGTTTGATCCGCCCCCGTTACGAGTCAGCGAGCAGGTATACGTTGACTGGCTGAAGAACGGTTCCGCCTACGCGGGGGTTGATGACGTGCCGTATTGGGAGAAGCGCGGCATGTTCTGGTTTGGCGTGGGGG
>JAHCHD010000144.1 GCA_026129915.1 Bryobacterales bacterium
AATTTCCTCGACAGGCAAATTCTGGCGCAACTCGCACCCGTACTGCAACAGGATCTGGGCCTCAGCCTTGTGCAATACGGCTGGCTGATCAGTGCGTTCTCCGCGGCGTATGCGCTAAGTGCCCCAGTGGGCGGCTGGCTGCTCGACCGCTACGGGCTCACCCGCGGAATGTCGTACGCCGTTGGCTTATGGTCGGCAGCCGGGTTTGCGACGGGCTTTGCAGCCGGATTCTGGCAACTGGTGGCATGCCGTGGGGTGCTGGCAGCCGGGGAAGCAGCAGGCATTCCGGGCTCCGCCAAGGCACACAGGCTCTACTTGCCGCCTCGGGAGTTTGCTCTGGGGAGCGCGGCAGGGCAGTTCGGCCTCAGCATTGGAGGAGTGATCGCGCCCCCGCTGGCCACATGGTTTGCCTTGCACTCCAACTGGCGTTACTCGTTCCTGGTAGCAGGTGCTCTGGGCTTTTTGTGGATTCCCCTTTGGCGCTTCACGGCTCGCAAATTGCCGCCATCGGTGCCAGACGAACCAGCACCGGGTGGGCGAGGACGCGCCAGAGAAGTGCTACGCGACCCCCGCATGGCCGGGCTTTTTGTAGCCAACATCCTGTCGATGACGGTGTACTCTCTGTGGCTGAACTGGACTACTGTGTTTCTCGTCCAGCGTTATGGCTTGAGCCTTGCCGAAACGCAATGGCTAGCCGGGCTACCGCCGGTGTTTCTCACCTTGGGAGGCATCAGCGGAGGCTTACTGGCCTGGTGGTGGATCCGCGGCAACGAGGACGCCTTTAGGGGCCGCATGCGCATTTCCTGGCTGGCCTCGTTGCTGATTCTTTCGAATGCGGCCGCCCCCCTTGCCCCTACTCCGGCACTCGCGATGGTGGCCATCTGCATGGCCTGTTTCTGGACGGTGGCGTTTAGCGTCAATCTCTACTCTATGCCACTCGATTTCTTCCCCAGTCACTCGGTGGCGTTTGCGGTTTCGCTGCTAACGGCAGCCTACGGGGTATTGCAGTTTCTGATCTCGCCGCTGATTGGCAAACTGGTGCAGGAGTCCGGCTTCGGACTCGTTTGCCTGCTGACAGCGCCCACCGCGCTGCTTGGCTGCACTGTGATCTGGTTGACGTGGCGCTGGCACGCGCGCCAGAGCACTGCTATCGGTTAAGAGTGATCGCATGGCTACGCCTCCTCTGAACATTCGCCAGTTACGCCATACTGATCTGCCCGTGATTGCGGACCTGCTGGCCGCATCGCCGGAAGCCAGCCAATGGATGCCCGGTGATGCTCCCGGCCACTTGTCGCTGGTGGCCGAAGTATCGAATGGAATCGCGGGTTTCGCCATTGCGCGCACAGTGGCGCCCGGGGAATTTGAGTTGCTGAACCTGGCCGTAACCCTCAAGTTTCGGCGTCGGGGCGTAGCAGAGGAACTAATCAGACAATTGTTTCTTTTTTCACCTGGAGACTGGTTCCTGGAAGTGCGTGAAACGAATTCCTCGGCAATTCAACTCTATGAAAAGATAGGCTTTTCACGCATAGGGACGCGAGCATCGTACTATGCCGATTCCAAGGAAGATGCTATTGTCATGCGCTTTCGAGCGTGTTAATGTCCTAGGTAACCGGGAGAATTCCCGGGCTCTCTCCGGTGACGGAGCACCGCAGAGGAGCGACCATTACAATAACTCCGCGGAGGATCCCGTACATGGAAAGCAGACTCCACGACGAACTCAAAGATCAATTGATCGAGACCAATGAAGAATTCCGCCGCATGGCCGAAGAGCACCATGCCTATGAGGACCGCCTGAATCATCTGGCATCCTGCGCCTTCCTTACGGAGGAGGAACAGGTGGAAGAGGTACGACTCAAAAAGCTCAAGTTACATTTGAAAGATCAGATGGAGGAGATGATCCTGCAGCATGTGGGCGCTTCCCAGTAAGGCGTCCAGGACGATTCTGGCCCGGCGACATCGCGGCGAAAGGAGAATCGAGCAATTGCCGCCCCGCTAGTGGCCAAGACACAAGAGAGTTTTCGAAAAGGGCCGCCACCGGCAACGGTATGCGGCCCTTTCTCGTGGCGCAGCAGGCATGCACGATAGACCGCGTCATCACTGGCTAGCCGATACCCGTTGCGAAGCGCAAAGCGAACCAACGCACTACCGGTCTGCAGCTAGTCGGAAATCCCTCCCCTCGGCCCGCAGGGTATATTCAGACTCGCCACGAGGAATGACAGGCGCGTGGCAACTGCACTGCGCGACAATAAGGTCAGGATTTCTCTCCACGCTTTTGCCCAGGAAACGTCTTTCCCTTAGAGCATGGAGACTTTGTCGCGAGTGCGAATGAACGAGCGCGCCGATACCGTCGCCCAGCCTGTGGACCGGCGTGCTGCGTTCGTTGAACAGCACCTGAAACGGGTGTTCGTGCTGGTCTATCGCGTAGTGGGCAATGTAGCCGATGCTCAGGATCTTACCCAGGAAGTCTTCATCAAGGCGCTCCAGCGGGAAGACCAGTTGCGCGACGTGGAGAAATCCGCGCAGTGGCTGTCGCGTATCGCCTCCAATACGGCAATTGACTTCCTGCGGCGACGAGGGCGAGGTGCGCAGATAACGCTTGAGGATGGCCCCGAACTTAGTGACCGCAGCCGATCGGCCAACCCGGAGAGCATGCTCCTGCGGGCCGAAAGCCATCAACTTTTCCAGGATGCGCTGCAGGCACTCACCCCCAGGGAACGAACCGCGCTTGTGCTTCGCGACGTAGAGGGCCTACCGGCCGAGGACGTGGCCGCGGCATTGGGCTGCTCCAAAGCCACTGTTCGGTCGCACATCGCCAACGCTCGCGTGAAGTTTCGCAAGTTCCTGAAGCGGCGGATGGCCGTAGCCCCGAAGGTTTCGCAAGATGACGGGAGCATGGAAGGATGACGGAGAACCGGCGTCAGCATCGGCAAGCACTTGCTGCGGGCGGCGATGCCTCGGTGTGGCAGCGGTTTCTCGCTCGCTTCCACAAGCGGGACGAGGATGCAACTGTCGAACGGGAGTTTCGCCGAATCCGCGAGGAGTTGGGCAATTTCCAAGAGTTGCCGCCCTATTTTGCCTGGGAGCCCCTTGCCAGTGAAATGAAGGCGAACATCCTACTGGGTGTGGAAGCCGGGGAAGCTGTACGACCGAGGCGTTTGCATCCTCCTATTGGTTGGCGCGCTGGCCTTGCGATGGCGGCGCTTTCCGTGCTGATGATTTCCGGCTATTGGTGGCAAATGCCACATCGCCGGATGCAGCCCCCTTCCCTGGAACAGGCCGTGCTGGAAGCTGCACCCGGACGCCTGTCCGTGGAGCAACAGGAAGGCGGCTTCGCTTTAATGTTTCAGGAACAGGGCAGCAACCCCTTGCTCAGCGGCGCGTCTGGCTCGTTGCGGGCCGATTTTGTGGATATTGAAACCGGACAATTGACGGTGGCCCATGTCTATCTTGATTGAGCCAACTCACCTCGCGAAGCTGCTTCTGGCTCTCACGCTGGCCACTCTGGCAGCACTTCCCCAAGCGCCGCCAGCCCAGGTCGCTTTGCGGGACACGCTGCGAATCGAGTTGCCCGCCAACGGACCCATCCGGCACCTCGATACCGATTGGGGCCGCTCCCGGATTGTCCAGCGGGGCAGCGCCGCATCGGCTGAACTGCATCTCACTTTCCACTTCGAGAATGTCGCCGCCCAGCCAATCCATGGCATTACACTTCTACTGCGGACGGCGGGCGCAGCGGCGGGAGGACGGGCCAGCGTTACGCTGCCTGGCCTGCGTGTAAACCCTGGCGAGCGTTTCCCCGCCAAAGTAGATCTGCGCCTGCTGCAACCAGTGACGGCAGGAAACCAGCCCGCGTTCACACTGCGGCTGGATGGCGTCCTATTCGCTGATCTGAGCTTCGCTGGGGAGAACAGCCTCAACAGCCGGCGCTTGCTTACCACACTCGAGATGGAAATCCAGCAGGACCGGCGGCACTTGCGCGACCTACTCCGCGCGGAGGGCAAAGACGGATTGGGGCGCGAGATGCGTCAACTGCTGGCGCGACAGGCCGAATTGCCTCGTGTGGATCTGCGATGGGCGCGTCACGGGCGGGCCACCGCGATTCCCGCCAGTGAGCCGGTGCAGTTCGCATTCCTGCCAATGCCGTCTTCACCACTCGAACCTCTTGGAGCCACAGTGCGCATCGCCGGGCATGAAGCGGTCGCACCGCGGTTGCAGGTACGCAATCGTTCCATCAAGGAGATCGTGTACGCAGAAATCGGATGGATTATCCGGGACCTGGAAGGGCGCGAGTTCTATGCTGGCACTGTGCCCGCCACCGGAGACCATATCCGTCTGGCACCCGGCGCCGAAGCGCTGGTGGAGCAAGAAGGCGTCCTGCAGTTCCAAGAGCAGGCAAATCTGTCCGGCGGGGCGCGTCAGATGCCCATCAAGCTGGGCGAGATGGTAGGCTACGTGAGCCAAGTACAGTTCGCCGACGGTAGCATCTGGATGCCAGACCTCTACGATTCCCGCATGCCTGCCCGCCTGCGCCAATTGCGAGTTTCGCCAGAGCAGCAGCGCCTCGCCAGTGTCTACCTCCGCCATGGCCTCGATGCTCTGGTGGCGGAACTAGGGCGCTAGATTATTGAATCCAGAACCGAATGACGCTCCTATGCGGTAGAGGTCGCGCTCCAGCATTCACTGCGGACTTCCGGGCCATGCTTCCGGCAGGGCGTCAACGCAACAAGGATCTGTCTATCCGGCTGATGCTCCCAGGCAGTGATCGACCGGGCGGCCTCCATCTGCGACAGTCGGGCTAGAGCAACGCCGCATCGAGGTTGTCGGCGTGCCGCGACGCGGACGGCTGCGATAAGGGAGCGGGAAGCGAATCAATACCCAGGAAACGCCGCAGTTCTTCGAAGGATCCGTCGAAGAGCCGGTCCGCCAACTGTAGGACAGCAGTCCGCTGCAGGATCTCGCGCTCTATAGTGGGCTGGTAGCGGAAACTGCGCCCTTGTTTTTCGCGCTCCACAAGGCCGCGCTTGGCGAGACGGTCGAGGAGAGTCATCACCGTGGTATAGGCCAATGGGCGCGCGGGCAGCAGCGCCTCGCGCACTTCCTTCACGTTGGCCGCGCGAAGGCGCCAGAGCACGGTGAGACATTCCAACTCGAGGGGCGGCGGCAGGTCCTCCGGGGAAGGATGGCGGGTCATCAGTCTAGGACTCCTCTCCCAGCGCGCCAAGCAGCTTATCACCGAATAGCGAACTGCCACGCTGCGCGGGAGTGCGATCAGCACGTGAACCCGATTGAGAGCGGGCTGGCTGCGCATTGGCCGCGGAAGGGGCCAGGGACGTGCCCCGTGGCTCAGGTTTTGGGGTGGCCGCGACGGAGGCCGCTGGTTCGTGGGACGCGACATTCTGCCCCCCACCCGCCAGGAAGCGGTCGCGCTTCAGTGCGGAACGTTCGAGCGCGTAGTTGTAGGCCGTAAACAAACCATCGCTCTTCTCGTCGCGCTCCAGTTGAGCGCGCAGGGCCTCCATCTTGGAGTCCATGTCGTCCAGATAGTGCAGCAGCAGGGCTTCGGCTATCATGGGCACTTTTGGGGAGCCAAATTCGAGCTTGCCATGGTGGCTAAGGATCATGTGTTCCACAAGCACGGCGAGGGGCGCGGGGAAGCCAGGCACCTGCCGCAGCTTATCGTGGAGATAACGGACGCCGATGGAGATGTGGCCCAGCAACTGGCCTGAACTGGAGTAGCCGAGGCCGCGGTCGTAGGTAAGTTCTTCTACCTTACCGATGTCATGCAGAATGGCACCCGTGATGAGAAGGTCGGGGTCGACGGTGGAATAGTGCGGCGCGACCAGCTTACAGAGCGTGCATAACGACAGCACGTGTTCCAACAAGCCACCCAAATAGGCATGGTGAATCTGCTTTGCCGCCGGCGCCCGCATATAGCGATCACGGAGGTCTTCGTCGGCGAAAAAGGCCTCGAGCAGCGCGCGCAGATGCGCATTGGTAACACCGGCAATTATGCCCTGAAGTTCCTCCAGCATCTGCTGAGGGTCCCTTGAGGAGGTGGCGAAAAAGTCGCCCATCTCCACTTCAAAATCCTCCAGACGGTCGAGAGTGTGGACGGTGAACTGGGGACGGCCATTGTAAAGGCTCATCACGCCCTTCACCTTTACAAAATCGCCTGCGCCAAAGCTGTCGACTACGTCGGTGACGTTATCCCACATCTTGGCATCGATGTCGCCGGTCTTGTCGCCGAGGCTGAGTGAGAGGAAGGGCTCACCCGTCTTCTTCTGCCGCACCTCCTTGGCATTTACCAGAAAGGTAGTGCGACAGAGTTGGTTGGGCTCAAGGTCCCGGACGTAGGTTTTCATAGAATCTCAATTCGGCCCGCACGCAATGCAGCGAGCGCGGGAACACTTCAGCAGCGGCCAAAGCCCGCCTCAGT
The DNA here is from genome assembly GCA_026129915.1 of Bryobacterales bacterium. Classification (GTDB taxonomy): domain Bacteria; phylum Acidobacteriota; class Terriglobia; order Bryobacterales; family Bryobacteraceae; genus JACTMJ01. The sequence continues at coordinate 6,437 of JAHCHD010000144.1, forward strand.
TCGTACTCTTGGGGGCCGTAGTGGTGCCAGGAATGGGAACCACCCAAAGAAGCCGCTTGCGGCGGGTCTGGGAGGCAACCTCTTCCTTGGAAATCGTTTCGGGCTTCAGCTCGGCCGGGTCCTTCCAGGAGGTATCTTTGCCCGTGACCGCACCCGAATCGTTGAAGCCTTCGCGGATTTCCAGGAATGCTTCGTGCCGCAGCTTGCTGAGGTAAGTGCGGATGGCCGGCTGGAAGCGCGGCTGCCACAGCTTACCCATGATTTCGTTCTCCACGACCGCGAGAGGCTGCAAGCCGGGCGAAACTTTGTCAGCTACTTTGAGGATGATGAACCCGTTGGGCACCTTGATGGGATCCGTGACAAATCCCTTCTCGCCGGAAAACACAATCTTCTCGATCTCCGGGTTCAGTTCACCCTTAGCGAGATAGCCGAGGAATCCGCCCTCCTGGGCGGAGACGGCGTCGGAAGACTCGGTGGCAAGCTGATCGAACTTCTCGCCACGCTTGGCGCGGGCGTGGATGCCATCCACTTTTTCCTTCAACGCCTCATCGCTAAGCTCCGTACCTTCGCGGGTGCGCTTTGCCACCAAAATCTCCTGAAGCGCTACGGATTCCTTGTCCCGGTGAAAGTCGGCCTTGTTCTCTTCGTAATACTTCTCCAGCTCGGTACGCGGGATGATGATCTTCGAACCCACTTCCTGGCCGATGACTTCCTGCTGCAGCATCTGCTGGCGCATCTTTTCACGGTAGTCTTCAATGGTGATGCCCAGTTCGCGCTCGATGAAGCGGCGGAACTCTTCCGGATCGCTGAGCTTCACGCGGGTCTGCATCTGAGCGACCTCCTTGCTTACCTGACTATCGACACTGATATTCAGGTCCTTGGCCTTTTGAACCAGCAGCGTCTGATCAATCTTGTCGCGCAGAACGTCGGGCTCACGCTTGGCTAGCAGATCCTCAGCGCATTTCTTGTCGTTGCGGCATTGCTGCATCATGTCCAGCATCATCATTTCGCGAGCCTCATCGAGGTCGCCCATCGTGACGATATCCGCATTCACCTTAGCAATGATTTGTTCAATCACCACCGGATCTTGAGCCAAGCCAGTGGAGGGGAACCACGCCACCAGCGCAATAACAAGGAGAGTGAGGGGAGTGAACCGCATAGATCCCTTTATTATCCCGTAGAAGTGAGAGGAGTTCCACCGCACCCACCCGGCATCGGGTCCATCCCGCCTGCTGGCGCAATCAGCCTACTGTAACTGCAGCAGGAAACTCTTCACCTGTGCGAGCAGATGTCCTGTACCGTCAATGGGTTTCAGCGGGAGCCGCAGAACGCCCGCGGGCGTGAACTGGGCGCCCTCTTCCTTCTGCACCAGGCGCATTAGGCGTTCCGGGTTTATCCGCGTCTTGGGATGGAACTTCACCAGCATCGCCTGCCCACGTTTATCGAGCGACTCCACCCCCAGTTCTCGCGCCAGCGTCTTGCACAGCGAAAACTCGGTGAGAAAGGTGAGCGCCTCTGGCGGAGCACCGTAGCGGTCGCGCAGGTCGTCCAGGACACGCTTGGCATCGGTGGGGTTGGCGATGTCGGCGATCTGCTTGTAGGCGCGCAGGCGCTGGGTTTCGTCGGGAATGTAGTCGGAAGGAATGCGCACATCCAAGCCGAGATTGATGGAGGAATATACTTCAGGCGGCACTTCCTCGCCTCTCATCTCGCGGATGGTTTCCTCAAGCATCGACATAAAGGTGTCGTAGCCGACCGCGTCGATGTGCCCATGCTGTTCGCCGCCGAGCAGGTTACCCGCACCACGCAGTTCCAGGTCGAGGGCCGCAATCTTGAAGCCCGCACCGAGATCAGAAAACTCCTTCAGTGCAGCGAGACGCTTGCGGGCAATGTCAGAGAGCGTGCCGTCGGGCGGTACCAGAAGGTAGGCATAGGCGCGCCGGTTGGAGCGACCCACGCGACCACGCAGTTGGTAGAGTTCCGAGAGTCCGAACCGGTCTGCATGCTCAATCAGCATCGTATTCGCGAGAGGGATATCGAGGCCGTTCTCCACAATGCTCGTGGAGACCAGCACGTCGAACTCGCGGCCCATGAAGCCAAGCATCACTCGTTCCAGCTCCGCGTCAGGCATTTGCCCATGGCCCACGCCGATGCGCGCCTGCGGAGCCAGTTTCTGTATGTGGCCCGCGCGAGCAAAGATGCTCTCGACGCGATTGTGGACAAAGTAGACCTGGCCGCCGCGGGTAAGTTCCTGCTCCAGCGCCATCTGGATGAGTTCGTCGTCGAAGTGGGCCACCACGGTGTGAATCGCGAGACGGTCCTTCGGGGGCGTCTCGATCACAGAAAGGTCGCGAAGCCCCAGCAGCGACATGTGGAGAGTTCGTGGGATGGGAGTAGCAGACATCGCCAGCGAGTCTACATTCTGCCGCAACTGCTTCAAGCGTTCCTTGTGGCGCACACCGAAGCGCTGCTCTTCATCGATAATCAACATGCCCAGATCGTGGAATTTGACGTCGGCGGAAAGCAGGCGGTGTGTACCGATGATGATGTCTGTGCGTCCGTTAGCCAGGTCTTCGAGGGACTGCTTGATTTCCTTCGCGCTGCGGAAGCGGCTGACCAGGTCAATCCGCACAGGGAAGGCGGCGAAGCGGCGTTTGAAGGTCTCGAAGTGCTGGAAGCTAAGCACCGTTGTGGGGGCGAGCACCGCCACTTGTTTGCCGTCTCCCAAGGCTTTGAAAGCCGCCCGCATGGCCACTTCCGTCTTGCCGTAGCCCACATCCCCACAGAGCAGGCGATCCATGGGGAGTTCACTTTCCATGTCGCGTTTGATTTCTGTGATGGCCCGATCCTGATCGACGGTTTCGGTGAATGCAAAGCTGTCCTCAAACTCGCGCTGCCAGTTGGAGTCGGCTGAAAACGCGAAGCCACGGGCCAGTTTGCGCTGCGCGTAGAGCTTCAAAAGCTCGTCGGCCATGTCGCGCATGCGCGCCTTCACACGCGCCTTGGTGCGCTGCCAGGTAATGCCACCGAGACGGTCGATCTGCGGCTTCGCTTCTCCTCCCCCACGAAACTTCTGCACCAAGTCCATGCGCGTGAGGGGCACATAGAGCTTGCTGTCGTTGGCGTATTCGAGCAGCATGAAGTCAGTCTTCACGCCGTCCTGCACCACTTCCTTCAGGCCTAGGAAGCGGCCCACGCCATGCTCGCGGTGCACCACCAGGTCACCGGTCTTAAGGTCAGAGATATCCAGCGTGAAAGACGCTAAGTGCTGGCCAGGACGGGAACTACGCTCGGCTACCAAGGCCGAACTGTCGAAGAGATCCTCGGCGCCTACGAAACAGACTTGCGCCTCGGGCAGCAAGAAACCCGTGCGGAACGTGGATTGCGACAATAACACCCGCGCGCTGGACACGGTTCGATAGTCCCGCTTGCGAATGGCCTCCCAGGCTGGATGGTGGGCGTGCAGGACGATCTGGAAGGGGCACTCGTACTCCTCGAACACATCGGCCAGCCGTTCAAGCTCGCCCGCGTTCGAAGCGAAGAATACGGTGGCAGTGTCCTGGTCGCGCAGGTGCAGCGCCTCTTCCACCGCCTGCTTCATGTTGCCGTGGAATCGGAAGCCGGGCCGAGTGGCGATATGCAGGTGCACCCCTCGGGCGACGCCCGTGGTCAGCAGGTCGAGTTCCTCCATGGTGATATGGGCCGCTTTGGAGAACACGCGCTGCCACTCGGCCTCAGGCAGGTAGGCAGTCTCTGGTGGGAAGAAACACTGTGCACCGGCATCGCCCAGGCGCTGCCAGAACTTCTCGACCGCGGCGTCGCACTGTGCTGGCTCATCCAAGAGCAGAATCGCGCCAGGTATCAGGTCGAGCGCCGTAGCTTTGCGCGGACGCACGGCGGGCACTGCCTGCTGCCATCCGGAGAAGGGCGCGGTGGAAGGAACCACATCGTCACCCAGTGCTTCACGCAGGTCCACAAACAGCTCGTGCGACTTGGGGTACTCAACGAGGGGCGGCACCGAGCAGGATTCCAGTGAGGCTACCGACCGCTGCGTGTCGGCATGGAAACGGCGCATGCTTTCGATCTCATCGCCGAAGAACTCTATGCGGACGGGGTCGTCTGATCCCGCTGCGAACACGTCCAGGATGCCGCCGCGCACAGAATATTCACCTAGCATCGTAACCGGCTCAGTGCGCAGATAGCCCACCGAATCGAGGTAAGCCACTACGTCTTCGAGCAGCACCTCCTCGCCCCGCCGCAGTTCCAGTGACATCCGCTGGTGGAACGCGCGCTCCTCGGTTCGCAGCAACGCGCTGGTGGCAGGCATCACCGCCACCGCCGTAGCCGCCTGGGCCATGAGGCCAAGTGCGAGGGCCCGCTGCTGCAGAATTTCGGCATGGGGGGAAAGCCTCTGGAAAGGAAGCACATCCAGAGCGGGCAGCAGCACGGGAGACCCGGCAAGCGCCTCGGGCAATAGCGGGTAAAGCGCCAGTGCGGCCTGGTGCAGGGCTTCCGCCTCCTTCACCGATGCGGTGACCACGGTGATGGGGCGACGCAGCCGCCACGCCAGCAGCAGAACGTAGAGCGCCTTGGAGGAGGGGTTCAGCCCCGTGATGCGCAAGGGACCCGCCGCGGCCTGCCACGCGGCACCGTCTTCAATGGCGGTTAAAGCCGCGGTGAAGCGGCTGTCTGTGGCAAGCGAAAGCAGCAGATTTGAGAGAAGATCCTGCGACAAGTGATGCGACCTGCGTTGTCTATCTCGCCATTAACCATCCGGCTAGACGGCGTGTTCGTAAACTCTGGCACTGCCGGCAGCGCGCGCATTCGGGAATCTGATTGCCCGAGGGGCCAAGCCACATGCAGGGCTGGCGCCAGTGATACTTAACCACCTCGCTACCGGCCCAGTGCGATATCTACCAGATTCGTTGTGGAATAGCCAGGCTCCAAAGGAAGCGCCTCCACGCGGCCCCCCGCTGCCTCCACCTCTTCCCTGCCCGCGATGAAATGCGCCCAATCGGCACCCTTCACCAGAACATCTGGCAACACTGCGGCGATCAACTCGCGGGGAGTATCCTCGTCAAACAGCGTCACCGCGTCCACCGCCGCCAGTTGCAGGGCCATCCGCACACGCTCAGATTCCGTGAGTATGGGGCGGGACGGGCCCTTAAGGCGCTGCACGCTGTCGTCAGTGTTCAGGGCCAGAATCAACAGGTCGCCTAGAGCGCGCGCCCGCTCGAGCAGGCGCACATGTCCGGGGTGGAGAATGTCGTAGCAACCGTTGGTGAACACCACCTTCCGGCCCTCGGCCTTCCAGATGGCCCGCTGGGCTACCAGTTCATCACGCGTAAAGAGTTTCGCCATCAAAGGGGATTTCCCAACCTCTAGGGTAGCAACCGCACGGCGATTTTCGTTGGACGCGGAGCCCACCCGTCCTATGATGGGTAGTTCTGGCTTACGCCCATGGCAAACCGCCCCACAGAGCACGACAATTTCCGGCAGGCCGGTAGAACAGCGCCGCAGCCCCCCCTGTGGCTGGCGTTGTTGCTGCTGGGCATGATTGCGGCTACAGGCCTGTTCTACTTCCCAGGCACGCAGTACCTCACCTCCGACACGCAGATCTACACAGCGATGCTCGAACATGCCCGCGATTCCAGCGTACTGGCGCGCGATCCGCTGGTACACTACCCGCACCTCGGCCTGTCGCTATACGACGAACTAGTGAACGGCGTACGCGGCATCACCGGGCTGCCCGTTTACGCGGTGCTTTACGTATATCAGGTGATCTTTCGCTTGGTGCTGGCAGTGGCCGGCTATCTGCTGGCGCTGGGCATTTGCGGCGGGCGATGGGAGAGCCTTTGGATCGCCGCCGTGCTGCAGGCCACCGGCTTCATCCCTGGACCCTCGGTGATGGTGGTGGAGTACGATCCCGTGCCCCGAGGATACACGCTGGCGCTGAACCTTATTGCAACGGCCTGTGTCCTGCATAAACGAATCTGGCTGGCAGCCTGTCTGGCCGCGGCGGGACTTCTGTTCCAGGCAGGCGTGGCTTACCCGTTCCTGGCTTGCTTTGGGCTGTATCTGATGTTTGGCAGGCCCGAGGAACCCTTCCTTCACCGCCTGCGCTTCATGCTGCCGTCAATGATGGCGTTGGCACTGGTGTTTGTCTCGG
>JAHCHD010000145.1 GCA_026129915.1 Bryobacterales bacterium
TGCAACCGCCGGCAATGATTCCGGGAGCGACGAAATGCCCGTGCGCAGGAGCGTCAGAAGGCTTCAGTATGCGCAGTTCGCACCGTGGTCTGGTAACGCAACCGCTAGCGGCGCCGTCCAGGCTCCATGGCCTTCCACCCGTACTGGGCTAAACTAGTAGGGTAGCCTTCCTATGGTCGATTTTATCCTTGCCAAAATTTTCGGCACCAAGAACGAGCGCGAAGTAAAGCGCCTGCTGCCGCGAGTGCACGCCATCAATGCGCTGGAAGCGAAGCTGAGCAAACTCAGCGACTCTGAGCTCGCGCGCCAAACGATTAAGTTCAAGGAACAGATCGCCCAGGGCGCCTCCGTCGACGATCTCCTCGAAGAGGCCTTCGCTACGGTCCGTGAAGCCGGTCGCCGCGCGCTGGGTATGCGTCACTACGACGTCCAGATGATCGGCGGCATGGTGTTGCATGAAGGCAAGATTGCCGAAATGAAGACCGGAGAGGGCAAGACGCTGGTGGCCACGCTGCCCGTCTATCTGAATGCGCTTGCGGGCAAGGGCGTCCATGTCGTTACCGTGAACGACTATCTGGCCAAACGTGACTCGGAGTGGATGGGCCAGATCTATCGCTTCCTCGGCCTCAGTGTGGGCGTCATCGTTCACAATCTCAGTGACCGCCAGCGCAAGGATGCCTACAACGCTGATATCACTTACGGCACCAACAACGAGTTTGGCTTCGACTACCTTCGCGACAACATGAAGTTCCGCCTGGAAGACTGCGTCCAGCGTGAGCACCACTTCGCCATCGTCGATGAGGTGGACTCCATTCTCATCGACGAGGCACGCACGCCTCTCATCATTTCCGGCCCAACCGAGGGCACAACCGACAAGTTCATCCGCCCGAATTCCGTCATCCCCTTTCTTGAGAAGGGCGAGGTGCTTGACGGCGATGAACCCGGACAGAAGACCTACACTGGCGATTTCACGGTAGACGAAAAGCAACGCAGCGTGGCCCTCACGGAACAAGGCGTTCACAAGGTGGAGCGGCTGCTGGGAGTGGAAAACCTCTACGATGCGGACATGATCGAGCTGAACCACCACGTCCAGCAGAGCCTGCGTGCGCATGTGCTCTACCAGCGCGACCGCGATTATGTGGTGCAGGACGGCGAGGTGGTGATCGTTGACGAGTACACAGGCCGTCTTATGCCGGGTCGTCGCTGGAGCGATGGTTTGCACCAGGCGGTGGAGGCCAAAGAAGGCGTGAAGGTGGAGAATGAAACGCAAACCTTCGCCACGATCACCTTCCAGAACTACTTCCGCATGTACAAGAAGCTGGCCGGCATGACCGGAACGGCGGATACTGAAGCGGCCGAGTTCTCGAAGATCTACAACCTCGATGTCACGATGATTCCCACCAACATGCCAATGCGGCGCATGGAGTATCAAGACATCGTCTACCGCACGCAGGAAGAGAAGTGGCGCAACGCCGCTAAGGAAATCAAGGAGCTTCACGAGAAGGGTCAGCCCGTTCTGGTGGGCACCATCTCCGTGGAGAAGTCAGAGAAGCTAAGCGGCATGCTGCGGCGCCTCGGTGTGCGGCACGAGGTGCTAAACGCAAAAAATCACGAGCGCGAAGCCTACATCATCGCGCAGGCCGGCCGAAAGGGAGCGGTTACCGTTTCCACCAACATGGCGGGCCGTGGTACCGACATCCTGCTGGGCGGCAACCCGGAGTTCCTGGCTGAGGAGCGGCTGAAGAAGGAAGGGAAATCCCGCGAGACCATCACGGAAGACGAGTGGAAAGAAGCGGTGCGCGACGCCAAGCGCACGACGGACCGTGAGCATGAAGAGGTGATCGCCTTGGGCGGCCTGCACGTGCTTGGTACCGAACGCCATGAGTCCCGCCGTATCGACAATCAGCTCCGCGGTCGAGCTGGCCGCCAGGGCGACCCTGGTAGCGGGCGATTCTATCTCGCTCTGGACGACGATCTGCTTCGCATCTTTGGTGGCGAACGCGTCAAGAAGATGATGCTCTTCCTGGGTATGGAAGAGGATGTGCCGATTGAGAGCGGCATGATTACCAAGCGCATTGAGGCCGCCCAGAAAGCCGTGGAAGCCCAGCACTTCGCCGCCCGCAAGCACCTGCTTGAGTACGACGACGTGATGAACAAGCAGCGCACCGCCATCTACCATTGGCGTCGCCAACTGCTTGAGGGCGACAATCAGCGCGAGCGGGTCTTCGAGATGGCGCGCGCCCTAGTTGGCTATTTCATCGACAACCGCTGCCCGGAATCAAACCTGCCCGCTGACTGGGACCTCACCGGGCTTCAGAGCGACGTCCTCACCCAGTTTGGCGTCCGCATCGAACCGCGCGACTACGTCGAGGATACCCGAGCCGAGATCGAAGAGCGAATCTACGAGCACCTGGAAAAGCGTTACGCCGAAAAGACGGCAGTTGTGGGAGAAGCCGTGATGCGCGAAGCCGAAAGCGCCATCATGCTCACCGTGATCGATGCGCAATGGAAAGACCATCTGCTCTCGATGGACCACCTCAAGGAGGGGATCGGCCTCCGTGGCTACGGCCAGAAGGACCCGCTCATCGAGTACAAGAAGGAATCCTATGCTCTGTTCCAGGAGTTGATGGAGCGCATCGAGGACGAGATCGTCCGCTACCTCTTCTTCCTCCAGTTCCGTCACGAAACCGGACCTGCCGACCGCAGAAATCCCTATGAGGGCGGCTCGGCCGGAGATGAACGAGACGGCGACCTCGAGCCTGTGGCGGTAAACACGGCTGCCCAGCGCCTCGCAGACCGGGAAATCACCAACGTGACGCAGAATCTGCACCGTGCGAAGGAGCGCGAACTGGCTCGTCTGCAAGTGGGCGGCAAGGATGACGCTGCCAGCCGGCAAGTGAAACGTAACGAACCCAAGGTTGGACGCAACGACCTCTGCCCATGCGGCAGCGGTAAGAAATACAAGAAATGCTGCGGAGCCTGACGCACTCGGAGTGCTTCAGATGCAGCCAATAAGGGCTTGGATCATCCCCGTCGCATCTCCTTAACAGGTTGAAATGCATCTATCGATCATGCGCCGATTGCCAATTCGCTACGTAGCCTGCGTCATCTGGCTGGGCTTGGCAATGCTCTGCCAGGCAGCGATTTGGACAGACCGCCTTGGTGACTTCGAGCGCATTAGTGCGACTCCGTTCACCCTGAATAACACCACGCTCGCGGAAGAGTTTGGCTTCGAACAGGGAGAGATGGCCGAATATCGTTCGGGCAATCGTGGTTTTCGGGCACGTGCTTACCAAATGGCTGATGCCACCGGCGGCGTGGCCATGTTTCAATATCTGTTGCCGGAAGGCTCCAAACCCGCCGACTACGAGAAACTGGCGTTCGAGGAGAAGTTCGACCTCTATGCCGTCGAATCTGGATCTACTGTTGTCGTAAATTTCCAGAACTACGTGATGGTCTTTGAGGGGGATCGCCCCACGTGGGAAGTGGTAAAGGCTTTCCTGGGCTACGCTCCCAAACTTGGTTCGTCCACCAGGCCCGCCCTCACCGGATACCTTCCCACCTCCCAGCAGGTGCCGGGCTCCCTTCGGTATATTCTTGGCCCGGAATCGCTGTCACTTTTCATGCCCGAGGTGCCGGCTGGAGTTGCCGCTTTCAGCCTAGGTGCTGAGGCGCAAACGGCCCGTTATCGAGATGGTTCCTCCAGCCTTAGCCTGGGTATCTTCTCCTACCCTACGCCCCAACTAGCCCGCAAAAAGCTGGATGAGTTCCTGGCAATCCCGGGTATCGTGGCCAAGAGGGAAAGCTCAATGGTCGTAATTTGTACGAATGTAGAAGATAGAGATTTTGCAGAACGTGTCCTCTCCCAGGTTCGCTATCGGGCAACGGTCACAGTGAATCAAAAGGTGGCTTCGGAGGCGGAAGTCCTCCGCGACCTCATCATCAACATCATCATTCTGGCTTCGTTGCTCTCGGGTTTGGCGGCGCTTGCTGGTGGGATGTTTGGTGGGCTACGATTCCTTCGGCGTCGCGCCGCCGGGGATGACGACGACTCCTTTGTGCGGTTGAAGATCGACTAGCAGGAATTTTTTTTCTGCACTCCGGGCGCGGTCAAAGCCCTTCCTCAAGTCGTTCTATTTGTGAGAAATAACGTTTCAGATTCCTCGCCGCTGCCAGGGATTCGTCAGGGAAATTCTGATTTCTCTAAGTACGACAACTGTAAATCACTTGACTTCATTTCGGGCCAATCATAAGATCCAACCAAAGGGTTTTGACGGTCTGAAGTTTCGTCGAAGCCGATTCTCCCAAAAACGAATACCAGCGATGGTAAGTGTGTTACGGGAGGCTCCCGATTCGTCGCGGAGCCTCCCGTTTTCGTTTTGGAGTACATCTGACGGGATTTTCCTCCCCACCTTAAGCGTCGTCGAATCAGACGGTTAGTGAGCCGGGCCTGAAGACATCGCCGGATTTCTTTGCGGTCGTTCCGCCGGTTGACCTCAAGTTCCCTATAATCAAAGATTCAGCCATGCCAGACGCAAAGCTTCAGGTGATTCCTCTAGGGGGTCTCGGTGAGTTCGGAATGAACTGCACCATTCTCCGGTACGGTGACGACATCATCGTGATTGATGCCGGGATGATGTTCCCGGAAGACGAGATGTTCGGCGTGGACATCGTCGCGCCGGACTTCAAGTTTCTCCGCGAAAACAAAGAGCATGTTCGTGGCGTGTTGCTAACGCATGGACACGAGGACCATATCGGTGGCATGCCTTTCTTGCTCTCCAAAATGAGCGTGCCGGTTTATGGCACGCCTCTCACCCTTTCCCTGGTCGAGCGTCGCCTCGAAGAACACGGACTGGCCGAAAGCGCCGACCTTCGCGAGGTGACCGCGGGCGAACGCCTTGAGCTGGGCCCTTTCCAGATTGAGTTCATTCACGTTACTCACTCCATCCCCAGTGCCCTCGCCCTGGCCATCACCACTCCCTTGGGTGTCATCATTCACTCCGGCGACTTCAAGATTGACCCGACGCCGCCGGATTCCATTCCCTTCGATCTTCATACGTTTGCCGAATACGGTAAGAAGGGCGTTCTTCTACTTTTGTCGGATTCTACGAACTCAGACCGTCCCGGCTACTCGGAGAGCGAGATTTCCGTCATCCCGCGATTTGAGGAGATCTTTCATCGGTCTGAGGGGCGAGTGATTGTCTCCTGTTTCAGTTCTTCGGTACACCGCGTTCAGACCATCCTTAGAATGGCGAAACGAGCCAAGCGTAAGGTGGCATTCCTTGGGCGAAGCCTGAACAGCGTCCTCGAGATCGCCCACGGTCATGGCCTGCTCGAGATTCCAGACGGTATCCTATTGCGACCACAGGACATCATGACGGCGGATCCCGCGAAGGTGGCGGTGCTTGTGTCTGGGACCCAGGGCGAACCGATGTCTGCGCTTGCACGGGTTGCCGTGGATAGTCACCGGCATCTGAAGATCTCGTCGGGCGACACGGTGGTGATGAGTGCCCGCATGATCCCGGGCAATGAGAAGCCCATCTACCGGATGATCAACCACCTCTCGCGCCGTGGCGCCAAGACCATCTATGGCAGCATGGCTCCGCCAATCCACGTCTCTGGGCATGGCAGCGCCGAGGAATTGCGGTTGTTGCTCAACCTTGTCCGCCCCAAGTATTTCGTACCGATTCATGGAGAACATCGACAGTTGTCGAAGCATGCGTCCCTGGCTAGCCACCTATATGACGACTGTCTGCATAGTTGTTTCATTCTGGAAACCGGAGATTGCCTCGAGCTGGATGAAGCGGGTGCCCGCAAGGCTGAACGCATTCCCGTTGGCAGAATTTGCATCGATTCGGGAACTGTAGATGAAGTGGTGGAAGAGTTGGTGATTCGGGACAGGCGCAACCTCTCCGAGGATGGCTTTGTGATTCCTATCATCGCCATCGATCACCTAACCGGTGCCACCGAGGGCCCGCCTGAAGTGGTCTCACGCGGATTTATGTCTGGCGAAGAGGGAGCGCAACTAATGCAGGAAGCCCGGCAGGTGGTTGGCAAAACGCTCGCCGCTTCTACCCCGGAAGAAAAGGGCGACCTCGGTGTTATTCAGGAGAAGATCCGCGTCGACTTGCGCCGCTTCCTTACCAAGCGCACCTCACGCCGTCCCTTGGTGATGCCGGTGATCCTGGAGTTCTAGGGGCACCCGCGTTTATGGCAGCGTCGCCACCACGGCTTCGATTGCGTCTGGACTCACATAGAAATGTGGCGAGAGACGCGCCCATCCCTGCCGTGGGGCCGCTGTAATATTGTTTCGGCGCAGTTCGCTCACCGTCATCCGGCAATCGACTCCCGGCTTACGTATCGAAACGATCCCGCTTGCTGTTTCTGGGGTCCGGACTCCCATCAACTCGTAGCCCTTTGCAAGGGCTCCTTCAGCCAAGCGGTCTGCAGCCGCCACCACATCGGGGCCAATTCGATTGACTCCAACTTCAAGGAGGAAGTCGAGTGCTGCCCGTAAGCCAAAGATTCCAATTGTATTTAGAGTGCCGCACTCATAGCGGCCGGCGTCCGCGCGCAGCGTCATATCTCTACAGGAGTAGTCGTTGTAACCCGCGATGTTGGTCCAGCCGAACTCGACAGGTTCAATCCGGTCCTGCATAGTCTTACGAATGTAGAGAATGCCGCATCCCTCTGGACCAAGCATCCACTTATGGCCGTCCGCGGCTAGCGCATCGATCTTTGCGTGCTCCACGTCGAGCGGCAGCACGCCCAAGCCCTGAATGGCATCCACAAAGAAAAAGCAGCCATGGCGGGCGCAGATTTCGCCGATCGCCGGAAGGTTAGCCCGGTATCCGGAGAGATACTGCACAAAACTGATTGCCAGGAGTTTCGCGCCTCGTGCCGCCTCGTCAATCTGATCCAGCGAATCAGTAACCGAGAGCCAGATGATCTTGCAGCCCTTAGCCTCCAGGCGTAGCCAGGGGAAGTAGTTCGCCGGGAACTCTTCGCGGAAGGCGACAATCCGGTCGCCTGGTTTCCAGTCGAGTCCCATGGCAACTGTAGCGATGCCCTCGGAGGTGTTCTTCACGATGGCGATTTCGTCCCGGTGGGCGCCAATCATCTGAGCGGTGCTTACACGGATGCCCTCGTAACATTCTTCCCATTTGCTGTAGTGAAGCGAGCCGTTGCGCATGGCGTCGTCGGCGAGCCACTGCATGGCCTCGGCGGCCGGTCGGCACAGTGGCGCCACTGCCGCGTGGTTCAGGTAGATTAAGTGCTCGGTTACCGGGAATTGGTGAATGTACTCACGGTGCAGCACCCTTTCTTTGGTTGGTCCAGCGGTGGCGTGCTCAGGTTGATCTCCAACGAAACCCATAGTCTCCACTGTACGTTATGAAGGTTAGACCCGCAGAGTACAGGGGTGGCTTCCACTGCAGCGTACGAAATCGTGGTTCGGCCACGGCGGATTCGCGATAGGATGAAGGCAGAGGGAAGCACTCCACGGTGACGCTATGCAGTGCTTCCTGGCTCTTGCGGCGAAAACCAGTTCCGGGCTGGGAAAATCCGGGCGGAGGGACCCATGAGGCTCAAATTCACATCGCGGCTGGGAGCGCTGCTACTGGCGCTAACGCTTGCCCTGCCCTTTGGCGCGCTCGCCCAGGGAAAGAAGAAGAATAACCCTGATGAGATCGGCAACCGCGACGTCGATGGTGGCGTGAACTTCTATTCGCTTGAGAAGGAGATCGCCCTCGGCAAGCAGCTTGCCACGGAAATCGAGCGGCAGGCAAAGATTGTTGACGACCCGATCATCAGCGAATATGTGAACCGTGTCGGCCAGAACCTGGTGCGCAATTCGGACGTAAAAGTGCCCGTGTCGATCAAGGTGATCGATAGCGACGAAGTGAACGCCTTCGCCCTGCCTGGCGGATTCTTCTTCGTGAATACGGGGCTGATTTTGCGAGCCGACAACGAAGCCGAGCTTGCCGGTGTAATGGGCCACGAGCTAGCACACATCGCGGCACGCCATGGCACGCGCCAGGCTACCCGCGGCCAGATCATCAATCTTGCCAGCCTGCCTCTGCTCTTTGTGGGCGGATGGACAGGCTATGCCATCCGCCAGGGTGCTGGCCTAGCCATCCCCATGACCTTCCTAACCTTCTCGCGTGCGTTTGAGGAAGAGGCCGACCTGCTGGGTATCCAGTACCTCTACAAGGCAGGTTACGACCCGGCTTCCTACACGGACTTCTTTGAGAAATTGCAGGCCATGGAAAAGCGGAAACCGGGCACGCTATCAAAGGTTTTCCGGTCGCATCCTCTCACCGAAGACCGCATTAAGAACTCCCAGGCGACCATTGAGAAGTACCTGAAAGAGAAGCCGGAGTACGTCCTCACCACCAGTGAGTTTGAGGATGTGAAAGACCGCCTGGCCCTAGTGATCAACAAGCAGCGTGGTGAGATTGAGGATCCCAACCGGCCCACATTGCGGCGCGCTCCCGGCAGTGACCGCATCGAAATGGGCGACGAGAAGAAGGAAGATGACGTCGATGCCGACGAGCGTCCTACCTTGAAGCGACGCCCGAACTGAGATTTGTCCCCTGCTCCTCCGCGCAAAAATGCCCGGCGCCTTCGCGGCTGCCGGGCATTTTGCTCTGGTGGTTATGGGGAATCAGTGCGCCAGGGCGCTCTGCACCCCAAAGATGTCGGGCAGGTTGCCGTCGCGCTCAAAGGTGAAGTCACGGACGTCCAATATCTCCAGCGCCGGGTTTGCTTCTACCTCCGCGCGCAGCGTTTCGCTTAGTTCCAGCAACTCCAGGTGCATGGTGTTGCGGATGCGCCCAATCGTCAACGTGCTGTCGTCGAAGATCCCCACCGACAGGCAAAGGTTGTCCATGCAATCTCGGTCAGTAGGGAAGTGAATTGGGGTGCGGATAGCGCCTATCGAGTTGGCCGTAATCGAGTTGATGTGCGTGGTGTGCCAGTCAATCGACGCCAGCAGGCTATCCGTCGTCATGTCGGCAAGCCCGATGCCCACAGCATTCCCATAGCTCATGGAACTAAGTGAGCGCACGAACACGCGGCGAATCAGGGGCAGGTCAGGGAAGCAGTTCGCTTCACCCCATACGCTGCGGTTGATTACTTTGGTATCCATGCCCGCACCGCTGATGTGCTTGCCCATCTCGTCCACAATCAGAATGTCGAGTTCCTTTAACGGTACGCGGCCATTCCAGCTCGAAACCAGGTTCAGCAGTTCCTCTTCATCCCGTTCCATGGTCTCTGCGGGAACGGCGGCCAGTTTGGCGGTGGCGTGGTTGGCGTCTTCCAGCACGGCAAGGCCGCCAATCACTTTGCCCGAAGCGAGCACCTGGCGCCCTACCGTAAGCACCACCTCGCCCAGCCCCAGGCTGCGATACGCGGCAGAGTGGTAGATCTTGGCGCCGGCGAACTTGCCCAGGCCAATGGCCATCATCTTGAATAGCCCGCTTTCAATCTTGCCCACAAAATCCGTGTGCCATTTCACGCGGCCGATCATCATTACGCCGTCGCTTTCAAAGGCCAGGCGATCCATGTAGGCCTCAATGCCTGCTTCGGTTTTGCCAAGAGATACCACTTCCAGTTGGCTATGCAGCGGGCAGCCTATACTGGCCTCAGTGATGCCGTAGTGCGCCAGCACATCGGCCTGCCCTTCCGCCGTGGCCGCCCCATGGCTTCCCATCGCCGGGAACAGAAACGGCTTGCGGCCGATGGACTTCCAGTAGTCCACCACAGCGCGCGTGATGATATCGATGTTCATGATGCCGCGGCTGCCCACACCGATGGCCACGCTGCCTCCGGGAGGGATCTTTGACGCGAAGTTAGAAGCCGCCAGTTCCTGCGTCACCGCGGCGGAGATGTCTGCAATTGCGCGGTTTGGGAAATGCTGCCGCACCAGCATCATTCGAGGGAATGCCATAGGGAGAAGATATCACCGGCGGCCAGCGCCCGCCATCCATCCAGCTACCTTTCTTGTGTTCGCGCCATGCCGGATCAAGCGGAAGCCGGGCGCCATTCCGGTTCCGGCAGTGCGGGTGGATCCACGCGGCACGTGCGCAGATAGGCCTCTACCTCCTGCACCACGGCGGGTTCCGAGTCGCTCAAGTCAGCGGTTTCGCCAGGGTCATCCTTCAAATTGTAAAGCGCCAGCGGAGCGCCAGGCGCCAGACGTACGGCTTTCCAGTCGCCGATGCGCACTGCCTGCTTCAGGCGCGCGCCACTCTCCGTTTCCCAATAAAGAGGTGGACGCACCCCGCCCTGTTCACCTCCGTAGAGCGCTGCTACCAGCGAGAGGCCATCTGGCAGGTAGCCTTCCGGCAGCACAGCGCCCGCCAGTTCACTGGAAGTGGGTAGCAGGTCCCACGCGGCAACTGGCTTTCGCGACACCTGCCCCGGCGCAATCTTGCCTGGGTGCCAGGCGATAAAGGGTACGCGGATGCCCCCTTCGTAAAGGTCGCGCTTGAAGCCTCGAAATGGGCCCGAGCCCGCAAAGGAATTCGTGATGCTGGGCGTGTCGCCAATGGGGCCGTTGTCGCTGGTGAACAGCACCAGAGTGTTCTCCGCGAGTCCCAAGTCCTTCAGTGCCCGTAAAATCTCGCCCACATGTTCGTCGAGCCTCGCCACCATGCCCGCGAAGTGTTCCGCGGGACGGGGTTGAGGGACAAATCCACGGTCGGTGCGGATGAACGGCGTTTCTTGGAAGCGGTTGCGGTAAGGCTCAAGCGTGCTGGCCGGCGATTGAAACTCGTGGTGAGGGATTATCGATGGCAAGTAGAGGAAGAACGGCTGTTTCGCACGCTGCAGGAAGTCGCGTGCCGCCTCCTGAATCACATCCGGAGCATACTGCCCCTGCCGGCCTCCGCGGTTGCCCGGCAGTTCGAAGCGCTCCTCGTTTTTCCAGAGGTGGTCAGGGTAGTAATGCTGCGCATGTACCTGATGCAGAGGCCCCAGGAACTCGTCGAAACCATGACGAGTGGGCATGCCTTCCGTGCCTTCGCCTCCGAGTCCCCACTTGCCGAAACAGCCGGTGCGGTAGCCAGCCTGGCGCAGGATACTGGCTATGGTTGGCGTTCCTGCCGGAAGCGGCGCGCCTCCGGCATTCGTGCGCACGGGCGTATGCCCTGTGTGCAAGCCAGTAAGTAAGGCGCTCCGTGAAGGCGCGCACACGGTGCAGCCCGCGTAGGCGTCAGTGAAGCGCAGGCCTTCTGCGGCAAGCCGGTCGATGTTCGGGGTCTGAATGATCTTCTGCCCATAGCAGCCCACGTGCCCATAGCCGAGGTCGTCCGCCATCACCAGCACGATGTTTGGCATGCTGCCCCAGGGCGGGGTGGCAGGCACTGTTTCCAGAGCGGGGTTTGCACAGGAGCCGAGCAAGGCAGCGGCGCCGGAGGCTTGCAGAAACTGGCGTCGGTTCATTACCGATTTAGTGTTTCATATCTTCGGGCAGACACGGAAGTTCGCCTCGACCTTCAGCGGCGACGCCCGGCTTCGTAAGAAGTCACGAAATTCTTCACCGGCACATTGCGGATCCATTCGCCAATCACGTCCAGAGCCAGGTCGTCCACCTTCCTGAAGCGCACGCAGGACTTGCCCATATCCAGCTTCTTGCCGGTGGCTGCCCACGCTGCCCGGAACGCTTCTTCGCTCTGTCCCTCATAGACGCACATCATATAGAGCGACATGTAGTTCTTCTGGGAAGCCAGGGCCATATACGGTAGCGGCTCCTTTGGGTTGCAGTGATAGCCCGCGGGATACAGGCGGTGAGGCACGAAGTAGCCGATCATGCCGTACTGGATACCTTCCTCGTAACCGTCGGGCAAGTTCTTCAGGATCTCAGCACGAACGGCCATCAGCGCAGTGCGGCGATCCTCCGGCAACGCTGCCAGGTATTCTTCCACGGTCGTTGCTTTGGAAGTCATAGCGGAAAGTGTAGCTGGATGGGCCACCGGGCGCAATAGGGGCCGCGGTGGACATGAACTGCTGGTGCGAAACATGGATGCCGCAAGATAACCTGGGCCGATTCAGTTGGGATACCCTGAAGCTCTGGGCGGTCTCCCAGGCTGGAGGTATGCATGCAGACTCACGGGACCTTCGCGCGCATAGCGGTCGCTCTCGTGTTGGCCATCGTCATGGGAGCTACATGCTCTCGTGGGTCAGCACAGGATGGCATGCCCACTTACGCCGCGCCACGTGTCTCGGGCGCGATTGTTGTGGATGGGGAACTGGACGCCGTCTGGGCCAAAGCGCCCCTCATCGA
>JAHCHD010000146.1 GCA_026129915.1 Bryobacterales bacterium
CCGCCGGCGACAAAGTTGTGCCGTACGTGTCTCCACTTACGTTTGACAAAAGTAGCCAGCCAGTTCATGATTCAGCTCTTAGTGCTGAGTATAGAAAGTAACCGGATGAACTCCGATTTATCCAATTCAAAAAAACACTCTGCAAACTGGCAGGTGCCAGCAGGCAGGAGCCGACTTCGGTACATGTTTAGGCCCTTGGTTGTATGAAGATAATCCAGGGCGGAATTTGCGTACTCGAAGCAGCGGAGCATTGCTAGTTTCTTTTCCATCACCGAGTCAATGGCGACGATCACGTTTGGAATCGCCAGCCCCCAAACTTCATAGCCAAACACACGCACGTTCCAAGGCAACTGGCCCATGGCCTCAGCCAGAATCGCGTTGGTGGTGCGGTGATCCGCGTGGTTGTCGAGCAAGAACGGGGTGAACACTGCATCGACTTTGCGATCAAGGAGAAGTTGCCGGACTGCGGCGACGGCATCGCTGCGCGAAGCATGCAGGGACCGGTAGTTCAGACAGATCGGAGGTTCGATGCCTATCGCCTCCGTGGCGCGGCGGGACTCAGCATTGCGTCTCGCAGTCATGTCCTGACGGCTGAGGTTTAGCTTTTCATGTTCATCTCCGCCATCCTGGACGATCACGACGGCGACTTTAGCCCCAGCCTCCGCCTGAAGAGCGATTGCGCCACCGCAGCCGATCGTTTCGTCGTCCTGATGAGGCGCCAGAACGAGCATCGACTTGCCAAAGGGCGCCGTGATGGGGATCGGCTGGACAACAGTGGAGAAGTAGTCAGTGAGAGTGACCAGAGTCTGAGTATGCACGCTGATTTGTTCAAGCGATACCCGCAAAAACATGCGGTAGCGGGAGCGATGGAATACCAAGGCAATTAGAAGGCCATACATGCGTTTGGCAATGCTACGCAAATGAATGGCGGGTAGTCTCAAGGTTTGGTTTCCATTCCCCGGCGCAAGAGGTTTTGGTACCAGGCTTTCGCCTTGAAAAGCGAGCCAACAAATCGTCTGCGGAAGTACGGTTTCCCTTTGCTGAACCACCAAAAGGATGGGGCGCGACTACTTGAGCCAGCCCAAATGCTAACTGCCCTTCCAGTTTCGTTACTCCAAAGCTGCTTGTAAGGTTCTTCACCCAGAAGAAAGTCTAGGCCATTCCATCCATTTCTGCAGGCTTCTTCGAGCAATAGGGCTACATGAATCTTGCCTGGAGAAAAGCCAAAGTACTCGCTTCGGTACGCTGGACGATACCATTGGATCCAGCCGCCAGATAGAAAGCCGAAATGATAGCTTACGTGTACGTCACCACAGCGTACGGTGGTGAAGTACATTCCCCGTCCCCACATACGCCTGAGGCATTCCGTGAATAAACGACGTGCTCGGGGTGACTGAAACTTTCCAGGATAACCCTGTGAAAGCCATTTTTCGTCATGGACTTCAAAAAATTCGCTAAGCAATGCCTCTGCTTCCTCGAGTGTCGAGGGGGTCCAAAGCGAAACCGCGCCCGTTTCGGCGAGCCGTTTCCTTCGTCTTCGAACGTCAATCCGGTGATTGCTCGACCAAGTCTTCTCTAACTCGGCAAAGCTCAGTCCATTGACGCGAAGTCGAGGCGCAACTTCAGTCTCTTCGAATGTCGGCATGCCGCGCCGCAGAAAGTAGTCACGCAGTACGGGGAGCGATGGGTCGTCGTTGGGGATAAAAGGCCACCATATCGTTCCTGGGTGTTTGAAATGCTGGATTGCCTTGTCCAGCAGTTGGGGTAGCAGCTCAGCTACCAGATCTGGCCGGATGATAGGTGGCTGGAAATCTCCTCGCGCAAATGGAGCAACGACGGGGAAGAACAAGCCCCGGTAGTCATTGCGACAGCGTGCTAAGGGTAGCAGTCCGACAAGCTCTCCGTTCTGACGGGCGCAAACGATTCCGATTTCCCGAATGCCTTCTGCAACGCGGTAGGCGTTGTACCAAGCAGGGTGCGAAAACACTTCCGCCATACTGCCACGGATTAGGTTTTCCCATTCGGTTGCAAGGGTGCCGGAGAGAGCTTCTTCTGAGTGGACGGTAACTTCGAACATCTGCGGTTTGAAACTTCTGACGCTGGATGGAGGCTCTTGGCGCAACCTTCATCCTGAGAGTACTGGGCGATTGCGAATCAAGTCAAGTATTGTGAAACCTGACTGATACCAGTTCAACGCGACTAGCCCAACGGACGGGGTTGCGCATGTGGCTTTGGGAATCGCAGAGTCGCAAAGACTCCACAAGTTTCTTGCATTCCAGTAAACCAAAAAGGCCCTTCACAACGTCACGATACAATAGGAAACAGCATGTGGAATCGCCGACAGTTCAATCGTATGGCCGCTGGCAGTGCGGCGCTGCTTGGGGCAGGAGGGGCTCTGGCTCCTGGGCAATCGAATCCGCCGCGGGTGATTAAGCACCTGGAGGTCTTCCGGGAGACCGGCCGTTATGCCGGCTGGCCTGCTAACCATGGGGCGTGGCAGTGGGGCAATGAACTGCTGTTTGGCTTCGAGATTGGTGCCTTTAAGGAAACCGAGCAAGGGCATGCCATCGACTACTCCCAGCCCGCTGAGCATGTGCTCGCCCGGAGTTTGGACGGCGGCGAGAACTGGTCTATTGAACGTCCCGCCTCCCTGCAGCCGCCCGCGGGCGCCAGAGTGGCCGGAGTGCCGACCGGGGAAACAGGCAAGCAGCCGGAAAGCTGTCCCGGTGGAATCGACTTCATGTCCCGCGGCTTTGCCTTTACGGCCCGCATGCTGGATATCAACGAAGGGCCATCGCGTTTCTACTATTCGCTGGACAAGGGCAAGACTTGGGAGGGTCCTTTCAAACTAGAGACACCGGAGCTGAAAGCCATCGCCGCGCGTACGGACTACGTGATATTGGGAAAGCACGAGATGTTGCTGCTGGTAACCGTGCCTAAGGCCGATGGGAAGGAGGGACGGCCCATGGTGTTGCGCACGGCAGATGGCGGAGCCACGTGGACTTCAATCAGCAAGATTGGTGAGGAGCCGGAGCCGGGTGACTATTCCATCATGCCATCCACCCTCCGTTTGTCCTCCCAAAGCCTGTATACCGCTGTGCGGCACCGTGCGAGTATTGAGACGTTCGAATCTCAGGATCTGGGGAAGTCCTGGCGATCGCTCGGGCTTGCGGTGGTGAGCAATGGAGGCAATCCACCCAGTATGGTACGCACGCTCACCAGTCAGATGGTGCTTACCTACGGTTTTCGCCGCAAACCCTACGGGATTCGCGCCCAGATCAGCGAAGATTTTGGGAAGACATGGGGACAGGAACTGCGGCTGCGTACCGATGGCGGCGGCTGGGACCTGGGTTATGTGCGCACGTTTCTGCGCTCCGACAACCAGTTGGTGAGCGTTTACTACTACAACGATGCGAAGAGCCCCGAGCGATATATCGCGGCCACCATCTGGAGCCCGGGCGATTACGGTTATCGGATCATGGATCGCACGTACAACCGGGAAAGGGATAAGCCGCTGCCGCCTTCGCAGAAAGGCAATTAGCGCCACCCGGATTGTGCCCCAGCGCCCTGTCCTTCAGGGCTGGGGCTTCTAGTCGCGGTAGCAGCGGTAAACCCAGGCAGGCGGGAAGTTTAGCCATACCATGTGACGTTCCACCCTGGAGAAATAACGGCCTAGCTTCGGTCGCAAATCGTAAGGCTTGGGGATCCGTCCGCTGCAATCCAGGCCCGACGCGTACTGGAACTGGGTGAACACCCCGCCGGGGCGCAGACACTCCGCGGCGGCGCTGAGGATCGCATGGCGCAGATCCGAGGGGAAGAAACTCAAGGGAAGGGAAGAAACCACTGCATCCGCGCTCAAATGGGCGCTCGCTGCCATTACCTCGGGCGCCCGTTCGGCACCCATCTCCATCACCCGCATTCGCTCATCGGGGAAATGATCGTTCAGATACTCCACGAAGCGAGGATTGACCTCAAAACAATACAGATGTCCGGTTTCCGGCAGCGCGGCGAGCAATTGGCTGGTCATTGGTCCGGTGCCTGGCCCGAACTCCAGCACGACCTTGGCCTTGATTTCGCGCACTGGAGCCACCATCTCTCGCGCCAAGTGCGGCGAACTTGGGACGACCGAAGCCGTGGTGCGAAAGTCAGCAAAAAACTGGCTGGCGAACGCGAACCACCCGTGCAACTCGCGCAGATCGCTGAAGTGGGGAATTACCGGGAAAGGGTGGGAGTGAGCTTCGCTACGGGGAGGCTCCTCGTCAAGGAACAGGGGCTGGACCAGGGGCCGCCGGTTCCGAAGATGAAGTCGCTCTGAATGCCTCATGCGAGACTCTATCGTACAACAGCGCGAGGCCAGCTGAAAGTGAGCAGGCGGAAAGGGAGTCGCCTGCATGGCTTTCGATGGGGCAGCAGTAAGCCCGCTACAATGGGGCTTGGCTCGCCGCGCGGAGTTCTCGATTGCCCAGGAAGTCCCAGACCCCAACCCAGGCCGCTGACGAGCCGGTTGCCACAGCCAGTCCCCCACTAGGAACGCTGGCCATCATTGCGGAAAAACCCTCGGTGGCCCGCGACCTGGCACGGGTGCTGGGCGCGTCGCAGCGGGGGGAAGGCTATCTGCACGGCAATGGCTATGTGGTTACCTGGGCCGTGGGGCACCTAGTGGCGCTTGCACAGCCGCACGAAATCCACCCGGAATGGAAGCAATGGAACTGGCGCACCCTACCGATGCTGCCCAGCTCCTGGCCGCTGGTGGTGTATGAGAATTCCCGCGACCAGTTTGAAGTGGTCCGGCGGATTCTGCAATCCCCCAAAGTGGCAAGCGTCGTCTGCGCGACGGACGCCGGGCGTGAAGGCGAACTGATCTTCCGCTACATCTATGAAGCCGCAGGCTGCACGAAACCCGTGGAGCGGCTCTGGATTTCGTCGCTGACCGCAGACGCAATCCGCGAGGGTTTCCGCAACCTGAAGAGCGCGACGGCCTACGATGGCTTGGGTGCGGCCGCGCGCGGGCGCAGCCGCGCTGACTGGCTGGTGGGCCTGAACCTTTCGCGCGCGTACTCGCTGGCCTACAACGAAGACCTTTCCGTGGGACGCGTACAAACCCCCACGCTGGCCATTGTGGTGGAGCGCGAACTGGCCATCCGTGACTTCAAGCCGGACGACTACATGGAGGTGGTAGCCACGTTTTCCCCGCAGGAAGACCGTGCCAATAAGCCCCGCCCATCGTATACCGGGAACTGGTTTCGTACGGCGCCGCAGGCCACTGCAAATGCGCCGGTGAGCAGTGACGGGGAGCCTGCCGGCGAAAAGGAAACCTTGCAGCGATCGATGCGCCTGCCGGCTGACGGAGCGGAGGCAAAAGCCTTAGTGGAGCGCGCGTTCACCGGCGTGGCGCGTATTCTCAGCAAACGGTTTGAGACTAAGAGGATGGCGGCGCCCGGGTTGTATGACCTGGCGGAACTGCAGCGCCATGCCAATCGACTTTATGGCTACAGCGCGCAACAGACATTGGACCTTGCCCAGGCACTTTACGAGCGGCACAAACTGCTGAGCTACCCGCGAACCGATAGCCGTCATCTCTCGCAGACGGTGGCCGAAACGCTTCCCCGAATCGTAGCCGCCATCGCACCGGGCTATCCGGGGTTGATTGCTGAGGGCAGTGGTACGCGTCCACTGGGCGGCCGGTATGTGGACGATGCGAAGGTGGGCGACCACCACGCCATCATTCCGACGCCTTCCTCGCCTGCGCGGGCGAATCTGGCTGAGGACGAGCGCCGTGTCTACGATCTGGTCTGCCGTCGTCTTTTGATGGCTTGGCACCCGGACTTCCTTACAGACGTGACGACCGTCGTCACTGTGATCAGCAATGGCGACGCGGAAGACCACTATCACTCGAGCGGGACATTGATTCGACAGCAAGGGTGGAAGGTGCTCGACATCCAGACGGAGGCGCGCAAGAAGCGGGGCGGGCGCGGGAAATCGGCCGACGCGGCGGCGGAAGGCGCGCGGTCTTCGGGGGATGCCAGTGACGGTGAGGGGCAAACGCTGCCTTCAAACCTGGAAGAGGGCCAGTTGCAGGACGTACTGGACGCGGAGGCGCTTGCGAAGAAGACTCGCCCGCCCAAGCGGCTTACGGAAGCATCGCTGCTTACCGCAATGCAGACTGCTGGCAAGACCCTCGACGAGAAGGAACTCTCCGACGCGATGAAGGATTCGGGCCTGGGCACACCCGCCACGCGGGCATCCATGATTGAGGTGCTTCTGAAGCGTGGATTTATCGAACGCCAAGGGAAGGCGCTTGCCGCCACGGAAAAGGGCATCCGTCTGATTGAAGTGGTGCATCCGGAGGTGAAGAGTCCGGTGATGACTGGCACGTGGGAAGCCCGCCTGAAGCGCATCGAGCGCGGCGAGGCAGCGCTGGAGCCCTTCCTGGGGGATATCGAGCGCTATGTGAGCGAGGTGGTGGGCAAGGTGAGGCAGACACCTGCCAGCGGAAAGCCACAGGCGGCGGAGCTTGTAGCGGCGGCCCCGGTGGCCGCAGTACGCGCGCCTACCATGCAAGCGGCTTCGGCTTCCGGCGCGGATGCATCGTTGCCACTGAAGGACGCAATCCAGGTTCCGGAGGGCGCCAGCCTCAATGACCTGCTGCATCTGGTTTTCGGGTTCCGGGAATTCCGTCCTTACCAGGAAGAAGTATGCCGTACTGTTGTGGATGGGCGCGACGTGTTGCTGGTGATGCCTACCGGGGCGGGAAAAAGCCTGTGCTACCAGTTGCCGGGCCTGGCGCTGGGTGGCACCACACTGGTGATTAGTCCATTGATTGCCTTGATGGAAGACCAGGTGGCGCAGTTGCAGGCACGCGGCGTTGCTGTGGAGCGCATCCATTCCGGGCGAGACCGGGCGACATCCCGGCAGGTTTGCCTCGATTATCTAAATGGCAAACTGCAGTTTCTATTCGTGGCGCCAGAGCGCCTGCGGGTACCGGGATTTCCGGAGATGCTGGCCAAGCGCAAGCCCAGCCTGATTGCGGTGGATGAAGCGCACTGCATCTCGCAGTGGGGCCACGACTTCCGCCCGGATTACCGCACGTTCGGCCAGCACCTGCCCTCACTGCGCCCCGCGCCTGTGATTGCGCTAACAGCCACGGCTACACCACAGGTACAGGACGACATCGCACGCCAGTTGGGCTTGGCTACCGAGGGGCGCTTCATTCAGGGCTTCCGCCGCGAGAATATCGCCATCGAAGTGGTGGAGGCGCCTCCGGGCGAACGTCTGCGGCTGGTACGTGAGTTGCTTTCGGCGGAAGAGAGGCGTCCCGCGATTGTCTATGCCCCCACTCGCCGCCAGGCCAACGATATGGCCGCGCAGCTGCAGCCGCACTTTCCCTGCGACGCCTACCATGCGGGCATGGGCGCGGAGCCACGCCAGCGTGTCCAAACCCGTTTCCTTGATGGCCGACTGGACGTGATTGTGGCGACTATCGCCTTTGGCATGGGCATCGACAAGCCCAACGTGCGCACCGTCATCCACACTGCATTGCCCAGCAGCATTGAGGGCTACTACCAGGAAATGGGGCGCGCCGGACGTGACGGACTTCCCAGTCGTGCCGTGCTCATGCACTCCTATGCAGACCGTCACACGCACGATTTCTTCTTTGAACGCGACTACCCTGCTGTGGAGGTGCTTGATCGCATTTATGCGCTGCTTACCGATACCCCGGTTGCGAAGCAGGAACTGGCCGTGGCTGCGCGACTTGCCGAGGAAGATTTCGATCGCGCGATGGAAAAGCTGTGGATCCATGGCGGGGCTAGCGTGGACTTCGCGGAAAACATCTCGCGCGGTGCGGGTTCCTGGCGGGAGGCCTACCAGTCGATGGCCGAACAGAAGCGCGGGCAACTCGAAAAGATGCTCCGCTATGCAGAGGAGAGCCACTGCCGCATGCGCAGCCTAGTGGCCCATTTCGGAGATGTCCAGGGAGCCCGGCAGCCATGTGGCATCTGCGACTTCTGCGCGCCTCACGAGGTGGAAGCCCAGGGCAGGCGTGCCGCCACCAGCGACGAGGAGGCCACCGCGCGGGCGGTGCTGGCCGCACTGCGTGCCCGTGATGGCCAGAGCGTGGGCAAGCTTCACGAGCAGGTTACGGGGGGAAAGAGCCTGCTGGGGGTGGCTCCGGACCGCGACGATTTCGACCTACTTCTAAAATCGATGGCTGAGGCCGGCTGGCTCAGCATGCGTGAGGACACCTTTACCGCGGACGGCCGGGAGATCCGTTTCCGGCGTGTGTCGCTTACACATGAAGGGCGCACCGCCGCGCCGGGCGAGGCGCTGGAACTGCTGTTGCGTGAACGGATCGAGCGCACAAAGGCGCGCCGGAAAGCGAAAGCGAAATCCACCAAGCCCGCGAAACGGGGAGCGGCGACAGCGACGGGGGCGGGAGGCAGGAGTTCCAGGGCCGCGAGCCGTAAATCCGCCGGCGAGGCGGCGGCCGAGGCGGCCAGCTCACTGCTGGTGGACGCACTGCGCGCGTGGCGTCTGACGGAAGCGAAGAAACGCGGCGTGCCGGCCTTTCGCATCTTCTCTGACAAGACGCTCGAAGGGCTTGCACTGGCTCGCCCGTCTGATGAAGACGAACTGCTGATGGTAACTGGCCTCGGCCCGGCTCTGGTTCGCCGGCATGGAGCGGCGCTGTTGAAGGTGCTGCGGACGGGCTAGCGCGTGGTACGCAGTTCGGCGATCTTTCCACGGATGGCATTCGCGGACTCGTGGTCAGGATACTGCTTCAGGAACTGTTCCAATACGTCTGCCGTCTCCGCTCGGTAGCCTTGGCGCAGCAAGACCTCGGCAAGGTGCATTTGCGGGTAAGAGAAGTGGGCGGGGTCCAAACGGATGGCCTCGCGCAGGTACTTCTCCGCTTCCTGCAACTGGCCCAGTTGCAGCATGGTCATTCCCAGTTGCGAGTGCGCCAGGGCGTCGTGCGGCTGGCGTAGCACCGCGTGCTTGTTGTACTTTGCGGCTTCCTCAAACTGCATCAGGTTGATGAGTACGCCGCCTAGGTTCACGAGTGGCGCATAGAGGTTCGCATCCGCTTCGAGTGAGCGGCGGAAGAGCGTTTCCGCCTGCGGATAGCGCTGCGTCTGGTAGGCAATCGTGCCCATGTAGTTCCAGGCTTCGGCATACTGCGGGGCGATTTCCACCGCTTTGCGCAGATGTTGCTCAGCGCCTTCCACGTCGCGCCGGGCTAGCTTCTTCTGGGCCTCCAAATATTCGCGCTTGGCCTTGTCGGGTACAGAGAGCGCGCGCATGGATACGCCCAACGCTCCCTCACGTTCGATGGGCGCTTCTTCCATCGCCACGCTCACATGAACGCGGCCCCTGGAGTCGGCATTAGATGGCGTCACCACCACCGTCTGCCGCACCTCACCGCGCCCCGGCACAAATACATTGAGGGTGTAGGTGCCAGGGTCAACGCGACGAAAGCGGAAGCTCCCGTTCGCGTGGCTGAGTGTGGAGGTGGCGAATGGCGTGGTGGCCCCATGAAGCGCAATAGAGCCCACGGCGGGCGGGGTGAATCGCCCTTCAAGCGTAAGGGTTTGCTGGGCTAGCCCCAGGCTTGTCGCCGCCAGCCAACCAGCCACCATTCTTCGCCATCGCCAGCGCATTGCACACCTCAAGACGCGTGCGGCGTCCGCCGACGCCGCTTAAAGCCGCTCCAGCGACAATCCTCTCAAATCGGCCACCCTAGGTCCAGGCTTGGAGAGGCATCGCAGTTCGAGCCGGGTGGTCCCCTTAGGGAGCATCAACTGCCCCAACGACATCTTTGCCCAGGGCATGATGACATTCCGTTCGAGGAGCACCAGATTGCGGTCCGGCAACGGCTCCATATCGGTAGCCTGACTGATGACCTTCCGGCAACTGGCGCCAGCCGCAGACGCCACGAGTTCGGTTCCCACGCAGTCGCGCGGGCATAAGTAGTGCAGTGTAAGCGCGTAGGTGCCCGCAGTCACCGCGTCGATATCCCAATAGACGAAGTCGCTTGCTTCCGTCCATCCGGTAATCCAATCGTGCGAATAACCGAAGCGCCCGTGGAAGCGCAGTTTTCCTTGGAACGACGCTCTGGCGGCAGGAAGATACACGGGGTTTTCTTCCGCGTATCCTACGGGGAGAGGCGTGCTGTGAAAGCCACGAGCAGCGATGGATTCGTTGAACCAAGTCTCGTAGCGCTGGCGCATCTCCCGCACCAGATCCGGGTGCGCGGCGGCGATGTCCTTGGACTCGCCAGGATCCTGCTGGATGTCGTAAAGCTCAGTTCCGTTCACGAGGTTGTAGCGTTGCGTTCGGATGGCGCCAGGGTAGATGGTGGCTTCGTTACCCTCGCGTTCCCTGTGGGTGAACAGGTCGCGATGGGGCCATGCGGCTTCCGCGGCGGTGACGGCGGCAGGCGTGACGGGGTTGAGCAGCGGACGCAGGCTCACTCCGTCAATGGGCAATGCCGAGGGCCGATCGACGGCGCAAAGGTCGGCCAAGGTGGGGTAAACGTCGATGTGTGCGGCAATGGTCTCCACCTTCCGGCCGGCTGGTACGCGCCCCGGCCATCGCAACAGGAAAGGGGTACGCACACCACCCTCATACACCGAGCCTTTACTTCCACGCAGCCCGGCATTGAAGCGCGTTCCGATGGGGCCGTTGTCGCTCATGAAGATCACGATGGTGTCGCCGGCAATGCCAAGTGTGTCCAACTCCCCGAGCAGCCGGCCGACATTATCGTCGATGTTTGCCACCATGCCGTAGATCGCAGCCAAGCCCACGTCCATGCCGCGCTCGGTGAAGGGTTTCCAGTACCGGTAGGGCACCTGATAGGGGGTATGGGGGGTGTTGTAGGCGAGGTAGAGGAATACTGGTTCATCGCGGTGCGTCCGGAACCACTCAATGGCTTCGTTAGTTAAGGCGTCAGCGATGTAGCCCTTGGCTATGTACGGTTTGCCATTTTTCTCAATTTCGCTATCGAAGTACTCCAGCCAGTGGCCATTGCGCATGCCGATGAAGGTTTCAAAACCCTGGGCGTGCGGCACATGAGGATAGGTTTCGCCAAGATGCCACTTCCCCACGAGAGCGGTGCGATAGCCCGCCCCGCGGAACGCTTCGGCGATGGTGGTTTCGTCCGTGGCCATGGTTTCCTTGCCGCCTGTAACGCCATGGACGCCGGTCTTGATGTTGTAGCGGCCGGTAAGCAGGCTGGCGCGGGTGGGTGCGCAGACGGGGCTCACGTAGAAGCGAGTGAACTCAGCGGACTCAGCGGCCAGACGGTCGAGATGCGGCGTTTGGAGATCCGGGTTGCCATGGCTGCTCATATCGCCATAGCCCTGGTCGTCCGTGAGGATGAGCAGTACGTTGGGCCGGCGGCGTGTGCCTGGCTGAGCGGGCGCTTGCGCCTTCATTCCAGCCGATGCTGCCACGAAGCTGGCGGCTGTCTGAAACAGCCAGTCGCGCCGTGTGCAGGCTTTCCGTTTGATTGGATGGGCGGCTGCGCCGCGGGCGGTCTGCATCCTGGCATTGTTTCACACGATGCATTACTGCCGGGCGTTCGAAATCTCCATCGGTCATGGCTTCGCAGAAGCGGAAAGGGGCCAAGTCCGAAGGACTGGCCCCTTTTCCTGCGTGTGGATATACCTAGCTGACTTTAGTTGCCGCGACCGCCGCCGCCGCCACCGCGGCCCATGGATGCGCCGCCCGAGGATGCCGCCGGAGCACTCGGTGCTGCCCCGCCGCCACCACCACCCACGGAACCGCCACTATAGCCGCCACCCGACGAGCCGCGTGAGTAGCCGCCCATGCCACCACCCATGCTGCCGAAGCCGCCGTCGTAGCCTCCGCGACGGGGCATGCCGCCGGGTTCCATACCAGCGCCACGGCCCATGCTGGAACTGCCACGGCCGTAGGGGCTGTCGCCATAGGCGGCGTTGTTGCTGAAACCGCTGCGGGAGATTGAGTTTCGGGAATTCACTGCCCGTGAGTTGCCCGAGCCACCCCAGCCGCGGCCGGAGTACATGAAGGGGGCATAGGCGTTGAACACGCTCGATGGACCCCAGAAATAACCGCCAAAGGGGCTTGCAAAGCCCATGCCAACAGGCACGAACGTATACATCCCGAAGTAGGGGTTATACATCCATCCGCCAAAACCGCTGTATGCGCCCAGCATGCTCATGCTTCCCAGGGAGGAAAAGCCCCCCGCGGTCCTTGCCGTACGGGCTGCCGAG
>JAHCHD010000147.1 GCA_026129915.1 Bryobacterales bacterium
TCTCACCAACAAGGGTCGGGAACGCTGAAGAGTCTGGGTACCGGCGAATTCAACTGTTTTCCTATTCTCTCACTTTACGGCAAAACACATAGTACGCCTATCGAAACCGTACTAGAACTTCAGGGACTACCACCAGCGCATTCTGCGCTCAGATGCCCATTCCTCATGAATTCATGGGGCGACTTAGCGAGATTGTGGAGATTTCGCCTCTGCTCACGAGGGCTGACCGGTGTTAAGTTCTAACCGTTTTAGTACTTAGTTGTTCCGTTCGATCGACGGTGCACCGCCTACGACGGAGGGTGGTTTCGGGTGGGAGGGAACTTCAGCACGTAGAAAATTCCCATTGCCAGCAGGAGAATCCCCCACGCTAGGGTTGGGCGTAGTTCGTTCAGCACGGGGGGATCTGGGTTGGGAACGAACTCCTCATATACGCCTACTCCCAGGATTAGGACTCCATAGATCGTCAGCAAAACGCCAATGAACCACCAAATGGGAATTGTATACGGATGGTCAGAGCGCATGAATTTCCCCCGTTCCCGCAAGATGCCAATCGAGCATTATCCTATCGCAGGCGGTGGGCGTCCTGGGAACTCCCTAAGGTTTCTACGAATGACTTTGCTATGCGAACCCGCTGGGAATGTAAAATAACAAGGACATGAAGTCCCTACGACTGTCGGCCACCCTGCTGGCGCTTACCGCGCTGTTCCTTTCCGTCTCCTGCAAACGCGCCGTCCCTGACGATGTGGTTGCCGTGGTGAATGAAAAGGCCATCACCATTGCGGAATTGGAGAAGTTTCACAAGAGCAACTTTCCAAATCAGCCTCCTAGCCAAAAGGAGGACGATGAGTTGCTCCGCAAGAAACTGGAACTGCTCCGCGACATGATCGACAGCGAGATCATGATGCAACGCGCCGAGAAGCAGGGGCTGATCGCTACCGACGCCGACGTGGAGGCCAAGCTGAATGAGTTCCGTGCTCCCTACACCCAGGAGGAGTTCCAGAAGCAGCTAGACGCGCGCGGGTTCACCATTGAAGATCTGAAGACGCAAATCCGCCGGGATCAGAGCGTGCGCCGGCTATTCAACAAAGAGATCACCTCCCGCGTGAACATTAGCGACCAGGATGTGAAGGAGTTCTACGAAACGAACAAAGCCAGCTTCAACCTGGCAGAACCTCAGTTTCACATTGCCCAGATTCTGGTGACCCCGCGTCCGGACGACGATGTGCGGAATCTGAAGAACGACAACGCCACCGATGCGGAATCCGCGCGCCGCAAAATCCAGATGCTCGATGCACGCCTGAAGCAGGGAGAGGACTTCAGCCTGCTGGCGCAGAACTACTCAGAGGACCCAAATACCAATCAAAACGGGGGCGACATCGGATTCATCCCTGAGTCAGCTCTCGCGAATGCCAGTCCGGACTTGAGGAGAGCAGTCTTGTCGCTACAGCCCGGCCAGAACTCCAACATCATCGCGACGCCGGAGGGCCTCCGCATCTTCCGGCTGATTTCCCGGGAGCCAGCCGGACAGCGCGAATTGAACGACCCCCGTGTGCAGCAGGCCATCCGCAACACGTTAATCAATCTGAAGGACCAGTTGTTACAGGCAGCCTATTACGAGGTATCGCGCAACGAAGCCAAAGTGATTAACTACTACGCGGAAAAGGTGATCGCGCAAGCAGCGCCGAAGAACTGACCTCCGACGCGCCTACGGAACAACGCGGAGCGCACTTGCCACCATGCGGGAGAACTCAAGGTTCTCCATCGCACCTGCATCGCTGACGACAAAGGCATACTGGGTGGGCAGCGCGAAGGCGCCAACGTCCAATCCGTCATGACGCACCGCGTAAATCTGCAAGCCGTCCACAGAGGCAGCCGCGTACGACGATACCGGCAACTCTGGATCCTCGGCCAGACGGTCAGTCACCAGCACGGAAATGTATAGCGCGTCCTTCGCCATCACCAAGTGCGCGAATCGACGCTCAGGGGTACCGCAGATGTGGCGCTCCACCACGCGGAAGTCGGCTGGCATCACCCTCTCGGCGGCCTCCAACAGCCGGCGGTTCTCTTCCGGCATGTCCGTTGAGAACGTGCCTAACGCAAACATACTTGCGCCTTGCCGGTCCTTCACACAGGAGACATGCTTGCCGATGCCAATCTGCAGAACCGCAGCAACCGACTGAGGCAGATCGCTCATCAGGGTGTACGGGGCACGCAGCACTTGCCAACTCACGACTGCTAGCAGTACCAACAGACCCAGTGCGCCTGCCACCTGCAGGTTTCGCCATGCCGCGGGAGACCTGAGTAGAGTGCGCCGCCGGAGCGTATCGTGAAGCACCCATTGCTTCTGCAAATCTGGCACGGAAAGCCCTTGTACCGCCCCGCGCAATTGCAGGCGCAACCGCTTACGTGTTTCAAGTTCCTCCCGCAGATTGCTATCGCGCGCCATCCGCTCTTCAAATTCGACACGGCTCTCCTCGCCCAGTTCTCCATCGAGGTAACGGGTTAAGAGCAGTTCGGTTTCGGCGCTATATTCACGCATTCGCTGATACCCACGGCGGACAGACGCCTTCGGTCTCGGAAGGACGTCAGCCCTTTGGAAGCCACCGCCCAGTATGGGACTCTATCGGAGAATCTTCGCAGCGACCCTCCGCCACCATTATTTTAAGTCACGGCACCGCGGACGGATTCCCTCCTGGGATTGCTATCCTGCTGATAAAGCATCTCTGGTGTATGGATGCCGCCCAGCACTGCCGTTATTCCATCGAGCCGGCGGCCGATTCAGTTACTGTTCGCGTGGTTGAAGGCATGAGTGCCAGATTCGACAATGCGGAGACGCGGCGCGCGGAGTTCGAGTCCGTGGCGATTCCCCATCTTCCTGATCTCTACCGCGCGGCATTGGCGATGTTCAAGAACCCTGCCGAGGCGGAAGATGTTACCCAGGAGGTTTTTGTCGAGGCCTGGCGGTCGTTTTCCCGCTTTGAACCCGGAACCAACTGCCGTGCCTGGCTGTTCAAGATTCTGATGCACAAGGCCAGCCATCACCGCCGCAAATGGTTCCGCCGTCTGAAGCAGGCGCCCCTTGATGACGTGCTGGAAAACACGATCGAAGCAGTTCCCAGCATCCCGGACGGACTGACCGATGAAGAAATTCTTGCCGCGCTTGGCCGCCTGCCGGAAGCCTTTCGCGACATTCTGATTCTGGCGGATGTACAGGAGTTCGCTTACAAGGAAATTGCCGACATCCAGCAGATTCCCATTGGTACTGTGATGTCACGACTTAGCCGTGCACGCGCTGCCCTCAGGCGCGAACTGGGCGGGCCCCCTGGCTGACGCCGCGCGGCGGTTAAGCGCCTTCCATCCTAACCCTTACCCTCCAATTGAGAGAGCCCCAGGTGGCTTCTCATGGAACGCCAGCACTTGCTCCGCCAGAATGCCCACCCGCAACAGCCATTCGTCTGAGAACCCCGCGCCAACCAATTGAACGGCCACGGGCAGTCGCGCATCGTCCAGTCCGCACGGCAATGACAGGGCAGGTAGTCCAAGAAAATTGATTGAGCGCAGATATCGCGATATGGCCGTCCTCGCATCCACTCGAATGCCGCCGAGGTTAGTGTAAGGGTCGTCTATGCGGGACGCGACTACGGGTGACGCCGGCGTAAGCAGCAGGTCGCATTCCCCGAAAAGAGTGGCGACCTCTCGCTTCCACCTGGCACGCAAGCGCTGCGCATTTAGCCAGTCAATGGCAGGCACCAGCAGCCCTTGCTCAAACCGGCCACGTACGTCCTCGCCAATCCGCTCGCGTTCTTTCAGGAAGGGGCTGAAGAACGAAGCCGCCTCCACCAACAGCGTCACCGCCGCTGCGGCATTCACCGCCTCCAAATCGGGGAAAGCAACATTTTCCACACGCGCACCGGCCTTCTGCAGACGCTCCACCGCGAGGTTCACCTGTCGCCGGACGCCCTCCTCCATCGCCCCTTCAAAGTAAGGGCGTGGTAAACCAATTCGCAAGCCCTGTAGCGACAGAGGCGCGGGTCTCGTTGCCCGATTCGCGCCAAGAGTCGCGTCGTCCTGGGGATCCTCGCCAGCCATCGCCAGATGCGCCGCCAAGCACTGCGCCACTGTCCGCGCGATGGGTCCTACCGTATCCAGGCTGCCGCCCAACGGCAGCACTCCGTGCCGGCTTACGGCCCCAAAGCTGGGTTTAAAACCAGTAACCCCACACAACGCTGCAGGGCAACGGACGGAGCCACCGGTGTCGGAACCAAGCGCCAGCGGCACCAGTCCCGCCGCCACCGCCGCCGCCGAACCTCCGCTCGAACCTCCGCATATCCGCGCCGGATCCCACGGGTTGCGCACAGCGCCCAGATGGGGATTGATGCTGGTCATGCCGAAGGCAAGCTCGTGCATCACGGTCTGCCCCAGCAAGACCGCGCCGCTGTTCCGAAACCGGGTAATCACGGTTGCATCGGTGCTGGCCGTCTGCTGGCCTAACACGTGCGAAGACCCCGTCAGCGGCCATCCGTTGACCGCTATGTTTTCCTTCACTGCCACCGGGATGCCATGCAGCGGACCCCACTGACGCCCGACTGACCGAGCAGCATCCGCCCGCCGTGCCGCCGCCATTGCCTCTTTCCCATGCAAGCGGGCGAACGCATTCAGCGCGCCGTTCCGAATCTCGCTTTCCGTGAGCAACGCCCCGCACAATTCTTCGGCGGTGCGTTCCTGTTGCCAATGGCGGAACGGGTGGAACTCCGCGTCACGAGCCAGGGATGAAGGCTCCGGCCCATCCGGCAGCAGGGCCGTCTCCGCTGCAATCGGCCGCGGCGAGTCCTGAGGTAAATCGGAAAGACCGAGCTTCGTCGCACTCGCCCGCAGCAAATCCAACAACGGACTTAGCGCATCCTGGCGTTGGCGTCTTTCGTCGGGGCTTAGGCTAGCTAGCCATTCTGGTTCCAGTGGGTCCGGCATCGCCCCATGGTAACAGGCACCGGAATCTCTGGTAGACTGAAAGATGACGGCCAGATAGCTCAGTTGGTAGAGCGCAGCCCTGAAAAGGCTGGCGTCGGCGGTTCGAATCCGTCTCTGGCCACCACTCTTCCTTCATTCCTTCCCTTTTTCTGAGACGTGGTTCTGACTATGCTTGGAAACCACCTGAAGCTCGGTCTCAAGGGAACACACCCGCCACTCTTCTTTAGCGCCTTGGCAGCCGAAAGATCGTATCGGCAGCGCCGAAAGAGATATCGCGGTAGTCGGGTGGAAAGATCAGTTCACGGAAGCCCTGTATGCGCTAGCATTCATTTTTCGCATGAAGCAGCCCGTCGCACGACGCCGTACCCGCCACAGTGGCGATCACCCCAACTGCAACCTCGCGGCAGCGTAGGTCCCCGCGTGTTCCTAAGCCACTGGCACGGGGCCAGCAGCCAAAACTGGATGCGGGCTAGCGCATCCAGAGCAATTCGAACCGCCTGATGGCGGCGCTCCAGAAACCACAAACCGCACCAGATAGGCAGCGTCGCCCGCGGCGTCTACAGTAAGCGGCAGCATTCCTAGTCGCACGCAGGTTTCCCGTTGGACCGCATTCATGGTGCGCGCAACCACCACCTCACAATCGAGCATGGCGCGCAAGAATTCGTCTGGAAGGTCCGCTGCCTCATCGGCCGCTGGCGCCGCGACAGTGGGAAAGGGCACGATCCGCACCGAAGCATCCAAGGTGGTTGACTGCAAGACCGGGTAAGCGGAAAGCTCCGGGGTAACGTCGAAGGCACGCACCTCCGGTTCGCCAACCGCATTATCCGTGACAGGAAACACTAGCAGATACCGTGCATGCTCAGGAGCGGACGCAACATCCCGTCCGTCGTGCGAAGCTACCGCAATGCGCATTCAGCGCACCCCCAGGGAGATGGATTCCGTAAACCGGACTATTTTATCACGGTATCCGAAACTCACGATCCGGGAATGCACCCCAAGAGCGGTACACCGCAAAATTCTAGCGCTCCGGCGGCGTTGTTTCACCCGGGCTTGGAGCAGTTTCTGGAGGAACGTCCGCCTCGCCGCCAAACTTGATATCCACGGTGGAGCCGAACAGTTTGTAATCCTCGTACTTCACCACCATCTTTATGGGCTGTGGCCCATTCTGGAAGGGCAGGATGGTTTCCGCGATAGTGAACACAGGAAACCAGAACCGCCCATCCACCTGCTGCCGGAAGGTTTCAAACTTGGGGAACTGGTTATCTCCCCCCTTCTTCATCAGGCCCACGCCACGTCCATAGCTTTTCACGATTTGCAGGTCTTTGTCGTCCACCCACACCACACCCGCGAAGTAACGCTCGCCGGAAAGCATCTTCTTGGGTTTCACGGCAAACATGTGGCAGGAGATTTCGTCCACGTCCTGCTTACCCAGGTAGTGAATGTGGTATTCGTCCAAATGTTCAGTGGTAAGCACGAAGGGTTGCACATCGCGCAAGTCCTTCTCGTCTTCGGGCGTAAGCAGGATGTTCTTCAGGGAATTCACTGGGGCCCAGGTTACGCGCTCCACCCGTTCGTTCGATGGTCCAAAGATAATGTCGCTCTTGTACTCCCACTTGCCGGT
Source organism: Bryobacterales bacterium (assembly GCA_026129915.1). Classification (GTDB taxonomy): domain Bacteria; phylum Acidobacteriota; class Terriglobia; order Bryobacterales; family Bryobacteraceae; genus JACTMJ01. The sequence continues at coordinate 6,590 of JAHCHD010000147.1, forward strand.
TTCTCTGCCGGCGGCCGAGAGTTCGGCAAGTTTCACGCTCTGCCTGTAGGTATATTGTTCTCGCGCTTTCAGAAATGCCGATTCACGTTCGGCGAACGCGCGAATGATGCGCTGGATTTCGGCATCGCTCAGGTTTTCAATGGCACGCAGCGGATTCACGCCCGCTAGCACCATCAACAGAACGGCAGCAAGAAGCGACAGTGTGCGCATGAGGTACCTCAGTTCCATGAGACGTGGCAGGAAGGGCCAGGGTTTTGAAGAAATTGTATCGCGCCAGGCCGCATGAGTTTTCTCTCTCTCTGAGATACCAGCCGAGTCACCTGCATGAAGGCAGCCGGCGATCCGCTACACTGAGATTGGAGGAATGGCTGAGCGGTTTAAAGCGGCGGTCTTGAAAACCGTTGACGGGGTGACTCGTCCGGGGGTTCGAATCCCTCTTCCTCCGCCACATCTCATGGTTCGTTGTAGCCAGATTTCATCGGCTTACCCTTGTATCAGGAGGGAAATGAGGGTATGCCCCTCGTGCAGCCTGGGCTGGTGGTCGGCCGTGAAGATTCCAAGTGTGCCGGTTGGTGAAATTGAGAAGAGCGGCAAGACGTTGCTGCTTTGCTGAGAGCTGAAGGTCTTGTAGTCGTGGTGCCGGGTGAGCTTGGTCTTTTTCAATGTTGCCCCGTTGCTGAAATGCTCGGCGAGATCCGGGAAAGCTTCCCGGTCTCCAAAAAGGGTGCTTCCTCGAAGGTGGGCGAGTGAGTTGGCCCGCCTTGCTTCGTTCAGTCTCGCCGGTGCAAGCTGGTAGACCTCCCGCTGTCCGAAGACGTCGCGAAAGTGAACGGCGGCCAGGGAGTTGGCTTCGTCATTTGAGGTGAGCGCCAACAGTCGTGACAACCCATACAGCTCAATCTCATCAAGCACTCTTTTCGACAGGACACCGCCGTAGTGAGCAGGGATGCCACGCATTCTCGCCGCGGTGACGTTCTGCCAGTTACTGTCCACAATCACAACGCGGATCTTCTCCTTCATCAAGAACTCAGCAATATCTCTTGCCCAATCGTGTCCTCCCAGCATGAGCACGCCTTGTGGCGCTGGTAGCGATACTCCCAGCATGCGCGCTAGTGGCGCCGCACTGAGTCCATAGACGGCTACAGTAGCAATGATGGTGAGGAAGGTTATCTGCACGATGGCGCCGGAGTCCTCGGCTCCGGCAATCGCAAGCCGCTCAGCAAAAACGGATGCAACGGCAGCCGCCACAATCCCCCTCGGGGCCATCCAAGCGATAAATAACTTCTCCTTGCGCGACAGTTCGGAACGCGCGGCCGAGACTAGCACTGCGAGTGGCCGGACTACCAGAATGAGAACGAGCAGGAATGCCGCGGCGGGCCAGACTGGCAACTGCAACTCAGCGAGTTGTAGCCTGGCTGCCAGAAGCACAAAGAGGCTGGACAGGATAACGACCCGCAGGTGTTCCTTGAACTCAATGACGGCCCGGACGCTTACGAAGCGCTGGTTAGCCAGTGCAATTCCCATCGCGGTGGTGGACAACAACCCAAGTTCGCCCTTCCATTCATTGGCCGCGCTAAAGACCGCAATCACGAGGGCGAGTGCAAAGGCACCCTGGAGAAAGTCAGGCACCTGGTGAAAGCGGAAGAGCAACACGAGGAATGCCGCCCCAAGAAGCCCAATCAGGACGCCTCCAATCAACAACCCTCCAAACTCCAGGAACTGGAAACCATGGGCGCCAGTCGAGCTCGCAAGCAGGACCTCAAACACGAGTACCGCCAGCAATGCACCTACCGGATCAATCAGAATTCCCTCCCACTTCAGGATGCTGTTCACTCGTGGGGTAGGACGAATGTGGCGCAGGAGTGGCTGAATGACAGTGGGTCCCGTGACGCTGAGAATAGCGCCCACCAACATGGCGGCTCTCCAGTTCAGGTTGAGCAGCATCCAGGCGCTTAGGGCAACCAGGGTAGCGTTAACCAGGACACCAAGGGTCACCAGGTTGCGGATCACTGGGCCGACATCCCGAAGATCGGCAAAGGAGAGACTAAGTCCGCCTTCGAACAGAATGATGCCCACCGAAATTGCGACTAATGGTAGCAGCAGGTCGCCGAAGATCGCATCAGGATTCAGGAGACCTGATACTGGCCCAAGCGCTATTCCGCAAAGCAGCAGCAACAGAATGGAGGGAAGCCGAAGACGCCAAGCGATCCACTGCGCGCCGATTCCGGCCCCAATCACCGTAGCTAGTCCAACGCCGGGTGTAGTCATCGTGACGAGATAAGGATGGAAGGCCCTCTAGAGGAGACAATTCGCGGCGATATCCGTTTCAATTGGCGCCACTGCCGGCCCTCCGCAACCCGAAACAGGCCCTGAAGCTGAAGTGTCGTAGATTCAGCCAATCAGGCAAGGAGGATCCTATGCACAGCTTAAACGGCATCCTTGGATTCAAGCTGCACACTGACGAAGACCAGTTTGGCGGTGTGCATGACATCTATTTTGACGACCAGCGTTGGACCGTCCGCTACATTGTGGTGGATACCGGCACTTGGCTTGCAGGCCGCCAAGTGTTGATTTCCCCCACTTCTGCCGGAGTGCCGGATTGGGGCAGAAAGCGGTTACCGGTATCGCTCAACCGGGTACAGATCGAGAACTCCCCTCCGGTAAGCGAGGACAAGCCGGTATCCCGCCAGTTGGAAGAAGATCTCGCCCAGTATTTCGGCTGGCCCCGCTATTGGGCGGCAACCGGATTTGCCGGAATGCCAGCGAGCCCCCTGCCACACGATGCGCCCGGCCTTTCGATGGAGACTCCAGAGGAGGCAGCAGAACGCCGCCGCGAAGGAGCCCCGGAGCAGCAGGGAGACCCCCACTTGCAGAGTCTGCGTGAGGTGACAGGTTATCGCATCAAAGTGAGGGACGGTGAGATTGGCCATGTGGAAGACTTCATTGCGGACATGACAGAATGGCGGATCCGGAACCTGCTGGTGGACACACGAAACTGGCTTCCCGGCAAGGAGGTGCTGGTGGCCTGCGCGGACATTACCGACATCGACTGGCCAGCGGGCCAGGTTTCCGTCAACATGACGAAGGAACAGGTCCAGAACGCGCCTGCCTACACTGCCGCTTAGGCATCCAGACTTTGTTTTGGGTGGGCGACAATAGGGGGATTCAAATTGTTGGCAGGAAGCCAGCCTAGGGTGAAGGGGATACCCGCATGCCGTTCCATAATAGGCGGTTCTTGCTCAGCACAATGGTGCTGATTGTAGCAATGGTGCTGAACGCAGGGGCTGGCGACCTAATGAAGGATTCGCCAGTCACCTTCCCCGAGAAAGGACCACTGCCAGCCAAGTATCCCCCGGACATGCAGACGGAACGAGAGACGCCGGAACCGGGGTACACCATCTCCGCTTCTCCTGAGCGCTCGCTTGCGCAGATCGCGCGCATACAGGCCGAGATGGCGCCGGGCACCTTCACTCTGCCGAAACCAGACTGGCAGCACCTTCCGCGGACACGACGCATTCTGACGGAAGGTGGAGACCTGCACGTATTGGGCTTCGGCGACAGCATTGTGAACGACACCATGCGCTCCGGGTGGCTCGCCAATCTGGGTGAGGCGTTCCCCCAAGCCAGAATCCGAGGCACCGTCTACGTGCGCGGAGGCGGTGGCTGTCAGCACTATCGAGAAGAGAACCGCATCGTCAGGTATATCGTTCCCCGCAAACCCGATCTTGTCTTTATTGGAGGCATCAGCCAGCGCGACACGGAGTTCATCCGTGAGTGTATCCAAACCCTGCGCGCTCATCTGCCTGAGGCGGAGATTCTTCTGGCCAGCGGGGCTTTCGGGGCAAACGCCGATCCTCGCGATCCCGAGGATATGGCAAGTGCTCCGCATTCCGGCACAGGCGTCTACGGGCAAAAGCTCCGTCAGATAGCCTTCGACGAGCGTTGCGCGTACCTCGACATGACAACGCCATGGGCCGAGTACCTGAACTCCGCCGAGGTGCACCCTCACCGCTTCTATCGCGATCGCGTCCACGCCAACGAGTTCGGAGAACAGATCCTTTCAAAGATCCTCCTGGCATTTTTCACGACCACTGACAATCCGCAGTAGCTTAGGTGTCGCGATTACCGGTTGCAGGAGGAGTTTCGCGGATCCCCCGGCCTGTTCCCGCGGCCCACGTATGATACTGTGCGGCTCATGGCCAACACGCATTCCCGCCGACGTTTCCTTGGCGCGTCGATCGCCGCGACGGCATCACTTGCCATGTCGAGCTGCTCCCAGCAGAAGATCGATCCGTCCACAAAGCCTAATTTTCTGTTCGTGATCGCCGACGACTGGAGTTTTCCTCACGCCGGTATCTATGGTGACAAGGGAGTGCACACTCCGGCCTTCGACAAGATTGCTCGCGAGGGGGTTCTATTCACGCACTCGTTCTGCGCTTCTCCTTCCTGTACGCCATCTCGCAGCGCCGTACTGGCGGGCCGCCCCATCTACAACACCGGAGAAGCCGGCGTGTTGTACGGTACGCTTCCGCCCGATTTGCCTCTGTTTCCGTTGGCGCTCCAAGACGGGGGGTACTTCGTCGGGCACACCGGGAAAGGCTGGGCGCCGGGCGACCCCACGGCTGCGGGACAAACGCGCCCTCCGCTCGGCAAGGCATTCCAGACGAGGCTCCACCCCGGCACTGTGCGTGAGGGACTCGACCCGAGGGACTATGCGGCGAACTTCGCTGACTTCATGGAAGAGCGCCCCGCCGGACAGCCGTTCTTCTTCTGGCTCGGGGCCACGGAGCCGCATCGTGTCTATGCCAAGGGCGCCGGGCTGACACTTGGCAAGAAGCTCACGGACGCCGCGATTCCTTCCTTCTGGCCCAAGGAAGAGATTATTCAGAGCGACATGCTGGACTACTACACGGAGGTCGACTGGTTCGATGCACAGCTCGGCAGGGCGCTTGAAGTTCTGGAGCGCTACGGCGAAAGAGACAACACCATGGTGGTCGTCACCAGCGACAATGGTATGCCCTTCCCCCGCGCCAAGGTGAATCTCTACGACGCAGGTGTACGCATGCCTCTCGCCGTCAGCTGGCCGGGACGCGCCACGAGCGGCCGAGTAGTGGACGATATTGTCAGCCACACGGATTTTGCGGCTACGCTGCTTGAGGCAGCAGGGCTGCCAGCTTTGCCGGGGTCGCCGGGCAAGAGCCTGCTGCCACTTCTTACCGCAAGTGGCTCCGGAATTCTCGACCCCACACGCGATCACGCCGTCACCGCGATGGAACGGCACACGTACTGTCGCCCCGAAGGCGCTACGTTTCCGATGCGCGCCCTGCGAAACCGCGATTATCTGTATATTCGCAACTTCGCGCCAGACCGCTGGCCGACCGGAGGGCCTGACTTCATTTCATCCAACAAGACCACCCATGGCGATGTGGACGCGTGCCCAACCAAAGACTTTTTCCTCAATCCTCAAGTGCAACAGCGTTACCGCATGCACTACGAACTTGGCTTCGGTAAGCGCCCCGCCGAGGAACTGTATTTTGTCCGTGAGGATGCTGATCAACTCAATAATCTGGCCGCCTCCGCAGCCGCC
>JAHCHD010000148.1 GCA_026129915.1 Bryobacterales bacterium
TTCCAGGTTCGTTTGTCAGCCGCACAACGCGATGTCCCGTGTCCGGGTCGATCCACTCGCGGGGATGCGTGCCTGTAACTGCCACAGGTGCCGCCGGCTGCGCTGGCATCCTCGCGACGCTGCATAGCAGCAAACTCAACAGAGCCGCCGAAAGGAACAGATGGCCGATCACCAGATTATGCTATCGCCAATCTGGCATGCCTTCCAGCCCGAACCCGCGCGGGAGGACCGTGTGCTCATTAGACGCTTTCGCGGCGGCGTGGGGCATTGGGTGGTGACACCTGCGGTTGCGCATCTTGAACGATCCCGATATCCAGAAGGTCGCCCTGAGTAGCGAGGTCCTCGCGCAGCGATTCCAGCAAACCTCCAATATATTGCTTTGCCTCTGCGTCAATACGGAATTCCAGGGATCCCATGAGGTGGGTCGAGTGTAACCGCACTGCCCCTCCCCTTGCAGCAGGCTGTACTTGCGTCAACGGAGCCGGCGATGCTATCGACGACCGGGACTTTGTGCCTAGCCCCGCCATCGGGCGCACATTTGGAATGTCGAATGGTTTCCTCCCCTCTGCCGGGGGATCGTCCGCCCCTTTGTCCAACCGCTCCCGCACTTTCTCCCAGCCATCGGGTTCTGGGCAGCCGACGGTTCTTCTCATTTCTTTTTCTGACGCTTCAGGTATTTCTGGAGGTATTCAGCACCTCCAAAGTAGATGTCGATGTCTACCCAACCATTCATTTTGCTGGGGTCAAGAATGCCGCGATTCACCCACTTAATCTTGTCGATCTTCTGAGAGAACCCGCCCTGCCCGCCGTCAAGCGAAGTCCAAACGCCATTCTCGATCTTCGCAACCAACCCCACGTGGCCGTATTGCTGGATCTGCTTCCCCTTAATGTAGGGCACGGAGTAGTAGTCCCCCGGCCTTGGCGCCCTGCCATCACCGGGAGTAATCCAGCAACCGGGCACATCGGCGTCAACATGGTTCAGCAGTAACGTCCCACTGGCTAGTTTGCTGCCGGGCACCTTCCCGACAGCTTGCCCACACCGAAGGGCCATTGCTTGCAGGAAAAGATTGCAGCAGGTGAATGTGGTGACCGGGTTCGGCTTCTTCTCCCAGAAATCCTTCTTGATCCGAGCCGTGTCGTAGCCGGTGAGCGCCTTGAACTCCGGCATCGAGGAGGTCATCTCCTGCATGGGAACGCACTCCCTCATGAGTGACAACATCCGGCGTCGGACCGTCGACATCTCGAACTTCCAAAAGACCTTTCCGTCCTTGTAGGACGGATCGGTCGGCACCACAATACGGCCAGTGCCGACGTGTCCGATGGCCGTGTCACTCGTTGGAGCCGAGGTTAGCGCCAGGACGCTGCGAGGATTCCCACCCGGCTCACGGTCCGCGATGAAGACCTCTCCGCTCCCCGAAACTTCCAGCTTCCCACTGGAGGAGGATCCAATCGACGGCCAAATTCCAGCAGGGTCGCCGCTAATTGCCCACTGCTTGTCGTGGTAGGTAATCACAAGGTCAACAGAGCCTTTTGTGCGGCCTTCTACGTCATAAATCACAAGCTGCAGATCCATGAATACTCCTTCTCAAGAATTGGTCCACGCACCGGTTCCCCTCACTGGCTGACGTCCTGTCGGGAGGATGGGAACAAGACGCCATGGGGGAATCGTGGTCCAGACGAACCCCCATGGCGGCGCCACAGCATTTTGCAAGCAAGGACGAACTCTCCCAGTCGAATCCGGTGCCTGCTGGGCGCAGTCAGGTTTGACGATGGCATGGAGTCTGGCCCCAGGTGAAGTAAAAAGGGGTGCTTAACATGCGATTAACAACGTAGAACCAAACACTTGCAGGTGGAATGATTTCCGGGTAACCTCATAAAGAACGCCTGTGCCGCCTGCCTCTCAAGACATTCAGATCGCGGTTGACCGCCTAGTGGCATCCCCCCGATTTCGCTCCTCGGAGCGACTTTGCCAACTGCTGCGCTTCACCGTAGAAACGGCGCTCGACGGACGCGCCCACCAACTGAAGGAGTCCGTTATCGCGGTGGAAGTCTTCGGTCGGGAAGCCTCGTTTGACCCGAAACTCGATGCCATCGTCCGGGTGAACATGGCCAAGCTGAGGGCTCGGCTGGCGGAGCACTATTTGGGCGCGGGGGCGCGCGACGCTGTCCGCATCGAGTATCCCCGAGGCGCCTATGTCCCACTGTTCGTGGAGCAGATAGATCCGGATCCAGAGCCCTTACCTGCAACTGAACAATCGATTCGACGTTTTGCCTGGGCGTGGACCATTCCTGTAGCCGTGGCACTGGCTGTGGCGGGGTGGTGGCTGGTTGCCAATACACCGCTCTGGCGAAGTATCGCTTCGACGCCAGGCTCTGTGGCCGTTCTGCCGTTCCTGGATCTCTCCGATACGAAGGACCAGGAAACCTTCTGCGATAGCCTTACCGAGGAAATCATTGACGAAATTGGAAAGCATGACCGTTTCCGTGTAGTCGGTCGCACCTCGTCGTTTGAGTTCAAAGGGCGGACTGGAGATTTGCGGGATATTGGGCAGAAACTGGGAGCAGAGCGGATCCTGGAGGGGAGCGTTCGTCGCTCCGGCGGACGCATTCGAGTCACCGCTCACCTAAATGAGACGGCCACCGGCTACCGGGTATGGTCTGAGCGGTGGGAGCGTGACGACGCAGACCCTCTGATCTTGCAAGATGAGATTGGCCGAGCCATTGCCGCGCGGATTGCCGCAGCCAAACAGGAGGCTGCCCCCTCACGCCAGCGTCTCGAAGCGCGGGCTCTGTACCTAAAGGGTCGGCACTTCTACGATCAGGGCAACATGGACAAAGCGCGCGAACTCTACGAGCAAGCCGCCGCCATTGACCCTAACTACGCCCAGGCGCACGCTGGCAGGGCTCGTGCGTTAATTGCGCTTGCCGCCGGCGGTCGCCGGGAGTTGCGCAACCCCGGTCACGCAGCGGCTGATACCGCTCTGCGGCTTGATCCTTCCACTCTGGAAGCCTACGCGGCAAGAGTGCAGGCGGCTCATTTCGTGGATTTCGATTGGGCAGCCGGCGTGAAGGCCTGTGAGGAGGGTGCCAGTTATGGTAGCAACGATGCGCCCTTCCGGCGGCACTGTGCGCTGCTGCTGTCTCTGTTGGGAGACTCCGAGAGGGCGCTCGCAGAGATCCGCGAGGCCGTATTGATTGAGCCGACGGTGGCGTCCTACAGCTGGACTTATTCCTTCATTCTGTACCGAGCGGGGCTGTTTGACGAAGCGGTACATCAGTTATCCGCGACGATGGAGTTGAAGCCAGATGAACTTCGCGGATACCTTCTGAAGGCGCTCGCGCTAGCCAATTCGGAGAAGTGTGCCGAGGCACTAGCTTTGCTCCGCGAGGCGGCCCCTCTTGCCGGCCAGGACCCCGTGGAGTTCGAAACGGTTTCCGCAGTGGTCAATGCCTTTGCAGGGAATGCGGACGAGGCCAAGCGAATCATGGCGCGCAGTCGGTTACCCGCATACTTGCAGGCTCGCGTCTACTCCGCGCTGGGCGACGTAGACCGAGCTCTCACTTTGCTGGAACAGTCCGCGGCTCGCGGCGAGCAGGAGACCGCGTACGTGCTGGCGGATCCGGGACTGCTGCGACATCGCGGGCTGCCCCGCTACCAGGAACTTCGCCACCGTTTTCGCCTCCCCCCGATGGGAGACCACGCCGCGGTGATGGCGACCACGGCTTCATCCATCGCAAGATAATCACGGTCGCATGCGCCGATTTGCATGCTTACGGGATTACGTATTGGAACTCGATCGCGACGATCCCCTTCCGGTCCATTTCGTGCCCGATGCTGGAATCGCGATTCCCTTCATACGCGATGTGGCCGCTCACTGATATCGAGGGACGGGCCTTGCTCGTGCCAAGGAACGCGCTCACCTGCTCAGCGAAGATCGATCCTCGGATCGGTATGGCCTAAATACTCAGAAACGTGTCCGCGCCTTGATGAATCACCATTGTGCGCCCATTGTTTTCTGGATACGATAGCCAGGAAATGAGATTTGCCGCACTGATACTCGTGTTTGCATCCTTTTCGCTTGCGGGGGAATGGCAATCGCTGTTTGATGGCAAGAGCTTCGACGGCTGGCGCGTGGAAGCGAAGCCCGCTGATCGCAATCGCGGATTCTGGAGCGTAGTTGACGGGGCGATCCGCGCCGATTCGATGGGGCGCAAGGATCACGACTACGTGTGGCTGATTCGTGACGGCGAGTTCGCTGACTTCGAACTGCATCTGCAGGTGCGCGACTATCCGGAGTCGACGGGCAACTCCGGAGTGCAGATCCGCAGCCGATGGGATGCCGCGAAGGAATGGCTGCACGGGCCACAGGTGGATATCCACCCGCCTACGCCCTGGCGCAACGGGCTGATCTACGACGAAACCTGGGAGGCCCGCCGCTGGATTCACCCGTCACTTCCGAATTGGGATATCGCTCCCGAACAAGGACCCTCCACATGGACTTGGCGCGCCGGCGAGTGGAACCAGATGGAGATCCTCTGCCGTGGTGGGCGAATCACCACTAAGGTAAACGGAGTTGTGATTACCGATAAGGATCTCAGTGCGGTACTTTTCGACGAAGCGCATCAGAATCATCGCGTGGGGCGAAGCGGCCAGATTGCCCTACAACTGCACACCCGTGATGAGCTGAAGATCGAGTTCAAGGACATCCGGATCCGCACGCTGCCCTAGCCCTGCCTGAACCCGCCACGAGGCACACGTTCCTCCATTCGTCGTCACCCTGTTTGCCGTCGATGGGGCGGATGTTCGCTTCCCGGTCTACTGGTTCACTGACCTGGCTCTGCGGGGTCTGTAGGCCTTCGTTCGTTTCGATATCCTGGGGGCGTCCGGAGGGTCCAGCAACATGAACCAACCAAAGCTGGCAGGCGTATCGACTGTCACCGCTACGACGATCATGCCCGGAGAGTCCAGCAATCTCGCTAGACGGTCGCAGTACAACCCTGGGCAGGATCTCACACGTCGTGAACTGGGCAGCTTCATCGCGGGCGCTGCCAGCACAGTCTTCCTGATGGATCTGCCCGCGCAGACGCCTCCCTCCCTTTCCATCCAGGTGCGAGGCACCTATTCCAGTCCTGCGCCATTTTGGCGAACTGGCTCGCGACTCGACCTGCACGGGGTGAATGCGGTCTTCGTGCACGGTGGATCCATCAACGCGGAGCTGGTCGAGCGGGCTTCCAGCGAAGGCGCGAAGGTGTATGCCGAGTTCGCCACCCTGAACGGAAAGGGCTACGTGGAAACCCATCCGGAGGCATGGCCCATCAACGAGCGGGGTGAGCAGGCCCCGGCCGCGACCTGGTTTCTGGGGGCGTGCCCCACCGAACCGGGCTTTCGCGCCTACCGCCTCCAGCAACTGGGCGATCTGCTGGACAAGTTCGCGCTGGCGGGTGTTTGGATGGACTATTTCCACTGGCACGCGCAGTTTGAGGAGCCGGAGCCCATCCTGCCCGAGACCTGCTTCTGCCCGTCGTGCCTGGGAGCATTTGAACGAGCCACAGGGCTTCGTCCCGGTGGAGCGAGCACTGCGGAGAAAGCAAGCTGGATTCTCGGGCGTCACGACAGTACGTGGCGCGACTGGCGCGCCGAGGTGCTAGTGGAGTGGGCGAGGCTGTGCCGCGGAGTGTTGCGGCGTAAGCGTCCGGAAGCCCTGCTGGGGGTCTATCACTGCCCCTGGACCGACGCGGAATTCAACGGCGCCCGGCGCCGCACTCTGGGACTTGACTTCGACCTGCTCTCGCCGGAGGTGGATGTGTTCTCCCCGATGGTGTATCACAAGCGGATGGGGCGCGATCCGCATTGGGTGCGCGACTACGTGGAGTGGATTTCCCAGCGGCTTCCCGCCAGTGTCCGCATCTGGCCCATCGTCCAAGCGCATGGCTCTCCGTCTGCTGTCTCCGCCGCGGAGTTCGAGCAAGTGATGCGCGGCGGCGCCAGCGGGAGAGCCAGTGGTTTGCAGATGTTTACCATTGGCGCCGTGGCTGAGGACCCCGAGAAGATGGAAGTCCTGCGCAGGCTGTATCGTGGTGACTGAGTCGATTTGGCAGGCCTGGCAGCACCGGGCACGTTTTCTGTAAGCATTCCCCTGATGGTGGGGCGACAGGTCCTGGGCGATACCGAATCCAGGCTGATTGTGTACGCTGCGACTGTCTGGCGTTGCCGGGGGCTTTTACGAAGCGTCAGGCGAGATCGACAGCCACGATCTCATGCACCCCTATGCTGGGAACTGGAACCAACAATCTGCCGTCTTCCAGGCGGAAGCTGGCTTGGTGGTCTGCCACCAGCAAACGGACTCCAGAAATCCGTGTATTCTCCGGCACTGCCATCGACACCGTGAATGGTCCTGCCGGGAAGATATGCCGGTAAGGCCCCTTCATTGCCATTGGGTTGGTGAGGTTGACAAGATGCGCGGTGACAGAGGCCTCCTGCCTCCACAAAGATACGTCCAGAAGCCCGTCTCCAGTTACCATCAGCGGGGGTGCGCTTCCCGCCGCCCACGCGACGGCATTCTGCAGCACGAGTGCGTGGTCGTTGCTTAGCACTTCCCAGAATGTGCGGTCGAGGTCCATGGGCAGATACACCACGCGCCCCTTACCATGCGTGCGGCAGAAGGCCATGGGAGTATCCGTGCGAGGTGTGCGCGCCCACACATCTTCCATGGGTAAGTCCGGGTAGCTGGGTACCAGTGTCAGTGGCGACCTAACCGTCCGTACGGTCTTTGTGTGTACACGTCCCGCGCTATTGATGATGCGAGGTACGCTCTCCAGCCCCTTAAGCAGCGGGTGCCAGCTCCCATCCGCGTTTGCCTCCAGGTTCAGGTAGGAGTTCTGCATCCGGCGTTCCACTTTGTCCGCAAAGGAGCAGCCGAACAAGGAGGCCAGACCGAAATCCGACCGCTGCTTTCCCCACTCGTCGTAAAGTGATGTCTCGAAGGTGGCGACGAGACTGCCGCCGCGTTCGACGTATGCCTCCAGTTGCCGGCATTGCGCATCAGAGAGCGCAGCGATATTGGGCAGCACCAGCACCTGGTAGCGATCCACGTTGCTGGGCTCGAGCGTTCCGTCGTGCAGCATGTCGAAGGGAATGCGGGCCTCCACCATTGCCTGATAGAAGCCCAGCGACGGTTCTTCCACCCATGCACGCGCCTGCTCCCCTCCGTAGAACCTCGCGGTCTGCTGCGAATACACCATCGCCGCGCGCGCCAGTGAGCGCGTGTTGCGCAAGTAGCGCTCGCTCTTCCAGTGCCACTGGTAGATGCTCTCCACCACAGGCATCCAGCGTTTATCAATTGGCTTGGCGTTGAACTTTGTGAACCAGGGCCGCAGGTCGTGGGCGATGCCGTCAGCTACCCATACGCGGATCTCTGCCTCCGACTGCACCGAGTCCTTCCATCGATAAGGTTCTTCGACCCCCACGCTGAAGATGCCGCCGATGGCCTTGTTCCCCATGGTGGAGCGGTATTCCTTGCCGTTCTTGCCGTTTGACCACGGTGGCATCAGCCCGCGGCGCGCCTGCCGGTCGGCAAACAGGGTTTCCGCCAGACCGCCCACGGTCTTCATGTCCAGTTCAGACAGAGCACCACCGCCGGAATTCGCGATGAAGCTGGCTTGTGGATTGATCTTGCGAATGGCATCGTCCCACACCTTCCAGCACTCAAAGAGCCGCTGCTCGTGCCACACGATGTATTGGCGGCGCGCCTCGTCCGCGGGGTTGTTGGTGGCGGGCAGGTCGCGTCCGCTGAAGGCGCGAAAGTTGCGCCGGCAGTGATCGCAAAAGCACATGCCATGGCCTGCCCAGCGGTTTGCGAAGATGCCATCCACTTTGTAGGTGGAGACGATTTCTCGCGTCACCTCCGTCATGAACTCGAAGTTGTAAGGGCCTAGTGCGCAGGTGACGTAGAGGTCCGGTGCGGCCCAGTGTCGGCGCGGATTTCCCTCGGCGTCCCGCGCCACCCAGTCAGGATGCTGCTGGAATACGTCCTCCCGGCATGCGTGCGGATCGGTGCGGGCGATGACGTTCATTCCCATCCGGCGGCAGCCTTCGAACAGTTCGCCGAATGCATCGCCATTCCCGAGGAATCGGCTCCGATAGTGCAGCGGCACCTTGGTGGGATAGAAAGCAACCACGCCGCCCGCGCTCAGGCAGGCCGCGTCGGCGTGAATCCGCTCGAAGTAGTCGAGCCAGAAATTGGGGTCGTAGTTGCCGGGGTCATCTTCCGTGAACGCCACTTGCGCCCAGCGCATGGGGCGCTGATACCACGAGTTTTCCTGCTGCGCCCAACCGGATTGCCCCGTCGCCGCCATTGCGGCCGAGGCAGCCATGAACTCTCTGCGGGTCATCTTAGACACTCCGTTGCCTAAGAGAACGATATCCTGATTTCCATCTAGAAGTTGCGCAATTCTGAGCGTCCGCCAATGCCCAGGCAATCGCCCGCCAGAAAATCGCCAGCCAGATCAGTCTCCACGGGCGCTTACGGTGGCACTTGCCTCGGCGAGGGTGGCCTCGATCTTCCGCTGGTAGCTTGCGAGTTCCTCGGGCGACTCCGCCTCAAAGCGCATCACCAGCACGGGTTGCGTATTCGATGCGCGCACCAAGCCCCAGCCGTGTTCGAAGAGCACGCGCGCTCCGTCAATCTCAATCACCTTCTCTCCACGATCCTTCAGCAGACGCGCTGCTTCTGCTACCACCGCGAACTTAACCTCATCATGGCTATCCATGCGCAGTTCGGGCGTGCTGTAGGTGGCCGGGATATCGGAAAGCTGCGCCGACAGTGGAGCTGCGGAAGCGCTCACGATTTCTACCAGGCGCATGGCCGCATAGAGGGCGTCGTCGTAGCCGTAGTAGCGGTCAGCGAAGAACATGTGGCCGCTCATCTCACCAGCGAGCGCGGCACGCTCTTCCTTCATCTTGGCCTTGATCAGCGAATGCCCGGTCTTCCACATAATCGGGTTCCCGCCCAAAGCGGCAATCCGGTCGTAGAGAATCTGGCTACATTTCACCTCTCCGATAAAGGTGCTGCCGGGGTGCTGCTTGAGGATCTCGCGGGCGAAGATCAGCATCAACATGTCCCCGTAGACGACATTGCCCTGCTCGTCCACGGCGCCGATGCGGTCGGAGTCGCCGTCGAAGGCGATACCCAGTTCCGCGCCGCTCACGCGAACGGCATCTATGAGGTGGCTGAGAAATGCGGGGACAGTGGGGTCAGGATGATGATTAGGGAAATGCCCATCCATATCGAAGAACATCTCCACCGGATCGACGTTCAGCTTCTCAAGCACCCGGTGAAGCACTGGTCCAGCGGTGCCATTGCCGCCATCGAACACGACCTTCACGCGGCGCGAAAACTGGAAGCGCGCCACAAGATCCTCTACATACGGCGTTACGGCATCCACCTGTTCCAAGGAACCTGCGCCCTCTTCCAGATCGCCGGTTTCGATCAAGTGCCGCAGGTGCTGGATTTCCTCACCGTGGATGGTGCTCGCGCCCGCCATTACTTTAAAGCCGTTATAGTCGGCGGGGTTGTGGCTACCAGTTACCATCACGCCACCGTCCGCCTTGGACCGCAGCACCGAATGGTAGGTTACCGGGGTGGGTACGGTTCCGAGGTCGGCTACCGCACAGCCTGCCCTCCGCAAGCCTGTGATGATCGCCTCGCGCAGCCGCGGAGAGCTCAAACGGCAGTCGGCGCCAACGTGGGCGCGCAAGCCTCCCCGCCGTCGCAGCATGGTGCCCACGGCCTGGCCCAGAAGTTCCACTCCGGGGCTGGTCAGGTCGAGGTCAGCCACACCGCGGATGTCATATTCCCGAAAAACTGTTGGTATCAGCATGGATATCTGCTCGCTTTGCCCCTTGGGACGTGCCAGTGCTCCCTTCGGTTCATGCGCCCGACTGGGGCTTCCGCGGTCCGGCTATTTATCGTCGCATAGGCGAGGCCCCTGCCAGTGCAGGCGTGCCCGCTCTATTCAGGGGAGAGGAGGTGACGCAGGGGTGGTCAGTCGCGAAGAAGCGCAGAGGCCAATCCGCGCACTTGCGAATGCCAATGCGCGGGGAAACGCCAACAACCAGCGCTTCGCCGACCGGGAGTTCGAGAAACCGTAGCGGGCCATCCACCAGCGAGATTCCATTCTCCGCCCGGCCGATTCCAAACGCGCGGGTCAGCTTTCCTGGACCCGATGCCAAGTCCTGCCAGCGCCTAGCCGTAGAGCGCCGTTCGCGCATAGCGCCGAGTCCGCGTAGCGGTTCCGCGGCACGAATCAGCACAGCGCCCGCCGATGCAGGGTCCCCCGGATGCGCCACCGCATTCAAACAGAAGTACATGCCATAGATGAAGTAGACATAACTCACTCCTGGAGGGCCAAACATCACCGCATTGCGCGCGGTTGGCCCTGGAGCCGCATGCGACGCAGAATCCTCACAGCCCAAGTAGGCCTCAGTCTCCACAATCCGCGCGACCAGTCCGTGAAAAACCACTAGCTTCCCGAGCAAATCGCGTGCCACATCGACAGTGGGGCGCGTGTAAAACGAAGCCGGCAATGGCTTTGCCACGGCGAGTTCCTCCAGCGCTAATCGGTCGCGCCACTCCATTCGGCTTCCCTCCCATTTCGTTGTACCGCATGCCATCCAATTATCGGTGGCTCCAGTATTGGTTCACGTTCTGAGGGTCGAAAATGGAGGCGCCAGCCAGTGTTACACTGAAAAGAGTATTTTCTGAGGTTCAAAGTGGATAGAATCACTCGTAAAGATCTGAAAACAGATCACTTTGTCACAACGGTCGGGCACACCCTAGAAGGGCTCAGCCAGCATCGGCGCGAAGTGAAGCGCTACGCGATCATCGGTGCGGTGGTCCTGGCGGTGATTCTCGCCGCGGTGAGCTTTTTCCGGTGGCGGGCGGCGGAGCGTGCGGAAGCGCTGAGTGCGTACTTCCAAGTTATGGAGGCTCCTGTGGTTCCCGCGGGAACCACTAGCGGAAAGTCTTTCGCCACGGAAGACGAGAAGCAAAAGGGAATCGAGCAGGCCGTAACGGACCTGCTGGCGAAACATCCCGGCAGCAACGAGGCTGCAGTCGCCGTGTATTTCCGGGGTACCGATCATGCGGAAAAAGGGGATCTCGCGAAGGCTCTGTCAGACCTCGACCTAGCCATTAGCACCGGTAACTCGGATACGAAGGCCCTGGCGAATTTTGCCAAATCGGGTGTGCTGAGGGCGCAGGGAAAGAAGGATGAGGCCGAGACGGTGTTGCGCGCGGTATTGGCAAATCCAGGCAGGATGATCCTGAAGGAACAAGCCGCGCTCTCCCTGGCTGAACTCATTCAGCAATCCAAGCCAGAGGAAGCTCTCAAGCTGCTGGAACCGCTGCGCACCGAGGAAGGCGTGGTTCAGCGCTCAGCATCGAAGCTCTATTCGGAAATCGTAGTTCGCCGGGAACGCGCGGCGGCCAAATAATCCGCGCCTCCATGCCTCCCGATCCTCCTCTTGCTCATCTCCGCTTTCCGGTGAGGGCCTGTCGCGGCCGGCGCTACCCAGAGCTTTCCCACCCCTATCGAAACGAGTTCCAGCGAGACCGTGACCGCATTGTGCATTGTCGCGCGTTTCGTCGCATGGAGGATAAGACGCAAGTTTTTTCCGCCGAGCGCAGTGACCATTTCCGCACCCGCCTCACCCACACCCTAGAGGTTGCGCTAGTCGCCCGGACCGCCGCCGCCGCACTCGGTCTAGACGAGGAATTCACCGAGGCGCTCGCTCTCGCCCACGATCTCGGCCATCCTCCGTATGCTCACGCAGGCGAGTCCGAACTGAATCGACAGATGCAGCGCTTCGGGGAGATCTTCGACCATAACTTCCATGCACTTCGCGTGGTAGAGGTGCTGGAGCGCCGCTACGCATTGTTTCCAGGGCTGAACCTCACCTTCGAACTGCGTGAGGGCATCGTGAAGCACTCGCGCCACTTCTCCAAAGGGGATTACCCCTGGCTGGATGAGTACGCGCCCGGCG
>JAHCHD010000149.1 GCA_026129915.1 Bryobacterales bacterium
AAATTTTCAACTTGGCGAACTGGTGGTGGATGGGCGAGCGCGGGTGGACCAAGATTTCGCGCGGAGATTGCGGAGATAGGACAAGGGAAGAAAGGGGCCGCGCGTGCCTGGGAACTTGTCCGGTAGCGAGAGAGGGTAGGGGCTTTCCTGCGGTTTATAGTTGCGGTGGCAGGGTAGCCTGATTTCGAGGCCTGTGATTACGAGACCTACGCGCCGCATGCGTGCCATCAGGTAGACAGGGGGCGGAGGGAAAAAACTCTCATGAAAAATCGATAAAGGTGCAGTCCATCCCCGAACCCCCCTGGCGAATCGGGAATCACCGTGCATAATGGGGACATGACGGAACGCTTGAGGCCCCGCGACACAGCCCGTACCTCGTGCCCGCCCGCTGCGGAATCGGGATCGTCGACGCGAGCGATCCACTTCAGAAACAGGGCACAGCAATGAAGACGCAGTACTTCACAGCTTCAAGCCTGGACGGGTTCATCGCTACGGAAGAGGACTCACTGGACTGGCTATCTCCTCTCGGGGATCTGAATGATTCTAGTTACCCACAGTTCATCACGGAGGTCGGTGCGCTCGCTATGGGTTCAGCCACCTACGAGTGGATGCTCCGCAATGCCGAGGCCGTCGCTTCCGAGATGGGAACTGCATGGCCATACACCCAGCCCGCCTGGGTGTTTACCAGCCGCAATCTTCCCGCCATCGAAGGCGCAGACATCCGATTTGTGAATGCGGACGTGCGTCCAGTTCACAGCGAAATGCGAGCAGCTGCGGGTGCCAAGAACATCTGGATCGTGGGAGGTGGCGACCTTGCGGGGCAGTTCCATGATGCGGCACTCCTCGATGAGCTCATCGTGCTGGTTGGCTCAGCCACCTTGGGCAGAGGTAAGCAACTGCTTCCGCGCCGAATACTGAGCCCAGCCCTGCGGCTGACGTCAGTCCGCCAGATCGGTACCGGCATGGCTGAACTTCGTTACGAGGTAAGCAAGGCAGTCTCGCCCGAACTTCTGCAGCACCGATCTTCGCCCATGGCTACGTCCTGAACTCCATGCCCAGCGCAGGGCATGCAGGCGATCCACGAGGGAGTGTTAGGCGGCCACGCAGACGTTGTCCGCGAGCTCGCGAAGCACGGAGCAGACGTATTTCGCCATCAGGCTATGTCACCGAAATTCCAGTGGATGTGTCGCAGGCGCATACGAGCGCCTGCTCCGGGGACGCTTCGCGCCGTTTAGTTTGGCCGGGCGCTCACGCACCCGGCTGGCTTGTGGCGCCCTGCGTACTGTTGGGGTGGGCGCTGAGGAAAGGTGAACGGTAACTTGACGCCGATGTTGCTGGCGACGAAATTCCTACCTCGACCGAAGTCAAGGATTCCGGGGACGTTCAAGGATTCCGGGGACGTTCACATCAACTCCCGATCTCCATCCTGGCGCTTGAGCGCGCTGCTTGCGACTTCTCATTCTAATTGCCGGGACGGTGCACCAGAAAGTAAACTCCGTTTTCAGTGCTTGCGAACGCTTCCTCTCCGCCACCTATGGTGCATTTCATGGTTTCGCGGACGGCACCCTTTTTGGGTCCAGAATCACGCCACCCTGCTAGCGGCTCTCTCGATCCGGGCAGCCTCCGCCACGGTGACCCCTTGGCGGCGGACCGCAAGAGCTCCCCTTGGGGCGCGCCTCCAAACCTAGCCCCCGCCTTCCTAAGTGCGATGAATCGATCGTCGGCCGTCTCGGCCGCAATAACGGACTCAGAGAGCGCAACCCGGGGGTTAGCAAACGGCGTGAATCGTCCAAGGAGCAGGTGCCCAGATGCGCCTGCTCCACCACCACCGTCGGCCACCGCGCCACCCCTCGTTCCGTACCCGCGCCCCAGGTCCGCTTATCCGACGGGCAAAGATCGCCGCCACACGTCATCTCAGAAATGCTTGGCAATTTGGCCAACTATGCTATAATCGTTTTATGGATCCGAAAGTCCGCTATTGCTACGAAGCGCGCGCTCGTGTGCTGAAAGCCCTCGCCCACCCGTCCCGTCTCTTCATGATTGATCAACTCCGTGAACACGAACGCTGTGTGTGCGAACTTCAGCAACTCGTGGGCGCTGACCTCTCCACGGTTTCCAAACACCTCACCATCCTCCGCAGTGCAGGTCTCGTGTTAGACGAGAAGCGTGGCGCCAAGGTCTTCTACCGGCTGCGCATCCCTTGCCTTACCGGATTCCTCGACTGTATGGCGGCGGTAATGAAGTCAACGGCGGAAACGCAATTGGAATCGCTGGAGATGCCGTAATGGACTGGCGTACCGAGTGGAAAAAGGCGGCCTGGGTTGTTGGCGTCTTTCTGACGTTCTACTACCTGCCTTTAGGAAATGCGCGCTTCGACCGCTCCGTCCTCGAAGGCCTCCACCTTGCCCGATGGTACGCCGAAGAGCACGTTCTCCTCTGCCTCGTCCCTGCTTTTTTCATCGCGGGCGCCATTGCCGTCTTCATCAACTCGGCTTCCGTGATGCGCTATCTGGGGGCCAAGGCCAACAAAGTGCTGGCCTATGGGGTGGCTTCGGTTTCGGGCACTATCCTTGCCGTTTGCAGTTGCACGGTGCTGCCCCTGTTCGCGGGCATCTATCGCATGGGAGCCGGTCTCGGCCCGGCCACGGCCTTCCTCTACTCGGGTCCGGCTATCAACGTCCTTGCCATTGTGCTCACTGCCCGTGTACTGGGCTGGCAGTTAGGTGTAGCGCGCGCAGTAGGCGCCATCGTTTTCAGCATCGTCATCGGCCTCGCCATGCACTTCCTGTTCCGCCGCGAAGAGATGGAAAAAGCCGCCTTGCAGGCAGCCATGCCAGTCCCCGAGGTCACTCGCCCCCTCTGGAAGAACGCCGTCTTCTTCGCCACAATGGTGGCCATCCTGGTCTTCGCCAACTGGGGCAAACCGCAGGGCGACGCAGGCGTGTGGAATACGATCTTCGATGCGAAATGGGCCGTCACCGGGGCCTTCGCCCTGGGCCTTGGCGCGGTACTTAGCCTTTGGTTTGGCGTCGCCTGGACCAAGGTGGGCGGGGTGACGCTTGCCGTCATTGGCTTTGTCCTCGCCTTCCCTCACGAACCCGTCATCGCCTTCACGGCGGGCTTTCTGGGACTCACGGCAATCACGCTCACCAGTGGCTGGGAGATGAACGAATGGTTCGTCACCACCTGGGACTTCGCCAAACAGATCCTGCCGCTCTTGCTCGCGGGCGTGCTGGTGGCCGGCATGCTGCTGGGCCGCCCCGGAGAGGAAGGTCTGATTCCCAGCACTTTGGTGTCTCAGGCAGTTGGGGGAAACTCCTGGCAAGCCAACCTCTTCGCATCCGTGGCAGGAGCTTTCATGTACTTCGCCACGCTCACCGAAATTCCTATCCTGCAAGGCTTACTGGGTAGCGGCATGGGCCAGGGACCCGCGCTCGCTCTGTTGCTGGCTGGCCCGGCCCTCTCGCTGCCCAACATGCTGGTCATCCACAGCGTGATGGGACTGAAGAAGACGGTTGCCTTCGTGTCGCTGGTCATCGTGCTCGCGGCATTCACGGGAATGATGTACGGAGCCTTGGTCTCTTAGCGCCAGGGTGATGTTTTGACAAGGAGAATGAACGAAATGAAGATTCAGATTCTGGGTACCGGCTGCGCAAAGTGCCGCCAACTCACTGAGAACGCCGAAAAGGCCGCACAAGAGCTCAACCTCGACTACCAGCTCGAAAAGATCACTGACATCAACCAGATCATGAGCTTTGGGGTGATGATGACACCCGCCCTGGCGGTGGATGGCGCCGTGAAGCTCACCGGCAAAGTGGCGACCGTCGCCGAGGTTAAAACCCTACTGGCCTAGGGAGGCGACAGGCTCGGCGGCCCGCCCGGCTGCCGCCACGTCTGTCTATATTACAGATATACGCACCTGAATCTCTTGTTATTGGCGGAGCAGGTGAACGTGAGAGGGGACATGATGCGAAATCCGAAAACCCTGAATGTGTTGATCATTGCGATAGTGGCCATCGCATTGGCTTACATGGCGAAGCCGTCAAGTGACTGTACCGGATCTGTGGTCTTCGCGGAACCCATGCCGCTGCCCACCGCGGCGCCGCCAGCCAAATCAAGCCTGCCGAAGGAACTCGTTGTTTACTACTTCCACACCACGGCCCGCTGCTACACCTGCAAGCTGATCGAAGACTACTCGGCGGACATCATCAAGCAGCACTTCGCAGATGACCTCAACCGCGGCCGAATCGAATGGCGTGCCGTAAACGTCCAAGAGCCCTCTAACCGGCACTACATCCAGAAGTTCCAGCTCTACACAAAGTCGGTTGTGCTCCTCCGCCTTCACAACGGGCAGGAGATCAAGCATAAGGTCCTCAACGACACCTGGAATCTTGTTGGGAACCGCAAGGCGTTTGAGTCTTACGTCGTCCAAGAAGTAAGAGCAATCATGGGGGGCTCCTAACCAATGGATACCATTTGGGTGTCTGCTGCTTCTGCGGTATGGCTGGGAATTCTCACTTCCATCAGCCCCTGCCCGCTTGCCACCAACGTCGTGGCCATCTCCTACATCGCTAAGGGCATTGAGCAGCCGCGACGCGTACTGTTGACCGGAATGCTCTACACGGCTGGTCGCATGCTCGCCTACGTCGTGCTCGCCGCTGTTCTGGTTTCGAGCCTCCTTTCCCTGCCCGATGTAGCCTACTGGCTCCAGACGCGCATGAACCAGATCATCGGCCCAATTCTAGTGCTCACTGGCATTCTGCTGCTCGACCTCGTTCCCCTTCGCCTCCCTCAATGGGGTGGCCGCATCAGCCAGCGCTTGCGCGAAAAAGCCGATGCGTGGGGTTCTGGCGGCGCCGTTCTTCTGGGTGTTCTGTTCGCGCTGTCTTTCTGCCCGGTATCCGCAGCGATCTTCTTCGGCAGCCTTATCCCGCTCTCCACCCAAGCCGGTTCCACGTTCACGCTTCCGCTGCTATACGGCGCGGGCACGGCGTTACCGGTCTTTGGCTTCGCCATTCTCGTCGCCTTTGGCGCACGCACCTTGGGCAACGTTTTCCAAAAAGTCACCAGTTGGGAAATCTGGGCGCGCCGCATTACCGCCCTCGTCTTTGTTGCCGTGGGCATCTATTTCATCGCGAACTACACGCTGGAGATCCTGAACTAAGGGGATCCGCAAAGGCCATTCGGAATCCCAGGCATGGGAGCCACTCGCGCAAGGCAGCGAGGCTTGGGGCGTGCCGGTCATAGGCCGTAGCGTCATCCCCAAAGCTCCGTCTTCAAAGCCCAATCGAAAGCCCCTGCTTCCGGTTTGATGTTCAACGTCAAAGAACAATGGGACGTTTAGCTACGCATCGAAGCGCCAAAGCTTGCCGCGCATCATCCCTTTCGATATCGTTGCCGATATGCGCTTGATCTGCATTCTTCTTGGCCTGCTCAGCCTGCCCTTACTTGCTGTAGTGCGGCATGACGTGATTGTCTATGGCGGAACCGCCGGGGGTGCAGCAGCAGCCATTGCGGCAGCCCGCCTTGGTGCGGATGTCGGACTGGTGGAGCCGGGGGGGCATATCGGCGGGATGCTCTCTGGAGGCCTGGGCCGTACCGACATGGACCGCCAGGAACATGTGATCGGCGGTATCTCCCGTGAGTTTTTTGAACGTGTCGGAAGGCACTATGGCCAACCTGTCGCCTGGACAATTGAACCAAGCGTCGCTGAACGCATCCTGCAAGATTGGTTGCGCGAGGCAGAGGTTCACGTCTATTTCCAACACCCACTTGCCGAAAGCAATCCGGTGGACAAGAGTGGCAGCGCGATCGAGCGAATCCGAAGCGGGGCAAGGCGGATGCTGGGAGAGTATGTCGTTACCCAGCACGACCTACAAGAGAGGCGGCGGCCAAGGCTGCGAGTCCCTGGCTCCTGCGCTCGGTGAGTGCATTCGCGCGGCTAAAATCCCCAAAGCCACCTTCGAAGCAACACGTTCCAACGTGCTTGCTCTCCTTCGCTCGCTCGGCATCGCACCGGCACCCCATGCAGCCAACTCGGGCCAATCTGTGCGGATCGCTGGATGAAGAACAAATGCGGAGACCCTCTCCGCAAGCTCGTTGCGGATTCCTACCAAGTCGAGGTGGTCGTCGATATGGTTGACACTCCCGCCGTTCACTCTGAGGTGATCGCCTACCCCGCCGTTGCTGTAGAATGCCAGTTTCTGGCCAGCCACGAATGAGCGGAGGCCTTCACTCTGCCCGATTTCCGGGCACCGCCATTGCACGATCAATCGCTTACGGGCAACAACAACCACTCCAGGCCCGATTTGCGCCTCCAACTGCAAAAGTCGGATTAGGCTTCCGCCTCGTCGTCCTGGTCGATCCTGTGGTTGGAATCCAGAAACAGCCAGCAGATCGCGCCCAGAAAATAGATCGCCACAGACACGAACAGAGCCAGGTTCCAGTCCTGGTTTGACCAGTCAAGGATGAACCCGACTGCCAGCGGCGCAAGCCCGCCTGCCAGATTGCCCATCATGTTCATGGAACCAGAGACAGAACCCGCGAAACGACCGCCAATGTCCATGCAGGCGCTCCAGGCGGAGGGCACCGTCAGGTCGTTAGTGAAGCTCGACATGCCCATCGCCACCATCGCCAGAATGGGGTCGCTCAGAAAGGCTGCCGCGGTAAGGAAACCCGCAGCGGCGGTGAGTGAACCGGCACTCACCCAACGGCGGGCGAGACCCACGTCTTGCGTGAACTTCGCCACATAGGCCACCAGGTAGCTGCTGGCAAGGCAGCCGATGCCTCCCAGGAATAGGGGAAGCCCCGCAAGCAGCGCGCTCTGAGCAAGTTCCAGGCCGCGCGCGTTTTTCAAGTAGGTGGGTAGCCAGGTGATATAGAAATACCAGCCCCAGGAGACGCAGAAATACTGCGCCCACAGCAGCCAGATGTCCTTGCTCTTCACTAACTGGCTCCAGGGGACATGGGCGTTGCCGACGGCATTCTTCTCGGCGTCCTCAAGTAGCGCTAGCTCCGCCGCATTGATTTTCGGGTGTTCGCTCGGCCGGTCGCGATACCACCACACAAAGATTGCGGCCCACACCACACCAAGCGCCGCAAAAATGTAGAAGGTCTCGCGCCAGTTCACAAACAGCAATGTCCAGGCGACAAGTTGAGGCGTGATGGCCCCGCCCCAGCGCGCGCTCATCCACATGATGCTCTGCGCGCGGGCACGTTCGTCCCTTGGCAGCCAGGCGCTGAACATCTTTGTCAGGTTGGGGAAGCATCCAGCCTCGCCCGCACCAAACAGAAACCGCACTACCACTAGCGAAGTGATGTTCCACACCATGCCCGTGAAGGCAGTAAACGCTGACCACCAGATGACGATGCGGGTGAGCACCTTGCGCGCCCCCAGCCAGTCGCCCAGCCATCCACCCGGCACTTCGAACAGCGCATAACCCCAGGCGAAGGCGGCGAACGCAGCCCCCATCTCGCTGGATGAAAAGCCCAGGTCCCGGGTCATGAAGGGCGCCGCTTGCGAAATGGCAACACGGTCAATATAGGTAATCACTCCCAGAGTGACGGCGGCCCAAAGGACGCCGCGGCGGACAGTTGTGGGTCGCATTGATGCCGGAGGTATCGGCTTGGTGGGAGTGCGGGTGGACGCGGACATGTCTGATTACTTCATCACGCAAGGTGTGTCAGTGGCAACTGAGAAATTTCGTCGTGCATCTACTGCAGTCCTGTCGAACGGTCGATCCACTCCAGATAAGCCGGACTGCCCGTCGTAATAGGGACGGCGATGATCTCGGGATTCTCGTAGGAGTGCAGTGCCTGAATACGTTGCCGCACGGCCTCCCATCTACCCTCGCGGGTCTTGATCAACAACAGCACTTCCTCTGCTTCTTCTATCTTTCCCTGCCAGCGGTACACGCTCTGAACGGGTGGAAGCAATGTAACACATGCAACTAATTCTTCCGCCACCAGCGCCTGTGCAAGGTATTTTCCCTCCGAGACCGAAGCAACTGTGCAAAACACGATGATTTTGTTTGACATGAGCGCTCTTTTCCAGACATTAATGGAATAAGTTATTTTGCCGAAGATGCTGTCCGGAATCCAATACCTATTTAGAAGCGGAGCTTCCCGCAAGGAATCCGTTGGAAGCGGCAGCCGGATTGTCTTCCCCCGCCACCGTCACACAGGAAGCGCCAACACGCTGGTTTTGCTGATCTGTTTCGTGTTTGGTGGCGCACTGCTCGCCGCCCTCGGCATGCGGTTTCCTGAGGAAGCGTCCCGTTGGATTGAAAACCAGCAGCAAATTCGCGAATTTCAAGAACTGAACGCAGACTTGCGCAAGAGGCAGGAAGAGCGCGAGGAACGTCTCAAGAACACCGAAGAAAACTACATGGAGCAGGAACTCGAAATTCGGCGACTGTTCAATCTCCATAAGCCCGGCGACAAGGTATTCATTCTTCCCCCAGGCAAGCCCGAATCAAAGGATGCCGCCCCCGCTCTGCCACCGGTACCGACGCCCGCAACTCCGTAGGTGCGCCCGCCCGGCTAAGGTGGCAGCTAGCTAAGGCGACGGCTGGTTAGCGTATACTTTCCTCAAGTCTCTCTGGTGCAATCTGCGGAGTACCCATGGCAAGTCCAGCTTCGAGCCCGCGTCAAGGCGATGTTCTGGTTCACGTGTTCGACGGCGCCCGAAGCCCCTTTCCCGCCGCGCAGCGTTCGGTGCTTTATCACCTGCGAGACCCCTTCGGTACTTTCGCTCACCGGACGTTCAGCAAAGAAAGCAGCCTGCGCTTCGCCGGCGTGGCCGCCCGCTCCGGTGCGCGGTCAACCTACTCCGTGATCGTCAGCGCCCGCGGCTACCGCCAAGCCGGCTGGTTTCCCATCCACGTGAAGCGCGACGCGACGGAGGAATTCCATCTCATGCTGCTTCCAACCCGCGGGCAGCTGAACTTCAACCGATCCACTTGGAGCGCGCTGGGCAGCAGCGATCCCGCTTTGCGCGACCTCTTGACCCGCACCGCCTCGCGCGCATCGGCCGCCCGAAATCTGTATGGAGAATTGCTTGAGTCGCGTCCCACCGCGCTAGGCTGCTTCCTTAATGTTTGGGAAATTCTCCGCGGCCTTCCGTTTTCCTCAGGCAATCCGGGCACCTACATGCACGCTGCGCTTTCGTTCGAAAAGAGCGACTTGCAGCCCGACCGTTGCTTTCTGTGGTGCCGAAAGGACTTCATTGACGAGGTGAAGCAGGCTGCCGTACAAGGCATCTTCATGGAGGTAGGAGCCGCGGGCTTGTTCCATCCGGGCGCCAGCCTTGGTTTCAAAGAGAAACGGTTCGGCCAGGCGAACCTGCAGATCTGCTTTCACGAACGCGATACCCGTTCCGAGGGCGGCGTTGTGTACGTTAAGACCGAGTTTGACGTCGACTATTTTCGCGATCCGCTGTCGCACTTCTTGCTGGAAGTGGCTGTCAACAGCATCACGGGCAGTGTCACCGATCCGCGCCAGGTCTACTGCCTTCGATGGATGACGAGCAAACGAACTGCTGGTGAAGTATTTGATCCGCTGTTCACCGTTGTGTCCGGATAGGCCTTGCTACTTGCCTCATGCGGCATGCGTTGGCAGCTCAACCTTGATCCACCGAAGGCTGCTACGATGCCGTCAAAGGAGTTCCCATGTTTGCGTCTTCCGTCCGCGTGATGCTTGCCCTCTTGCTTGCTGCGTGCCTGCTGGCAGCGCAAACGCGCCCCCAGCAGAGCGAACTATGCATCTTTAGCCTTGAAACGGCATCCACACGCTGCATCCTCACCACCGCGCAGCACATTGAGGCCCCCAACTGGACTCCCGATGGCAAGTATCTGCTGGTAAACGGCGGCGGCGTGCTGTATGAGGTAAACCTCTCCAGTCCTGTATTGAAGCCCATCCCCACCGGCGAGGTCACCCGTCTGAACAACGACCATGGCGTCTCCCCGGATGGCAAGACGCTAGTGATCTCGGCCGGCCACATGTACACGCTACCCCGCGCCGGAGGCACGCCCCGGCAGATCACCAGCAAGACGCCCAGTTACTACCATGGCTGGTCTCCCGACGGCAAGATGCTTGCTTACTGCGCTCAACGCGACAAAAACTTCGATATCTACGTAATCCCTGTCGAAGGCGGGGACGAGATTAGGGTGACCGCCGACCCCGGACACGACGACGGGGCGGACTACTCTCCCGACGGTCGCTGGATCTACTTCAATTCAAACCGTAACGGAAGCACCAGCATCTGGCGCGTACCCGCAGGCAAAACAACGCCACAAGATTCCCAGGCCGAACTCGTTGTGGGCGGAGATCGGGCTGATTGGTTCCCGCACCCCTCCCCGGATGGCAAGTCTCTGGTGTACCTGAGTTACCTGGAAGGAACCCCCGGTCATCCGGCCAACAAGCCAGTGGAGCTGCGGCTAATCCGCCTGGATGCGGGCGTTCCCGTCCAGCAGACGCCCAAGGTGCTTGAGTCCTTTACGGGCGGCCAAGGCACGATCAACGTGAATTCCTGGTCGCCCGATAGCATGGCCTTTGCCTACGTGCGCTATCGCTATCAGCAGCCCTGAACGTGCTACTTCTGCGTCTCGTTCAGAAATATATGGATGGCTGGCGTATGGAAATTGTAGGGCTTCGCCAGAATGTCCAGGTCGCCGTCTCCATCCAGGTCTTCCATGCGAGATTCGTGATGGTCGAAGGCCTCACTCACCACCGTCTTGCGGAAGTTGCCCTTGCCGTCTCCAAACAGGATCCAGGCCTTCGCCTGGGGATTCTTCCCAAGGTTCATCTCGGCACAGAAGATATCCAGGTGGCCGTCGCCGTCGAAGTCGATCACGTTCAGGCTATGGCCATCCACCACTCCTTCCAGCAGATGGGTAGGCTTCCAGGTGCCTTTGGTCCATTCATACATCACCAGCGGACCCACCCCATCACCCACGACCAGCAGGATTTCCGGGCGCCCGCCCGCTATCAGGTCGCCGGCGGCTGAGCGCGAAAAGTGATAGCTGGGATCCACGGGATGCGCCAGGAAGTCCCACCCGCCGCGGTGTTCAAACCAGTAGCCGCCACCAATCAGGTCCTTCTTGCCGTCGCCATTGATATCGGCAAACCACAGCCCTTCGTGCTCATTAGGCTTCTTCCACGCAGGGGCTGAGCCACGCTGGAGCATCTCACTATCCCCGGAGTAGTGGTAGATCACGGTGCGTTTCCATTCGCCTGGCTGCCGCGGGTTCGCTGGCGGATGCGCCACTACTAGTGCGTTTGACCCCTGGTTCCAAAACACCAGTTCGTGTTTACCATCGCCGTCTACATCCAGCCACATTTGGTCATGGTGCTTGCGATCACCGCTGCTCTTGATGGTGTGCCGCTTCCAGGCGACGTCCCCCTTGAGATCGCGCCCGGGGTTCTCCCACCACCACACTTCATTGCTGCTGCCGTCGCCTCCCGCAATAAAGTCGAGGTCGCCGTCGCCATCTACGTCTCCGAACGTGGAGCCAGCTTCTGGACGCAGTTTTCCCGCCTCAATCACAATGCGTTCCCACGACCCGCCGCGGTACAGGTAACCCACCACTGCAGGCGCTTCGGTGCGCTCCGTAATGACGAAATCCTTTACTCCGTCGCCATCAATATCAAATACCGTGGCGGAGGTCTGCTGGCCGCCTGCATTCGGCGCGGCAATCGCTCCATCTTTCGACGACACCAATCGCCAGCCGGGTGCGAGTGTCTGGGTTGGCTGAGCCTGGGCTGCGATAGTCTGCACGGCCAGGCAGACCCCCAGCGCAAAGCAGCCGCAACGGAACATTGTCCGCAGGGTGCGCCATGTGAATTTCATTTCTTCCTCCACGGGTTTTGATGAGCTGCCCGGTTGGCCGTAACCCGGGTGCCGCCCCCATTCTATCGATGCGATGCCGAACCTGCACTCTGAATGTATGCAAGCCAAACGCACACCACGGGCGGAACACCCCCATCGGCTTACGTAACCTCCGCGCCATGGTCTTGTTGCCCCCGCCGGGTGCAGCCAATTG
>JAHCHD010000015.1 GCA_026129915.1 Bryobacterales bacterium
TATGGCCGCATGCGGCAAGCGCTATGGCTCCTCTTCGGAGCCGTGTGCGTGGTCATGTTGATTGCCTGTGCCAATGTCGGCGCACTGCTGGTCGGCCGCACGCTTCGGCGCGCCAGGGACTTCGGTGTGCGCTCTTCGCTGGGCGCCCCTATTGCCTCATTGCTGCAACAGGTGGCGCTCGAAAGCCTGGTTTCGGGTGTAGCCGCGGCCCTGGTGGGAACGTGGTTCGCGCGCCTGATACTGCAGGCCCTCCTTTCCGTCGCACCTCCCGAGATTCCTAACCTCTCCAACATTGGGCTCAGCCTCCCGGTGCTCGGCTTCACGGTTGCCATTGCCGCACTCAGTGTCCTGGTGGTGACGTTGGCGCCAGCGCATATTGTGGTTCGCTTGAAGCCGCGCGACGCCATCCAGGAAGAAACCGGCACCGTCGGCGGAAGCCGCGCGGGTAAGCGCGCCAGCCGCTGGCTGATGGGCATTGAGATCGCTCTTGCCGCCGGGCTCGTGCTCCTTTCGGGCTTGCTCTTGCGCAGCAGTCAGAACTGGATGGCCCTTGACCCAGGGTACGATCCAACCAACGTGCTCACCTTCCGGATTACCCTGCAGGACCCAAGCTACGGTCCCCAGCCCGCGCGGCGGCAGTACTACAGCCGTGTGCTTGAAGTCCTCCGCCATTTGCCGGGTGTCGAATCCGCCGCCGCGGTACTGCTGCGGCCCCTCTCCGGCGCCGTCGGTTGGGATACGCGCTTTGTCGCCGAAACTCAGGATCCCGAAGCATGGAAAACCAATCCAGTCGCGAACTACGAAGCCATCAGCCCCCGCTATTTCGCCACGATGCGTATCCCGATCCTGGCGGGACGGGACTTTGAAGATGGAGATATCGAAGGGCGTGCCCCCGTGGTGATTCTCAATGAGAGCGCCGCAAAGCACTATTTCGGCGGCACGGATGCCGTGGGCCGCCGCATCAAGATGGGGCGTATCGATGCCAACACCCCCTGGTCTACCGTCGTCGGCGTCGTGAAGGACGTCCGCTACCGCGAATGGGAAGGCACCCGTGTCGACCTCTATATCCCCTATACCCAGCGCGCCCAGCATCGCAGCGATTTTGTTCTTCGGACACACGGCGATCCGAAGCACTTCCAGCAACAGGTGGAGCAAGCGGTCCTCGGAATCGATCCAAAGCTTCCCGTCAGCCAGATGCGCACGCTTGACAACCTCGTCGATGGCGCGTTTGCCCAGCCAAAGTTCCAGACCGGTGTAATGTCCCTCTTCGGCGTGGTTTCCCTTCTGCTATGCGGCACCGGCGTCTACGGAGTGCTGCTCTTCCGGGTGCTCTCGCGAAGGCGGGAATTGGCACTTCGCGCGGTGCTGGGCTCCACACGGGGTGCGCTTGCCTGGTTGGTATTCAGTGAGGTCGCCGTCACGGCTCTTCCCGGGATGCTCATTGGCCTGACAGCCGCGGCCCTGTGCGCCCGCTCTCTCGAAAGCCTGCTCTTCGGTGTGAGCCCACTGGCCCTCGAAACCTACGCCGGAGCCGCCGCGCTCACGCTCCTCTTTGCGCTGCTCTGTGCCGTCCTCCCCGCACGAGTAGCCTCCACCGCGGAGCCCGCCGAGGTCCTCCGCAACCAGTAGTTGCCCGGACCAGTTTGAATGCTAGGCCGCACCCAACTGGCAGCATCCTGCGGCTCGGCGCTAGCCGGGCGCCCAGGGTTTACGCTGTGTCCTTCACGGCGGCAATGATGTCGTTTACAGCCTTCTTGCCGTCGGAAAAGAACATCAGCGTGTTGTCGGCCGCGAAGAGCGGGTTCGGAATGCCTGCGAAGCCGGGGCTCAGGCTGCGCTTCACCACAACTACCGTGCGGGCCTGGTCGACGTCGAGGATGGGCATGCCAGCGATGGGCGATTTCGGGTCAGTACGCGCTACTGGATTCACTACGTCGTTTGCGCCGATCACGATGGCCACGTCGGTCTGGGCGAATGTGGGGTTGATCTCGTCCATGTCCTTCAGGGCGTCGTAGGGCACGTCCGCCTCGGCCAGCAGGACGTTCATGTGCCCAGGCATGCGCCCCGCTACCGGATGGATTCCGTACTCCACCGTAACGCCCCGCGCTTGCAGCAGATTTGCCAGCGTGCGGACGGCGTGCTGCGCTTGCGAAACCGCGAGGCCGTAGCCTGGCACAACTACCACACGCTGCGCGTTCTCCAGCAGCATCGCGATCTCTTCGGCGGAGGTTGCCTTCACCTTGCCCGCGTACACGTCGTCAGCCTTCGCCGTCACTGAGGGCGCCTGCCCTAGTCCGCCAAACAGCACGTTCGCAAGCGAGCGGTTCATCGCCTTGCACATAATCTGCGTGAGGATGATGCCGGAGGCGCCCACCAGCGATCCCGCGATGATGAGCATGTTGTTCTGCAGCACAAAGCCTGTGGCCGCCGCCGCAATGCCCGAGTAAGAATTCAGCAGTGAGATCACCACTGGCATGTCCGCGCCGCCGATCCCGATGGTGGCCAGCACGCCCAGCAAGGATGCCACCCCCACCAGCGCCCAGTAGTAGAACGTGTTCTCAGGCTGTAGCACAACCATTACGGCAAGCGCTACCGAGGAGAGCGCCACCAGCGCGCTCAGCAAATGCTGGCCGGGAAAACTGATGGCATTCCCTGAGATGAGTTCCTGCAGTTTGCCGAAGGCCACCAGACTACCGCAGAAGGTTACCGCGCCAATCAGTCCGGAGAGCGCTGTGGCCACGATGCTCTGCATGGCAAACGCCTGTCCGGTTTCGAGCGTCTCATAGAGCGCAGCGCCGGCAACCAGCAGCGACGCTCCGCCACCAAATCCATTGAGCAGCGCCACCATCTGCGGCATCGCAGTCATCTGGATGCGAATCGCAAGCACCGCGCCAATCGCCGCGCCCACCACCAACCCGGCCAGAATCACCTCATAGCTCACAATTTGCCGGTCAAGTACCGTCACCACCACGGCAATCAGCATCCCGGTGGTGCCCAGCAGATTGCCGTGCGCCGCCGTCCGCGGATGCGACAGCCCTTTCAGCCCGATGATGAAGAGCGCCGAAGCTACCAGGTAGGCGAAGTTAATCAGTACGGGGGGCATCAGCTACTTCCTCCGGAACATCTCGAGCATGCGGTTGGTTACCAGGAAGCCCCCCACCACATTGACGGTGGCGAAGACCACGGCCAGGAACCCCAGCACCGTGGTAAGCGTGGTTTGCTGCGCGCCAGCCGAGAGAATTGCACCCACCACCGTAATGCCGGAGATTGCGTTTGAGCCCGACATCAGCGGCGTGTGCAGAGTGGGAGGTACCTTGGTGATGACCTCGAAGCCCACAAAGATCGCCAGCACGAAGATCGTCAGAGCCGCGACAAAGACTTCCATCAGGCCTCCTTTTTCTCCGGGTTCAGTAGTTCCTGGATGCGCGGATGCACCACCTTGCCATCGCGCGTGAGCAGTGTTTCGCGAACGATCTCATCCTCGGTGTCGAGGCTTACCGCGCCGGACTTCGCCAGATGCAACAGAAACGTGGTGATGTTCTTCGCATAAAGCTGGCTGGCATGATAGGGGACGGTGGATGGCACATTCAAGGGGCCATGGATGGACACGCCGTGCTGCACCACCACCTCTCCTGGCACCGTGAGGTCGCAGTTGCCTCCGCGCTCGGCAGCCAGGTCCACGATCACGGAACCGGGATTCATTCCCCGCACCATCTCGCCAGTTACCAGTATCGGGGCGCGCTTCCCCGGAATCGCGGCAGTGGTGATCACCACATCGCATTCGGAAACCACCTTAGCCATAAGTTCCCGCTGCCGCACGTAGAACGTCTCGTCCTGCGCCCGGGCATAGCCGCCCTTGTCTTCGGCATCGGCTGACTCCAATGGCAGTTCCACGAACTTTGCGCCCACGCTTTCCACCTGTTCACGCACCGCGGGGCGGACATCGTAGGCACGAACCACGCCTCCCAGCCGGCGCGCGGTGGCGATCGCCTGAAGCCCGGCCACGCCCACCCCCACAACGAAGACGTGCGCGGGCGCCACGGTCCCCGCCGCGGTCATCAGCATGGGGAACATCTTGGGCAAGGCCCCCGCCGCGATCAGCACCGCCTTGTAACCGGCAATGGTAGCCATGGAGGAAAGGGCATCCATACTCTGCGCGCGGGTGATGCGGGGCATCAGTTCCATAGAGAAGCAGGTGGCCCCACTGGCAGCCACCTCCTGGATTCGCTGGGGGAAGGAAAGCGGGTCAAAGAAGCCGATCACCGCCTGGCCAGGACGGAGCAGTGCCAGGTCTTGGCCACGATCTGCGTCGGCACCATAGGAACGCACCTGCAGGATGCAGTCTGCTTTTGAGAACAGTTCGGCCCGCGAAACCACGCGCGCCCCTTTTTCCTGGTAGACCGTATCGGGGAAGCCCGCCGCATCGCCCGCTCCGCTCTCCACCAGAACTTCGACGTTGGCCTTGGTAAGCGAAGGAAGGGTGGCGGGGACAACCGCAACGCGGTGTTCGCCCTCGAAGGTTTCCCTGGGAACGCCAGCAATCATGAACTCGTTGCCTCCCGGAATTCAGATTCGAGCATACCGAAAAACGCGCTGAATCACGAATTCCGAGGCGGAACGCGCTGACTTGAAACGCAGGGTGGACGCCCAACGCCACGCTTCGCAACTCCGCATCCCGCTGCTCCGCGGCCTTGCGTTTCCCGATAGAATCACCAGCATGCCTCGCCTGATTTGCCTGCTGCTGCTTGCCGGATTGTGCCTTAGCGCGCAGAATGCCACCACCGCTGGACGCTTCCACGTGCAGCATCCAACGCTGCTGAACCTGGGCTTCGAGTGGGCGATTGAGGGCGATGAGAACCGGAATGCCAGTGTCTCCGTACAGTTCCGGACGGCTGGGGAAAGTGCATGGCGCGAGGCGCTACCCCTGGTGCGTGTGGGCGGGGAGCGCGTTTTCCGTGAGCGCGAGGGGCTCGAATACACTGTGCCGCATGGCTTTGCTGGCTCCATCCTGAATCTGCAACCGGGCACCGCCTACGAGTGCCGCTTTGTGATGACGGATCCAGACGGCGTCACCGGCCAAAGCACCCATACGGTGACGGTAAGCACCCGCGCTGAACCGCAGCCCTATGCCGGAGGGCGCACCCTCCACGTGTATCCGCCTGACTCCTTTGGCGTGCGTCAGGAGCCCAGCTACACCGGCATCCTGGAAGCCTACTACGGGGCGGGGCTGGGCGACTGGAGCGTGGTGTGGGAGCGTCGCGCCCAGCCCGGCGATACCATCCTGCTGCATGCCGGGTTGTACCGTCCGGAGCGGTGGAATTATGTGGACCCTATGGCGACTCCGTTTGACGGCAGCATGTCGCTGACGCTGAAGGGTACGCCGGGAATGCCCATCACCATCAAGGCCGCGGGCGACGGGGAAGTGGTGATTGATGGCGACGGCAACCACCGCCTCTTTGACGTGATGGCTTCGCGCTATCACCTATTCGACGGACTCACCTTTCGCAATACGGACGTTGCCATCTTCGCCGGACAGAAGGAAGTGACCGGCGCGGTTGGTCTGACGGTGAAGAACTGCCGCTTCGAAAATGTGGGCTTCGGCGTGTGGACCGAGTATGCGGGATCCAGCGACTTCTATATCGCGGACAACCTCTTCCTGGGCCGGGAGGACCGTTTCCGCCTGGTGGGCTGGGGAGGGGTGCCCCGGCAGCCGAACGGACCGTCATGGACGGTGCCTCTTTATGGATCCCACCGGCTGACGAGCTATTACGCGATCAAGGTCTACGGCCCTGGGCACGTGATTGCTCACAACGCGATTGCCTACTTCCATGACGGCATTGGTATTTCCACCTACGGCACGCCGGAAGAGGACCCCGATCGCCGTGCATCGGCCATCGACATCTACAACAACGACATCCACCTCTGCAACGACGATTTCATCGAGACCGATGGCGGCGTTCACAACATCCGGGTGTTCCAGAACCGGGGGGTGAATGCAGCGCAGGGCGGGTACAGTTCGCAACCCGTATTTGGAGGGCCTGCTTACTTCTACCGGAACCTGCTTTACCACGTGCCCACCGGCGTTGCCTTTAAGTTCTCGGCTAAACCGGCGGGACTCTTCGTTTGGCACAACACCATCATTGGCGAGCACCGCGCGGGCGACACCTCCAGCAACCTGCACTTCCGAAACAACCTGTTTCTGGGTCGCGACACACCGGGAGTAGGCATTCTGGCCCTGGGCAACGCCAGCGCATCGAACACCACAGACTACAACGGCTACCGTCCCAACCGAGGGGTGCCCGACCAGTACCGTGTCTTCTACCCCCCGCCCGGGCCCAACGTCTACGGCGCTACCAAGGAGCAGTGGCGGAGCTTCGCAACCTTGGCGGAACTCCAGAGAGGCGCCGGGCAGGAAATGCACTCTCTGGAGGTGGACTTTGACATCTTCGAGAGCCTGCGGCCGCCCGACCCAACGCAGCGCTACGCGGTGTACCATGCGATGGACCTGAACTTCGCGCTGAAGCCAACCAGCAAGGCGGTGGATGCCGGGCAGCGCATCGCTACGGTGAACGACGACTTTGCGGGCACGGCCCCGGACCTGGGGGCGCTCGAGGCAGGCAAGCCCGCGCCCCACTACGGACCGCGCTGGCTCACCTGGCAACCGTTCTATCGCTAGGCTGAGATCGCTTCGGATACTCTAGCCGAAGAGTGCGGCAAAGCCTGCCTTACCCAGAATCCAAAGAGCGTAGATGCCCAGGAGAGGCCCCATAACCTTGCCCGTGGTGGTGCGCTCCGACAGAATCGCCGCGCCCGCAGAGAGCAGCCAGATGAAGTAGAAGTTCAGCAGATTGATCCCCGAAAGCAGAGCCGCGAAGCCTTTACCGACAGCCTCAGGACCCACAAAGAAGCCCAGGTTGAGAGGAATCGGGTTGTCGAGATTCAAGGCCCTCAGGTCAGGCGCCGTCACCACCATCACGGCCAGCAGCACGCTGGAGATCACCGTGGTTGGCCAGAAGGAATAGCTAGCGGCATTCAGCATGCGTGGGAACGAGGTCTCTCCGGCGAAGCCCTTCACGATGGCCATAAGGACGAGGGCAATCACCGCAATCATCACCGGAATGGTAACGAGGGGGCTGGCATACATGAACACCGATACCAATCCCGCGGCCTGATTAAGCCCCTCCGCGGGAACATCGCGTCCGCTCTGTTGCACCTGATATTCGATGATGTCGTTGGCGCTGAACTTGTTCAGCATAACCGCTATGGAGGCGATGCTAAGCGCAATTACGAGCAGCGCGGGAAGCACCCAGGCCCATTTCTTCTCCCGCAATTTTGCGAAAGCAGTAGCGGGACTATAGAACACTTCAAAAAGTTCCATTCGTATTCTCCAGACAATTGGGATTCTATGACGAATACGAACCGAAGGCGAGGCTCTTGGGAAATATTTACCGGGTGGGAGGGGATTCTTGTGCGGCTGGAAGGGTAAGCGCTGGTCCGGGAATGAATATCCGCGCCGCGCCCAGCAGCAATACTTCAAGGAGCGTCACCCAGAGCCGTGCGGCAATGGCGATGACGGCGGCAGTGGGATGCGGCATCATCACCGCCAGAAGCACAGTCATGGTGCCTTCCCGCACGCCCACACCGGCAGGCACCATCACGGCCAGCAGGCCAATCAGCCACGAGGCCGCGTAGATGGTGATCAATTGCACGGTGCGCCCTTCCGCGGAGGGGGTGAGCGACTGCACAAAGCAGGCGAAACCCAATCCCGCGAGCACCCAGGTGAGCAGACTGGCCATCAGGATCATCACCAGATGTGAATAACGCACGTCGAAGGGCACCCACTCCTGGCGCAGGAACTTCGCAAGCAGCCGGGACCACGTCTGGAGCGACCGGGGATGCACCAACGCCAGCGCCGCCAAGAACCCCACCAGAAAAAGCGGGCGGTACTGCTCCTCCAATTGTGGAAGAACTCGCGAGGCATTCGCGAGCGCTATACCGCCGGCCGCCACCATAATCAGCAGCAGCTCAATGAGGGCGCTGGTAAGCGTGAGGGCGGGCGGAATGTGGTAGCGCTCGGCCAGGTAGATCCGGCTGACGTATTGCCAGATTTTCCCCGGCACGTAGCGCGCCACCTCAGAAATCATGAAGACGCGGAATGCAGGCCAGTACGGCAATTTCTCGTGCATTTCATGCACAAGCTGCGCCCAGATCCAAGCGCGCAGAAAGAACCATGTGGACCCGAACACCATCGCGAGCGCCAGCAGGGGCAGGTCAAATTGCCAGGGATACTCGCGGATCTGTTCCCAATTTGTGTAAATCGCTCGTGCCAGGAACACGAAGATCGCGAGCGGCAGAAGGTACTTGACGACCCGCTTCAGCCAGGGGATCATGCGCTGGCACTCCTGAAGCGTTGTACGCGAAGCCGATGGGAGGGTACCCAGCCGAAGGCAGCTTCCGCCGGCCGGCTAGTCATGCACCTTCTCGATGGAGTAGAAGGCATTGTGGAACTCGCCGGTGGTGACGATCAACTCCGCCATCCAGCCAATCAGGAAGGCAAGGAAGGATGAGAGGAACACCGTAGCGCAGGCGATAGCGAGCAAGACGTTACCGCCAAACACGGCACATAGGACGCCCAGAAGCACCGACACCAGAAACAGGGCCGTGGCGGGAAAGCCGAAGGCATGGGCCGGGCGATCCGCGTACTTGGTAAGCAGCAGCACAGTGAACAGGTCGTAGAAACCCTTGAACAGGCGCATGAACCCGTACTTGGACTTGCCGAACTCCCGCTTGTGGTGGGTAACTACGATCTCAGCGAAGCGAAAGCCATGAGCGTGCGCAATTACCGGCAGAAAGCGGTGCATCTCGCCGTGGAGCCGAAGCGCCTGAGCCACTTCACGCCGATAGCATTTGAAGCCACAGTTCACGTCATGCACCTTTAGCCCTGTGGTCCAGCTCACCATGAGATTGAAGATGCGCGAGGGCAGGACTTTGGAAGCGGGGTCGTGCCGCCGCTTCTTCCATCCGGACACAAGGTCGTAGCCTTCAGCGATCTTGGCGAGGAATCGCGGAATCTCCTTGGGATCGTCCTGAAGGTCACCGTCCATGGTGAATACAACATCGCCCTTCACCAGCCGAAACCCGGCCTTCAGCGCGGCAGTCTTGCCAAAGTTGCGGCGGAACTTCACCATCCGCACCACACCAGGCACATAGAGCGTTTCCAGCACCTTCCAGGTGTCGTCGGTGGAACCGTCATCGATGAAAAGGATCTCATGTTGATAGGAGGCAAGTTGCTCGCGTACCCGGCGGGTGAGTTCCGCTACGGTATCCCGTTCGTTCTTCACGGGAACCACAACGCTCACAAAGGGCAGGTGGCGGGAGGCATCTCCTACAGGGAGCGGGGCTGGTGATCCATTCTCGGGATGTTGCTCTGGTGCGGACAAAATTCGGTCTCTTTTCGCAAACAGCCACCGCTTTCGTCGGCTGCGAAGGCAGCGCGGAGTGTGGCATAGAGAATCAGGCGCGGGTCTGCCGCACGGCTCCCGCCGTGCCACCCGCGCCCGTGGCTTCGACTACTGCTTCTTGCCTTGGTTCGCCACCGCCTGCGCCGCAGCGGCCACCTTCTCCGCATCACCAAGATAGTAGCTCTTGATCGGCTTCAGGTCAGCATCCAGTTCATACACCAAAGGGATGCCGGTGGGGATATTTAATCCCACAATCTCATCATCAGAGATGTTGTCGAGGTACTTCACCAGAGCCCTCAGGCTGTTGCCATGCGCGGCAATCAGCACACGCTTGCCACTCTTTACCATGGGTGCGATTTCCTCGTGCCACAACGGAAGGAAGCGGGCAACGGTATCTTTGAGGCACTCCGTCAGAGGCAGCTCTTCGGGTGTCAGGCTAGCGTACCGAGGGTCTTGGCCTGGGTAACGTTCGTCAGACGGCTCCAGGGCGGGCGGAGGGGTGTCGTAACTGCGACGCCATACCTTTACCTGTTCGTCGCCGAACTTCTCAGCGGTTTCAGCCTTATTCAGACCTTGCAGCGCGCCGTAGTGCCTTTCGTTCAGCCGCCAGCGACGGTGCACCGGAATCCACATCAAGTCCATTTCATCCAGCACCAGCCACAGCGTGCGGATGGCCCGCTTCAATACAGAAGTGAAAGCGACATCAAAAGTGAACCCATCGGCCAGCAACTGTTTGCCGCCTTCGGCAGCCTCTACGCGACCTTTGTCCGAGAGGTCAACATCCTTCCATCCGGTGAACCGATTTTCTTTGTTCCATTGGCTTTCGCCGTGACGAATGAGTACGAGTTTATACATGAATACCGTCCTGAATGGGGGTCCGGGCAGAGCGGCGGGCTGGGGATTCGCAGACCCACGGCTGCCGCTTCTAAACCGGGAACCATGCCAAATGCCAGTATACGTTAGTCACCCGGACACCCCTCGCCGGTGGGTGGCAAGCGGCGCGTGAAACGGCGAGTTCAGTTTCCTCGCAGCGAGTCCCACACACGGCCCGGTGTCCCCAGGATGCGATCACCGAAACCAGGCTGGGGAATAGGGGCGGGCCTTCCGTCGAAGGCCGGCTCGGGAAGCCGTTGCATGATGGGAAGCTGCTTGAGGGGATCGTAGTTCGGCCAGGGTACGTTCTGCACCAGCCGCACCCGAACTCCCGCAAGTTCATAGGTCTTGCGGTGCACTAACCCTTGCCGCTCCCGGACAGCCAGCCGGAAGCGCATTCCACCCTCTTCCTGCGGCAGTATGTCTACAGGAAGATAGCCCTCCACCCCGCGCTGAATGAAGGCAGTCTCGTACCGGGCGAGGCGATTGTTCCAGGTGAATACACGGAAGCTATCGAAATCGTAGGCAACATCGGAAGTGGCCAGTGTGGTCCACAGCCAATTTTGTGCCGTACCCTCGCGATTGGCAGGCCCGAGCGAGAAATAGGAAGTGATGCGGGCACCTTCCGCGTACTGGGCCACGCGGTCGGGGATGGCTGGCGACAGCCGCGCGTTCAGCGCCCACCCGGACACCCCTTGCTTATTGCGAACCAAGGTCCACAGGTCGCCCGAAGCCCGAGTGTCAGGGCCTCGGTATTCGTCCACCACCCCCTCGTCCGCGAGCTGCTGGATGCGAACTGCACTCAGCCCGGAGAGGCGCATCCAGGCCATGGGTGGCTCTGGCGGTGGCGGAGGCGCTGGCGGCAGGATCTCTTCGGAGACCTCCGGTTCCTCGGCTGGGCGTCGCACGGAGGCGCGGGACGGTTGGGCTTCCAAGAGCGGACCCGCGTCATAGGGGGCACGCGGATGGCGCTCATGCGCAATGACATCCACCAGCTCTTCTTCCTGAATCTGGAAAATGCTGGGGGCCAGACGGTTGGGGTGATTGTGTGCGTTCAGCAGCGCGTAGACCCTGGCCTGCCCTTGCGAAGGGCTGTCCGCGGCCAGCCGGGCCAGGGAATTCACTTCGTTCACCTGGCGCTCGTTGAACAAACCGCTGCGGTGAGTCCACCCTTCCACGCCTGCTTCATTGCGCACGTAGTAGAAGTTTCGGCGACGCCGCAGCAGTTGCACCTTCTCGCCGAAACGCATCTCACCGCTGATGGCCGCCTGTGGCTCCAGCTCCGCAAACACGCGCAACGTGACTGACCCCACATAGGCCGTGCCGACGGAAGAAATGGTTTCCGCCGGGCGGTCGCACGCGCCCAGAAAGCCAAGGAACATCGCAACTGCCAAACCGAGGCAGGCGGAAGAAACGGGGAAACGAAAGTTGGTGGTCACGCCTTGCCGCTATCGTAACAACCGCTAACCCAGATGGCGAACTGCCTGCCATTACTGGCCGGGCAGATTGGCTGGATCGTCATAAACAAAGTGGAGCACCTTCTTAAGATCTTCCCAGGAAAGACGCTTCGCATCCGGGCTATAGGCGCGCAGAAGGAAGGAGGGGTGATAGGTCACCATCACCGGAATCTCGCGCCAGGTTTGCCAGTTGCCTCGCAGGTCACCCATCTTTTCCTTGGTATTCAGCAGCGCCTGCGCCGCTGTTGCGCCCAGCACGCAGATCGCCTTGGGCTGGAGGACGGCCAGTTGCCGGTAGAGGAACTGGCCGCAGATTTCCATTTCGTCGTTCTCCGGCTTGCGGTTCTTGGGCGGCCGGCACTTCACGACGTTACAGATGTAGACATCCTTTCGCAAGATGGGAAGGCCCTCTTTTTCCGCCGTACCCTCGATCATCCGCGTCAGGAGTTGGCCCGCCTTTCCGACAAAGGGAAACCCGCTGAGGTCTTCGTCCTCGCCGGGTCCTTCGCCCACAAACACCAGCTTTGCGTGCTCGTTGCCAGAGCCAAACACGATATTTGTGCGGCCGTGTGACAAGCGGCAGCGCTTGCAATCGCCAATATCCTCGCGGATCCGGGAAAGACTGTCTTCTTTGGGATCCAAGCCCATCGCATCGTACATACTTGGTGACCTCGCCGCCAAATCCGAGGACTTCAGCCGGGTGGAAAGCAGAGGAAGCAGTGGCTTCTGTGGGGGTTCAGGCGCGGAAGGGGAACCGCTGGTGGATTGGTTCCCCGCTTGCGCGGCCACGGCCGGAGCGGCGGGTGGGGCAGCGGGTGGGGTTGCCGGAGGTCGAAGCGCCGGGGCACTTGCCGGGCTGGGTATTGATTGGCGCGGCGCGGGGGATTCGCTACGCCCAACCGTGGCGGGAGGCGTCCCCCGCGACCCTGGCTTTGCCGCCTGTTGCACCAATGCCGTTAGCGTGTTCACCCCATCGGGCAGGTAGAGTTGATCCTGGCCCAGGTCCTGCAAGTACTCCAGTTCGCGAATCAGTTCTCGAGGGGTCATGGATCGGGTTAAGCAACTCCGTGCAGCGCCAGCCGGAGTTTCAGGCTTTCATCCAGGATACGATCTGCGATTGCCCGCTTGGAAGCGCGGGCCACCGGGATGGCATCGCCCCGGCGGGTCACCAAAACCACCTCGTTCTCATCAGACTCAAAGCCCAGGCCTTCGCCGCCCACCAGATTACCCACCACCATGTCGCACTTTTTCGTTTCCAGCTTACGCCGGGCCTCACGGACAAGGTCCTGGGTTTCCGCGGCGAAGCCAATCAGCAACCGATCGCCGCGCACCGCTCCTACCTCGGCGAGGATGTCGGGCGTGGGGCTGAGTTCCAGGGAAAACCGAGCCGGTGTCTTCTTGATCTTCTGCTGTGGCACTAGCTCCAAGTGAAAATCGGCTACCGCCGCGGCTTTGATGATGATGGTGGCTTCCGGTACGCGCGCCATCACCGCATCGCGCATCTCCCGCGCGGTCCGCACGGAGACCGTCTCCACGTCAACCAGCCGCGCCAATTCCACCGGCCCGCTTACGAGAATTACGCGTGCGCCCCGGGCTCGGGCCGCCTCTGCCAAGGCATAGCCCATCTTGCCGCTCGAACGATTGGAGAGAAAACGCACGGGATCGAGAGGTTCCTGCGTCGGGCCGGCCGTGATCAACACCACTTCCCCGTCGAGGTCGCGACGCGGGTGCGCCAGTGCTTGCACCACAGCAGCAATCTGCGCAGGTTCGGCAAGGCGCCCCGCACCCACCATTCCACACGCCAGATGCCCGACGCCTGGCTCCACGATGGTGTGGCCCCTGCTAGCCAGCGTAGCCAGATTGGCTCGCGTGGCGTCGTGCTGCCACATATTCGAATTCATTGCCGGAGCCAGCACCACGGGGCCGCGAAAGGCAAGGTACAGGGTGCTTAGGAAGTCGTTGGCAAGCCCATGGGCGAACTTTGCCAGCAGGTCCGCGGTGGCTGGCGCCACCAGCAACAACTCATTGTCTTGCGCCACACGGATGTGCTCAATGGCGCTAGAAAGCACCTCATCGCCACCACCGGTCGCAAAAAGGTCAGTGATTACTTTTCGCCCGGTGAGTGCGGCGAAGGTGAGCGGGCGGATGAACTCCTGCGCGGCATGGGTAAGCACCACCTCTACGGTGTGGCCATTCTCCATCAGCAATCGGGCCAGCTCGGCGGCTTTGTAGGCGGCGATGCCCCCGGATACGCCCATAGCGATGTTCATGGAACCCCCCGAAACGGCAATGCGGTGAGCCGCGCGGGCCCGGAACCGCAGGGTGGAAACACACCCAGTATCCAGAAACAGGCGTTAGCTGGCGAGGTTCGCCCGCGCTTCGGGAGACAGAACCTCATACTCCACCAAACCGCGGCGCACCTCTTCCATGGCGACAGCGGTGGCCTTGCTGGTGGCGGAAAGCAAATACGGGCGAGCCCCGGCCTGCAATTGGCGCGCGCGCCGAGCTGCTACCGTGATGTAGCGAAAGCGGCTGCGCTCGGGATCGTCAGGGATAGACGTAGATTGGGTCTTGGTGACGCGATATTGGCGGGTGCTCATGTCGAAAATCCAGGTTGCGAATGTTGGTTGAGCAGAAGCTGACTGCTAAAAATGTCGCTAACCCACTATTGTACAACAGCTTGCAAAATCCCGAAAGCCCATTGCAGCGCGCGACGAAAACCCCGAAGGCGGCCGCTGGGAAGTTCCTGCCGTTAGTGAAAGCTGCGAATGGCCGTTGCCTCGTCGTCGAAGACTTCAAATACCGTGTAGAGCTTAGTGATCTGCAAGAGGTCTCGCACCCGTTTGGTGAGCTTCAGCAACTTCAGCTGGCCGCCCATTTCGTGCAAATTAGTGAAGCCGGAAACAAGCTCGCCAATACCGGAGCTGTCGATATAGGTAACCTCTTCGAGATTGAGCAGGATCTTCGCATCGCGAACCACAGTGACGGCGCGCAATGATTCCCGCAGGGTACTGGAACCCTCACCGAGGGTGATGCGCCCTGCCACATCCAGCACGGAGACATCCCCCACCTG
Source organism: Bryobacterales bacterium (assembly GCA_026129915.1). Lineage (GTDB taxonomy): Bacteria > Acidobacteriota > Terriglobia > Bryobacterales > Bryobacteraceae > JACTMJ01. The sequence goes on from JAHCHD010000015.1 coordinate 14,865, forward strand.
ACGGGTCGTCACCGATACACTCATGCCTGCTCCTCCTCGAAACCTCGCGCCGTCAGTCCCCGCGGGATATTACCCGGACTGCCCAATCTTCTTGACTAGCTTCACTTCCGTACCGCCGCCGCTGCGCCGCCTGACGACGTAATCGTCCATAAACGCACGGATGAGCATGATGCCCCGCCCGGACTGCCTCAACACATTCTCGCCCTCGTTAGGGTCAGGAACCTGGTCTGGATCGAAACCGTTTCCCTCATCGCAGATGATCACGATCATGCTGTGGGGCGATGTTTCCACGCGGAAAAGCACCTTCTTGTGGCGGTTATACTTGTTGCCGTGCACCACGGCGTTCACCATGGCCTCGCGCACCGACATGCCCACGCGATGCAATTCATCCTCGCCCACACCGCACTGCGCAGCAATCTCCAGTGCCTTTTCCTCGGCTTGGTCGACGCTGTCCAAATTGGAAGCGAGTTCGAGGTGAAGCGCGCAGTTGGTCTGTTCCGAAGATCCGCTCATGATGCTTTCAAAAGGATACCCGGGGGGCAGATCCGGCAGCGATTCCGCCACTAACAATACAGTGCGGAGCGCGACCAGATTCTGCGAAACCTCTCGTCATTCTAACGTAAACCCGGCGCTCGGGCCGGAATGCTTATTGCACCCAATGGCCAGTGATGCAGCAGGCCCGGGAACCCGCGGCCTCACTGGCACAGCGAACACTCAGGCATAGGACTTTGGTGTAACGGAAGCCGGTGACCCATACTGGATTTCCACTTCGCGCCCACCGGAGAGCAGCGAGAGACGGCCAGCCTCCACGACCAGTTCATTGAAGGCGCTGTTGGCGGGTGTGGCCAGAATTCCCTGGGCATCGATTTCGGAAAGCAGCCGCCGGCGCGTTTCGAGCGATGAGGCACGCTCACCCGCAACCGCCACAGATTCCACCGCTTTGCAGGCTTCCACGAGGCGGGCAACGCTGCGATAGCCGTAGCCAGTGGGAAGCAGCGTTTCGGCACCTACATCCAGGTATTGAAAATACTCGGTACTCGGCTCGTGGAAGGCGGTTGTGCCCGGGCCCTGGGGCGGTTCCGTGTAGACGTAGCGCATGCCGCGGTACTGGTCGTCGTGCTCAAGATAGCCGCCACGATCCTTGCCTGTGTCACTGAAATAAAGAATCAGGCCCTGGGTGTTCGAACCGGGCGCGGCATCGGGAAAACTCAGAGAATTCTGCACATTGACGCAAGCGCCGTTTTCCCAGATTATGCGGGCGTCGGTCCAAAGATAGCCCTCGGCTCCGTTTGGAAAGCGGTCCTTCAGCCCGTAGACGCTTACTGACTTGGGCAGCAGGCCGGTGATGAAGTGGACAAGGTCAACGTAATGACAGCCGATGTAGGTGAAGGCGTCGGAGAACTCAGCGTGGAACCAGTTCTGGAACTTCGAGTGCCGGTAATACCACTTCTCCATCAGGCAGGCGGTACCCAGACGCAGTTCCCCAAACATCCCGGCGCGAAAGCGGCGGCGCGCGATCAGGCTGCGGTCGTCGAAACGCTTGTGGTACTCCACTCCCACAAAGAGACCGCGCGCGCGGGCCTCCGTCTCGATGGCAACGGCATCGGCGTGGCGGAGCACGAGGGGCTTCACACAGATGACGTGAAGGTCGCGTTCCAGCGCAGCCATCACAGACTCAAAGTGAAGCTGATCCGGCAGGGCGATGATGGCAATGCTGCCTGCCGGCAGCGTGGCAAACATCTCACGGTACAGGCCGGGGTGCTTCGCGTCCGGGTTGCTATCCATTGGTGGCCAGGCAACGAACGAAGACCGCGGGAAGGCGTTGTGTATCGTCTCGGATGCGGCCAGCTCATGCAAGGTGCGACCGTGCTGAGCGCAAACCAGAATCTCGCCGATGTCGCCCAGTCGCTGGAGTTCGTACAGCGAGGGCAGAATCTGGTCGTGGGTGATCATGCCGCCACCTACGACCGCTACTTTCGGTTGGGCCATCTTAAACGAGCGCCTCCGCTGTGGCAGGAAGCGCCCGCTCTTTGAGCACAGCCTGGAAGGCCTCTTCAAGCACCGCGCAGGATTCCTCGATGGCCTCTTCGGTGATGCAGAGCGGCGGACAGATCTTGATGGTGCCGCCGCCAAAACCGACGGGGCAGAACAGCAGCAGCCCACGCTCCATACAAGCGCGCACGGTTTCCCATGCCAGTTCACCATCCGGTTCCTTTGTGCCGGGAATGACGCAGGCAACACCGGCCACCAGTCCGCGGCCCTCCACCGTGCCAATTTCGGGATAACGCGCGGCCATCTCGCGCAGGCGCTGCTGCATCAGCGCGCCCACTTTGCTGCAGTTCTCAACTAAGCCTTCCTCCAGAATCACTTCAAGCGAAGCAAGGGCAGCGGCGCAGCATACCGGATTGCCCGTGTGAGTGGAACTCATGCTGCCCGGAGGGTGCATGTCCATGAGTTCCGCGCTTCCGGCGACGGCTGCAATGGGGAGCGAGCTGGAGATGCCCTTCCCCCAGGTAACGAGGTCTGGCACAATGCCTTCGTATTGCTGGTAGCCCCAGAGGGTGCCGGTACGGCCGAAGCCCGCCTGCACCTCGTCAGCCACCATCAGCACCTGATGCTGGTCGCACCAGGCGCGCAGCTTCCGGATGTATTCGCCCGGGGCAAACGCCACGCTGCCGCCCTGGTAGAGTTCGAAGACTACGCCACACACATCTTGCGGAGTAATGCCCTTCTGCTCCAGGCAGTGGAGGAAGAACTCAAAGGACGTATCTTCGGTGCGGAAGCCATCAGGGAAAGGCACCTGCACGAAGCCGGGGTCGAAGTTGACGATCCAATCCTTCAGGGCCGGGATGCCTCCTGCCTGCTGGCTACCGAGCGTGCGCCCATGGAAGGCCTTCTCAAACGACACGATGACATTCTTGCGCGCACCACCCACGCGGACACCGTGGGTGCGGCACAGCTTGATAGCGCACTCCACCGCCTCGGAACCTGTGGTGAGCAGGAAGACCTTCTTCAGCTTCTCAGGCAGTAAATGGCTGAGCCGCTCCACCAGTTCCGCACGCACCTCGCTGGGAAAGGCGTAGGTGGTGAGCAATTCCTTGCCCGCAGCCTCCTGGATGGCGCGGATCACCTTGGGGTGGCCGTGGCCGGCATTGGTAATCAGGACGCCGGAGGACCAGTCGATCCAGTGATTGCCGAAGGGGTCGTAGACCTGGAAGCCCACAGCGCGATGCCACAGAACGGGAGGCTGGCCCTGCATGGCAACGGGTTCATAGGTTGCCAGCTTCTCGAGGGTGGGAATCGATTCCGGCACCGGGATGGGTGTCGTGATGCGCCGGAACCTGGTTTCCACCGGGGGAACAGACTTCGGGGTCAGGGGGTATGTTTTTGCCACCTCTCTATTCTACGAAACCGCGCCCGGCACGCCACTTCGGTACACAGCAGGCTACGGAGCCTGCTCCCCTGCCTACGGAATGAATGGGCGATCCCCCCGCTTGGTGTTGCTGAGATCGTCGTCGACCGATCCTGGATTCCAGGACCGGGCAATGGCCACGTCGTCGTCAACGACGCGCTGGAAACCGGGCAGATCCACGAAGCCCACCCGGTTGTAGAGGACCGGTTGCGTATACTGCCGGGTGTAAGCTTCGGCGTAGCGACGCCACTGACGGGATGCATCCTCGAGAATCCGGATGCCTTCGGCGCGGCGATGTTCGTCACGGGTCTTGTCGAAGATGGCCAGTTCCGCCGCGCCTCGAATCTTCGCGGCGTAGTAGTGAGCGAGGAAGCCCATCGCCTCGATGTCGTTCAGCGTCCGCGCCAGTTCCGAACCCTGCTTCGCCGCGGCGCCGATTTCCGCCACTACGGCCAGCGACCGCGAAGCCGCATCCCCCAGAGAGTTGGCTATCTCGAGCGGCGAGACACCCTCGATCTTCACGCTATCCAGGACTGTGGCACGCCACTGTCGCAAGTTCAGCACTTTGCTGCCCGGCATCGTGACGCCCTCAGCGAAGTGCCGCACGGTATAGAAGCCACTGGATCGCGGGTGGCTGAGGCAGGCTTCGGGAAACCAGCGGAGGTCAATATCTCCCCAGAAAAAACGGGTGATGAGAGGAAAGACGCTGGAGGCCGCCGCCCATCCTCGTTCCAGCAACGGCGCGGCCACCTCCGGGAAACGCTGGGCGAGAATACGGGTGAAGTGCGCGGCAGGCAGGTTGGGGTCGTAACTCAAACGGCCCCACAGCAGGAAGGAAAACCACTGCTTGTGGATCACAAGTTCCCGCGGGGAGGCGGGTTGCTTGCTGAGAAACTCTCTGCCCCAGCAGTAGCCGTCAGGACCCATGTAGAAGCCAGCAATGCGTTGCGGTTGCGGGATCGCCTTCACATATGAGCGCGCGTATTCTGCATCCGCCCAACGGAAGCTGTACACGTCGTCGTTGCGCACGGTGAGCCATAGCTTGCGGTCAGCAGGCAGTTGCCGCAGCGCATCGTGGATGAAGGGTGGATCCGGGATGGAGTACATGTGCGCAATGGAGTACTTGAAGCTGAGTTCAAACGTATCCGGGTAGGCCTTCCACTCTTCGAGAATTTCCGATTGCGATGTCTCGTGGTAGCGGTGAATCAAGCGAACCTTCCGCTCAGGAGCGCGTTTCTTTGCGTCGAGGATTCCCTGGCCATAGGCGGCCCATAGCCACTGCTCCTTGGAGTACTGACCGCCGTCGCGCATCTGCTCACCTGCCGTAATGCCGATACCAGCAAGTAGCGGGTAGGTGAGCACTAGCTCCCGCACGCTGGCACGAAAGTAGGCAATGGTAGCGGGGTTGTCCTGGGCCGGGGTGATGCCGTACTTGCCCGTGGCGCCGAAGGTGAAGATGTTCCAGGTGAACCAGTAGACTTCGATGGCCCGGTCAGCGGCGTACTGCATCACATCGCGCCAGAAACGAATCTTGTCGTCGATGGAAAGGTGGCGGATTATCTCAAGTTGCTCAAGCATCTCGGGGCGCACCATGTCGTCCCCCCGAAATGAGTAGGTTTCGTTCATCTGCATGCGCGTGAGCATCACGTCGTTGAGCGCCACGTCGGGATACTCGGGTACGCGCACGATGGACGGAAAGGGATGCAGGCTCCAAAGCGACAGCACGTTGAAGCGGTGGCGCGCCATCTCGTCGAGGAACTCGCGCCAGAAGTCAAAACTCCACATCTCCGCGATATTGGCCTGGGCCGCGGTGCTGTTGTCGGAATAGCTGGGCGTGCGGGCATCCAGAGGAATGTTGAACTTGATGCCTCGCCGCGCCAGGTGCGGCTGACGGACCGCTTCGTCCAGGCGATCGAGTTGGCCCAGACGGAGAGCTTCGGCAACATCGAGCGCCCCGTACATGGCTCCCGCGGCATCCGTGGCAAATACGGCAATTGCCACATTGCCCGCTTGCTGACGGCGACGCAGCGCGTAGCTCTGTTCACCGGCGAGCGCGGGGACCGTGATACCCAATGTGCGGGCGACGCTTGCGCTTTCGCCGGCTGCGGCGGCGATTGCAATGGAGAAGCTGTCGGCAGAGGGGCGCATGGCCTCCAGGGCATGCTCAGTGCAACTGCCGCCCGCGTTGGTTTGGGCTCGGCGAATCTCGGTAGCCGCAAAACGAACGGGTGGCAGCGTGGAGTTATAGAAGAGGGCAATCGGAGAAGTGGCGGTACTCATCAGCCGTCATCATATTGGATTCCCGCGACAGATGCGCAACGAGGCAAGCTGGGCCTTGCTATTTGACGCCACCGGGCCGCGAACCGTAGGGTGAAAGGCAGATGCGCGCGCCCCGATCGCTTTCGCTGCCCCTTGCTATCGCGGTTACCTGTGGGGTGTGGTACTGCTTCCTGTGGACGATGCAACATGCTCCAGTGAGCCGATCCCGGGGCGGAGGCGACTTTGGCGGCGCCCGCTCACAGGGCGGATTAGCCAACCCGTTTGCCAGCGCCGTGGTGCGCTTTTTCGATGAACAGGATCCACGAACCGTGGCCGACGATTCCCCCGTCACCGAGTTGAAATTCAGTGGGCAGATTCCCGACCTGCTTCCGTTTCCGGACGAAAGCCGGGAAACCATTGCTCAGGAATTGCCGGAGCTCTATAGCAACCCGTCACTTTCTTCACGGAACCTGTTTCGTTCCGATGTGGACCTGGACGGCGACGGGCATCTGGATATGGCACTGCTGATCCGGCTGTCCCGCGACCGTGCGCTGGGCGTGGTGCTCGCCTACACCCCGAAGCAGCGCTTCCGCCTCAGCGGTTCGTTCCGCATGGCGGGCAAGTTTGCGTGTGACCTGGCAGAGGCGCAGGATTTCGAGCGCTGTTTCCAGGTGATGCGTACCGGCAGCGGCGCCATTCATATCGCCAGCTACAGTCTGCTGCCACCTCGAGAAAACGAAGGCGACCCTTTGCCCCTGGATGGAAACGCTGGATGGCGGATGATGCGCCTGGAAGAGGGCGATCTGCGCGAAACGGGTCGCATTCTGGAAACATGCCCAGGGCAGATACGGAACCTGGTCCAGCCAGTGGGCGAAGTGGATGAGGATCTGCTCTTGCACACGCTTGCCTGCCCAGAGCGCCGCTGCCGCGTATGGCGCTACGCCGAGCGAGGAACGGGCTGGACGGAAGCAGCCAATGCCGCGGAGCATTGCGAAGAGGATCCTCCAAGCCAGTAGCGCGAACCGTCGCGATGGGCGTTGAACGCTGGTTAGCGCCCGGGAGGCACAAAGCGCTGTTCCGCCGCAATGGTTGGGCTGCGGAAGGGCATCGGGAAGCTTGTTCCGTTGTAGAATGCCTTCCACTGGTCGCGGTAGTGGCTGGAGAACGGGTGGCCCGAAATGCCAATGGTGACGTTGGCCAGCGACTTCTCCCAATCGCCAAGATCCGCAACGAAGCGCTGCGAGGGGCCCAGCCTGGCCGTCACCTGCTTGGGGGATGAAGGCGAACCGCTCACCACTTTCCCGCCGAGGCTGAAATAGCGCCCTACCAGCGGCACCCGAGCGAATATCGGATGATCGACGGTTATCCGGCTGACAGCTTTGTATTGCCAGCGGGAAAGATCGCCGCCCAAGCGCCCGCGGGCATCCTGGAGCACCTTCGCGAAGGTCTCCATCAGCCAGGCGTCGTAATTTTCTGAGAGAAGTCCCGGGCGCTCGCTCAGCATCCACTGCAAGACGGTGTCGGACATGCGAACGCGCGGCTCTTCCCAATCGGGCGCGAGCCGCTTCAGCATGTCGGCGAGGAGGCCCTCGCTTGCCAGCCGGGCGATGGTAGCTCCGGTCTGGTCCAGTTCCGCCTGACCGTTCCAGTCGCGGAGGATTGTAAGCGCCTGCTGTGCAAAGTCGTCTTTCGGCGGATTCTTTGCGGCGGCCGCCAGCAGTTGCCTCGCCACAAATACGTAGTGAGGACTGTACACATCCTTCTGGATGTCGAGCATTCCAGGAGCGTCCCAATCCTTGCGGGCCTTCAGGCGAGCGATGATGTGGCCGGCACGGTGGGGCGACGCGAAGTTGCCATTGACGCGGAGCGGGTAGCCAGGCGGAAAGGGGTTCTGGTTGGCCGTTGCGATCAAGCCCGAGGGTGGGTTGTAGATCCGCGGCAGGTCGTCAAAGGGGATGAATCCCGGCCACTCAGTGGAGGGATCCGCGCCCGCGAGCGGCAGGTTCCCGGATGATGTCCGGACAGGGATGCGCCCGGTAGCCTGGTAGCCGATGTTGCCATCCACATCCGCATAGACGAGGTTCTGCGGAGGACCTGGAAACCGCGAAAGGGCCAACCGGAATTCCTCCCAGTCACGTGCCAGGTTCAGGTCAAGGAAGGGGTACTGAATGAAGTCGGGCGATAGGGCCGTCCAGCGGATCGCAAGATTGCGTTTTGCGGGTTCATCGGCGACTGTCTGGATGAGCGGCCCGTGGTGCGTCACCAGGACGTTGAGGCGGACATCGGCCTCGCCCTTTACGCGAATCACCTCGGTGATTTGCGCGGCCTGCCGCACCTCGTTGCCGTACTGATAGCGGCCGCTGGCCAGGTCGATACGCTCTTCATACAGGTCCTGCACATCCGGTCCCAGGTTGGTGATACCCCAGGCGATTCGCTGGTTGTGGCCCACAATCACGCCGGGCAGTCCTGGCAGTGCGAAGCCCGCCACATCCAGGTCACCCGCTTTCAGATGCACCATGGTCCACGTCGAGGGAAACCCCATAGCGAGATGCATATCATTCGCCAGCAGCGGCTTGCCGCTGGAAGTAAGGCTGCCGGCAAGCGCCCACGCGTTCGAGCCGGCAAGTCCTTCATCTCCCCTGCGCAGCGGGAAAAGACGTTCCAATAACTCGTCACGCTGGGGGTCACTCAAATCCGGGAAGGTCTTGGCGAGTTCGGCGCGCATCCGTTCTGCGTCGAGGTCTGCCTGCCAACTGGTGGAAAGGTCCGACGCCATGCGCAGGGCCACCAGGATGGAGTCGCTGATCGTCCACGGCCTGGGTTCGTAGTCGAGCAGAGTGAACTCAGGAGGAAGCCGGTCGCGGTGGGTGTCGAGAAAGTGGTTCACCCCGCGGGCGTATGCGGCGAAGTGGGCGCGGTCCCGCGGCGTCATGCGGGATTCCTGGGTCAGCGCGGTGCGCCGAAACCCGAGACGCCGGGCTGCCAGATCCGGCTGCAAGGCAGCTCGCCCCGCCACTTCCGCCAGTTCTCCCGCGGTGGAGCGACGCAGGGCATCCAACTGCCACAATCGGTCCTGGGCGGTGGCATATCCTTGCAGGAAGAGTGCGTCCTCAACGCTGGCCGCCTCAATGTGCGGTACGCCGAGGTTGTCACGACGAATGACGCCCTCCGCGGTCAGTGGCGCTTCCACGTTGCCGGTGGTTGTGGGAAGCGTCCTCCAGCCAAACCAGCCGAACGCGGCAGCGCCGGCCACCAACAGGACGAGAATCAGAATGTTGGTATATTTAAGAATCCGCTGAAGCACTCCCCTATTGTAGAGGACCCCTGATTGCAGGGGACTGCGGGCTTGTTGCAGGGAACCACGGCAGTGCCCCCGTAAGCTAGCTGCAACCGGCGCACACGCGCCATTCACTATGGACGCCTATTTCGGCTATCGTTTACTTCTGCTCTGTTCCCTCGTGGTTGTGAATGCCTTTTTCGCTGCCTCAGAGGTGGCTCTGCTTTCCGTGCGCCGCTCGCGGCTGAAGGAAATGGCGGATGAAGGCAATGTGGGCGCGGGCGCGGCACTTAGTCTGTTAGGAAACACTGAGCGCTTGTTGTCCGTGGTGCAGGTGGGCGTGACGCTAGCCAGCCTCGGCATTGGCTGGGCAGGGGAGGAATCGCTGTTCGCGGTGTTCCTCGTGGTGGCCCAGCCTGTACTGACGCCCGCCACGGAGTTCCTGGTGCGCGTGGCCGGACTGGTGCTCACCTTCACGCTGATGACCTTTGTGACCGTGGTGATTGGCGAGGTGGTTCCAAAGAACGTCGCCATCGAGAACAGTGCCCGCTTCGCCACCCTGGTAGCCCCCGTCCTGCTGGTGTTTTACAAGCTGGTGGAGCCCTTCGTCTGGCTGATTGAGTCGTCTTCCGCGTGGATCTCGCGGCGCCTGGGCGTGGCTTCGAGCAGCGGCACTACGTCCCATTCCATCGAAGAATTGAAGTTCATCACCTCGTCGGCGCGCAGCGGCGAGCAGTTTGGCGAGCTGGAAGAGACGCTGATCCACCGCACTCTCGACCTGCAGGAACTCTCCGTTCGCGAAATCATGGTGCCGTGGAACAACGTGGTGAGTCTGCCGGCCAGTGCCACGCTGAGCGATGTGCTGGGCTGTGTGGTGCGCGAGGCCTATTCGCGCATTCCGGTGTATGAGGACGACCCGCGCAACATCATTGGCGTCCTGCACGCGAAGGACCTCATCCGGGTGTGGGAAGTGCGTCGCGCGTCAAACCGCATCAAGAAGCCGTCGCCGCGCTTTCACCTCCGCCACATGCTGCGAAGACACCTGGTGGTGCCTGAAAGCAAGCCTGTGAACGAGATGTTGAAGGAGTTCCTTGAGGGTCGCCAGCAGATGGCCATGGTGGTGGACGAGTTCGGCCTGATCGTGGGCCTGGTGACGCTTGAGGACGCCCTGGAGCAGCTTGTGGGCGAAATTCAGGATGAGCACGACATGCGCCCTGTGCGCCCGAAACTGGAAGCGCCATCGTTCGTGGTGGAAGGCACCATTCCCATTCGCGACCTTGAGATGCAGTACGGTATCGACTTGCCCACAGGAGCTGGCTTTGAGACGCTGGCTGGCTTTCTGCTGGACGAGTTTGGCGATTTTCCAGACAAGGGCGCCAGCGCCGAGTATGAAGGGCGCCGCTACACTGTGCTGGAGATGGAGCGCAATCGGATCGCCAAGGTGCTCATCGAGCGCCTGCTGCCGGCGGACGCCGCCGAAGGGGATACCGATGACGACGATGGGTAGCGGGCGCTAGCCGCTCACGTACTCCAGGTCAATCGCCTTCTTTTCCGGATCGAGCGCCACAATCTTGAATCGGGCAATCTGGCCCACGCGGACGCCACCCTGCTTCCGCTCGGAAATTGAACTGCCACCTTCCTTCCACTTGGCGGCAAGCATCGCGGAAAGGTCAGTGATGCTGGTCTTCGCGGCTTCCTGCTTGGGCGCGTCCCCTTCCTTGGGGCCGGGAAGTGCACAGCGAGCGGTGACGCGCTCAGCGATCTCCACCTTGGCGCGCTGCCCCTTCACTTCCACTACCCGTCCGGAGACGGAATCGCCCACCTTGTGGTCTTTGATAAATTCGTCGGCCGGGGTGGGCAGCAGTTGGCGGGTGCCAAGACGGATGCGCTGCTTGTCGAGTTCCACGGAAAGCACTTGGGCGCGAACTGTCTCGCCCACCTTAATGACTTCCTGCGGATGCTCGATGCGGTGCTCCGAAGCGAGATCAGCGATGTGGATCATGCCCTCCACACCCTCTTCGAGTTCCACGAAGGCGCCAAACTTGGCAAGGTTGGTGACGGAGCCTTCAACAACGGCGCCCACAGGGTACTTGGTTACTACTTCTTTCCAGGGGTCGCCCAGGGCCTGCTTCAAGCCGAGCGCAATGCGCTTCTGCCCGGACTTCACCTCAAGAACCACAGCCTCCACGGACTCGCCGACAGTGAGCAGGTCGGAGGGCTTCCGTGCCTTCTTTGACCAAGTCATCTCTGAGAGGTGAATTAGCCCCTCTATGCCCGGTTCAATTTCCACAAATGCGCCGAAATCGGCCAGCCGCACCACCTTGCCCGTGATGCGGGCGCCCTTGGTGAGACGCTCAGCCACCGCGGTCCACGGGTCAGCCAGCGTTTGCTTCAGGCTAAGTGAAATGCGATTGTGCTTGGCTTCCTTCTTGATCACCTTTACAGTGACGGTTTCGCCCACTTTCACCACTTCGGAAGGGTGCCCCACCTTGCCGTAGGCCATTTCCGTGACGTGCAGCAGGCCATCCACGCCGCCCACGTCCACAAAGGCGCCATAATCCATCACACTGCGGACCACGCCCTCTACCATGGCGCCCACTTCCACGCGCTGGAAGGCTTCGTCGCGAGACGCCTTCAACTCGGCTTCAAGCACGGCGCGGCGGTCCACCACCACGTCTTCCTTTTCCGTGTCGAGCTTGATGATCTTGCAGCGAATCTCCTTGCCAAGCAGCGTATGGAGGTCGGAAACGTCGCGCGTGCCACTGCGGGAGGCAGGCATAAACGCGCGGACCCCAATATCCACAGTGAGGCCGCCCTTCACCTGGCCGGTTACCGTGCCGTTCACTGGAGTTTCCTCCGCGAAGGCCTTCTCGATGGCAGACCAATCTTTGGGCACCACCACCTTGTTGAGCGCCAGCGTAAGCGCGCCTTCTTCATTGCGCCCCGAGATCGTGACCGTGAGCTCCTGGCCAATTTCCGGAATCGCCACGCCTTCCAACTGATCCTTTGAAAGGACGCCCTCGCTCTTCTGCCCGATGTCCACCAGAACGTGATTCTCGTGGACGGCAACCACGCGGCCTTGCACGGATTGGCCGGTTTGCACCGCCGCGTGGCTTTCTTCAAAGGCCTGAAGGATATCGCCGAACGAGCTTTCCTGGGGAGTGGTCTCCTGAATCTCGTTCTCGGGTTGGGGATTCTCGAAATTGTTCATTACGCTGACCGCGCTTTCCATTTTGGCACAATAGTAACAAGGGTTTAGCGGATTGGCACGCAAGACGAACCACCGAAAAACCGCCGCTCAAACGATCGCGCGCACCTGTTCGCCAATGGCGCACCGGCACGCGAGGAAACGAGAACCATGCAATCAAGGGGACTGCGCGGAGTATTCCAGTGGATCCGGCCGGTGGATATCGTATGGCTGTTGCTATTCGCCACCCTGCACTGGCTGAGCCCACTGCGCAACCCCGCGGAACGGATGTTCCTGATTGCACTTGCCCTGTTTCAAGTGATCCAGCCGAGGGTGCCCGCGCTGAATCGAGCGTCCGGGAACCTGGCTTCCATCGGCATCAAACTGCTGCTCAGCTATATGCTGATCGGCTACACCGGAGGCATCACCAGCAGTCATTATCTCATCTTGTTGCTGCCTGTGGTTTCGGCGGCCACCACCCTTGGATGGCTGGGCACCGCAATCACCACGGCGCTCTGCTGCGGGGCCTACTTCTCATTCCTCCTCTTCCTGGACTGGAACCTCTATGTGATTCTGGAGCGCGACTTGGAGGAACTCACCCTGCGTGCCGCCTTTTTGGCCTTCACGGGATTTCTGGCCTTCAACCTCACCGACGCGCAACGGCGTGAATCGCGCGTGAGCCGAGAAACCGCGCAGCAACTGGCCAAGGCAAACCAGGACTTGCAGGACGCCGAAAGCGCGATGCGCCGCGGAGAGCGCCTGGCCGCACTGGGGCAGTTGACTGCTGGACTGGCTCATGAAATCCGCAATCCTCTGGGCACCATCCGAAACTCTTCGGAGATCCTAATGCGCTCCGTGCCGCCAGAAAACGAGATTGCCTCGGAAATGGCAGCCAATATCCGTGAAGAGGTTGACCGTGCCAACACGCTAATCACCAAGTTTCTGCAATTTGCCAGCCCCACCGCGTTAACCGCCGAGCCTGCTGAACTTGCCGCGGTGATTGACCGCGCCATCGCACTAGCCCATCGGGCAACGCCTCCGCTTACCTGCAAGGTATTCACGAATTACGTGCCGGACATTCCGCCGGTAAAGATGGATGTCACCTTGATGGAGCGTGTGTTTCTGAATCTGATTCTGAACGCCGCCCAGGCCAGTGAACCAGATAGTGTGGTAACCGTGCGTACAAAGATCACCGAGGACTATGCGGAAACTGCCATTATCGATACAGGCAGCGGCATCGCACCTGAGCATCTCGACGAGATATTCAACCCCTTTTTCACGCGAAAGCACGGGGGTACGGGGCTGGGACTGGCTATCGTGTCGCGGATTGTGGACCTGCACAACGGCAAGGTGTTGGTGGAAAGCAGCCCTGGAAAAGGCAGCGCCTTCCGGGTGCTGCTGCCTCTGAAATAGGCCATGGCACATCGCATACTGATCGTAGAAGACGAAGAGAAATTGCAGCGGGCGCTGGAGTTGCACCTCCGCAGCCTGGGATTCGAGGTGGTGAAGGCGGGAAGCGCCGAGGGAGCGCTTGCCGAAATCGACCGCGCGGACCTCATCCTTTCCGATTTGCGCCTGCCTGGAATGGACGGTCTGGAACTGTTGTCGCGCATCCGGCTCACCAATAGCGTGAGCCCGGTGATTCTGATGACGGCATTTGGCACGGTGGAGAGTGCCGTGGAGGCCATGCGCCAGGGCGCCAATGACTTCCTCACGAAGCCGTTTTCGTTGGACCACCTCACTTCCGTGGTAGAGCGCGCCCTGGAAGTACGTGCGCTGCGGGACGAGAACCGCAAGCTGCGCGAAGAACTCGGCCATCGTTACGACCTGGAGAACATCATCGGCCGCAGCGCACCCATGCAAGAGGTCTTCCAGTTGGTGATGCGGGTGGCGGCGGCGAAATCCACCGTGCTGATCGCCGGCGAAAGCGGAGTGGGCAAGGACCTGATCGCGCGCGCGATCCACTATCATTCCCCGCGGCGCGAACGGCCATTCGTGAAGATCAACTGTACCTCCATTCCGGAAAACCTGATGGAAAGCGAGCTTTTCGGCTACGACAAGGGCGCCTTCACGGGGGCAAGCACATCGAAGCCCGGTAAGTTTGAAGAGGCCAACTCGGGCACCGTGTTTCTGGACGAAATTGGCGACGTCACCCCCAGCGTACAGGTGAAGCTGCTGCGCATCCTGCAGGAGCGGCAGTTTGAGCGGCTGGGCAGCAACAAGACCGTGAGCATTGACGTGAGGGTGATTGCCGCCACCAACCAGGACTTGCGCGCCGCGCTCGAGCAGGGCACGTTTCGCGAAGATCTGTTCTACCGCTTGAACGTGGTGCCCATCAACATGCCTCCGTTACGAAAACGCAAGGAGGATATCCCGTTTCTGGCCGAGTACTTCCTCCAGAAATACAGCCGGGAGGCGGGGCGCCCGATGGAGAGCATCACCGATGAAGCCCTGCGCGTGCTGGAGACCCACCACTGGCCCGGGAACGTGCGCGAACTCGAGAACGTGATTGAGCGCGCGGTGGTGCTTACGCGCGGCAAGCGCCTCGATGCCGCCGACATTCGCATTGACGACCTGCAGCGGAGACCGGCAGCGAGCGAGGACCAGTTCCTGCCGCCTGGAATGACGCTGGATGAGTACGAACGCTATCTCATTCAGGAAGCGCTCCGGCGCGCCGAAGGCAACAAGAGCCAGGCTGCACGCCTGCTGGGGCTTACGCGCAACGCCTTTCGCTACCGCCTCTCGCAGACGGGCGTCAACGGCGACGATTCGGAGTAGCTACTACTCCGGCTCCGCTCGCTTCCTGCCGGAGCGGGGCATGTTGCGCAGTTCCGGCTCAGGGTCCGAATTTGGGGAATGCTTACCAGCGATAGCGAGAGGTAACCCCTATGCGGCTCGGCAACGAGAAAACGACGGTCAAGCCTATGGCATGTGAGGTAGCCGCCGGCCCCGGTCGCAGGCCACGCGACGAACTCTCGCGGGGTTTCACCGGGGTGGGGGACGAAGGAAGGATTTGGGGCGCCGTGCTTTGGTTTGGCTATCGACTGCCGTCAGCGCCTGGGACACCGTACTCATCAAGGTACACAAGCATGGCCGCAATGAGTCGGTAACTGTCGTAGTAGTCCTTCCAACTAACTGCGCTCCAAACATCATGTTCAGAATTAATGATTGCGAGCGTTTCAGTGGTAACGGAGTGCAGGCTAAGGACGGGAATCCGCGCACTCGCAAAGCTCATGGAATCGGTTCTCCCCACGGCATCGGCATTTCGGGCCTGGAGGTCGAGTTGAAGCGCCTTGGCAATGTTGGCACAAATTTGCACCAGCGCTGGATCTGAGTGACTAGTCCAGACCTTTGTAGGAGTAAGACCCAGCGAGTCAATAGTCACGACAGCAACAATCCGCTTCCGTTGCTCCTTGGAAAGCCTGCGAACGTATTCCCGCGAACCTAGCAACCCTTGCTCTTCCGCCGCGAAACCCACGAACTGGAAGTGATGGCGGGTTGGAGATTTTCGGATCATCTCAAAGAGGCTCGGCAGAAGGATAGCGCCGGTCCAGTTGTCTATCACCCCTTCACCACCCGCTGAATCGTAGTGGGCACCCACGATAATTGTCCCGGTTGATTCGGCCGACGAAGCGGTAATGCTGCAGATCAAGTTTGGTTGCTTACTTCCACGAAAACGCTGCTCGGTGAATGCATCACCGGTGCATCCCGACTCCTCCATTAGCTTGGTGAGACGGATGCGACGCTCGCCTTCGTTGGCGACGGCAAGCCGAAGACGGTCCTCCAATATGCCAGACTTCAAGTATTCAAATCGAATTCTTCGGCTACTGTTTTGCTGGCTTGCCCACGTCCTGGGGACGACTATAAACGGAGTGGATAGCAGCACAATGCAAACCAACAGGATGGAAAGTTCCGCCCGGCGCATGTCATCAGGTTACCAGTCCCCCGCCGGGCGATTCTATGGAATATCAATGCGTGTTCTTTTGGCGATGCAAAATAGGATTTCTGTAACGCGCGGAAGCAGGCACCTACAGCCAATGCTGGCGTCCAGTGGACAATTGCCTTAAGAGGAGCGGTAAGCTGTGTGAAAGCTATGGCACTGCCTGTTCCACTTCGTGAACTCGTCATTGCGCTTGAGGGGATGACGGAGGAGTCGACTTCCTACCTCAACCTTGACACTGGTGAAGTGTTTACAATCACCCACGAGATCATGGGCCTCGCGGAGGATCTCGATGATTCTGAGGACCCCGGCCTGCCGGAGTGGCAGTTACCTGAGCTCGCCCTCGCCAGGAGCATTCTTGACTCCGATCGATACCAGGCCCTTCCTACAAAGTTTGACATTCACGAGTGGGCGATCATGCAGGACTTCGCGCGGTCGACCACTGCGGCGAGGGCAGGCGATGAACTCCGCAACGTCATCCACGGGGCTGGCGCGTTCCGGCGTTTCAAGGAAACGGTTCGGCGACATGGCATTGAGCCCGCCTGGTTTCAGTTTCGCGAGGAGACCCTGAAACAGATCATGCGCGAATGGTGCGCCGAGTATGATGTCGCCTTCGACGAGGCGGACGAGGCGAATGACGGGTAGCGCAGCCCAACCTAGCCCTCATGCGGGTACGCCCGTTACGATTTAGGGATCCAAGCGCCCAAATTAGGTGTAAACTGAGGCCGCCAGAGTTCTCGGTCCGTCCATGCATTGGAATCGGAGGTCTGGTTATGCCCATTCGCAAGGAAGATGCACTGGCCTACCACGCAGCTGATCCCGCCGGGAAGGTCTCCGTCGTCCCCACCAAACCCTGCCGCACGCAGCTTGATCTTTCGCTTGCCTACACCCCCGGCGTCGCACAGCCCTGCCTCGAAATTCACCGCGACCCATCGCTTGTCTACAGCTATACCGCCCGCGGGAACCTCGTCGCCGTGGTTTCCAACGGTACCGCCGTGCTGGGGCTCGGCAACATAGGCGCCTCGGCCGGCAAACCAGTCATGGAAGGCAAGGGAGTCCTGTTCAAACGCTTCGCCGATATCGATGTCTTCGATCTTGAACTCGACACGGAAGACCCTCGCGAAATCATCCGCACCTGCCAGTTGCTGGAGCCTACCTTTGGGGGCATCAACCTGGAAGACATCAAGGCTCCGGAGTGCTTTGAGGTGGAAGAAGAGCTCAGGCGGACGATGAGCATTCCCGTCTTCCATGACGATCAGCACGGCACCGCCATCATCTCCGGCGCTGCACTTCTGAATGCGCTCTCCCTTGTGGAAAAGTCGGCCGAAGACGTTCGGATCGTCTTTTCGGGAGCAGGCGCCAGCGCGATCGCCTGCGCAAACCACTACATTCGCCTCGGCGTCCGGCCTGCGAACATCCTGATGGTGGATAGCCAGGGAGTCATCTATGAGGGGCGGCAGACGGGTATGAATCCTTACAAGGCCCGCTTCGCCCGGCCCACCACTGCTCGCACCCTCGGCGATGCACTCCAAGGCGCCGATGTCTTCATCGGCCTCTCGGTTGCCAACTGTGTGACCCCCGCAATGCTTCAAGGAATGGCCGAACGCCCCATCGTCTTCGCTCTCGCCAATCCGGACCCTGAGATCACCTATGAAGATGCCAAGGCAGCTCGTCCCGACGCGATTCTGGCTACTGGAAGGTCAGACTATCCAAACCAGGTGAACAATGTCCTCGGTTTCCCTTTCATCTTCCGCGGTGCGCTCGATTGCCAGGCCACTGCCATTAACGACGAAATGAAGCTGGCCGCCTCCCATGCACTCGCCTTGCTGGCGCGAGAAGATGTCCCTGACGACGTCCGCCGTGCCTATGGCGTCGAGGACATGGAGTTTGGCGAAGACTACATCATCCCCAAGCCCTTCGACACGCGCGTGCTTACCACCGTTGCACCAGCCGTGGTCCGTGCCGCCATGGAAACAGGCGTGGCGCGAAAGACGCTGGACCCCGAGGCATATCGCGAGTCGCTGGAGCGACGCCTCGGGAAGAGCCAGGAGATCATGCGCATCCTGGTGCATAAGGCCAAACGCGCATCCTGCCGCGTGGTGTTCCCGGAAGGCCATGAAGACAAAGTGCTGCGCGCGGCGCAGATTCTGGTTGACGAGAAGATCGCTTCGCCGATTCTAATTGGCGAGGAAGGCAGAATCCGTCAACGGGCGGAGGAACTTCACCTGCACCTGGATTCCGCGTCGGTTGCTCATCCAAACAACGACAGGTACACGGAAACATTCCACCAGCTAAGGCAGCGCAAAGGCGTTACCCTCACGGAGGCTCGCCAACTGCTCACCAACCCCACACGCTTTGCGGCCATGATGCTTCGCATGGGCGATGCGGACGCGATGATCAGCGGCCTCACGTTGCACTACCCGGACACCATCCGGCCGGCGCTCGAAGTGATCCCGGTGAAGGCGGGACTCCGCAAGGTAAGCGGCATGTATATGCTGATCTCACCCAAGCGGCAGGTTTACTTCCTGGCGGATGCCACCGTGAACATCGAGCCCACCGCGGAGGATCTGGCCGAGATCGCCATCTCCGCCTCGGACTTCGTGCAAACCCTGGATATTGAACCCCGCGTGGCAATGCTCAGCTTCTCGAATTTCGGCTCCACGCGCCATCCGCTTTCTGCGAAAGTGAAGCGCGCCACAGAGCTGGCACGCGCCAGACGCCCCAAGCTGGTGATCGATGGCGAGATGCAGGCCGATACCGCGGTGACCTCCGAAATCCTGGCCGAAACCTATCCTTTTTCTCGTCTTCAGGGTGGTGCAAACGTGCTGATTTGCCCCAATCTGGAAGCAGGCAATATCGCCTACAAGCTGCTGATGCGGATTGGCGGATGCGAAGCCATTGGGCCCATCCTGATGGGGCTGGAGAAGCCCGTGCACGTGCTGCAACGGGGTGCTGAGGTGAACGATATCGTCCACATGGCGGCCCTCGCGGTGGTGGAGGCGCAAAGCCGCCTTCAAGGTTAGCCAGCACCGCTGGGCAGTTCGCGGGACGATAGCAAACGATATCCGGTCAGGAAGAGCCTGCCACCAGAATAGAAATCGAGGATGCCGTAGGCGCTGCTCTCGGGCGGAGGGCCGTCCACCATCGCCTTCAAGGAACAGTAGTGGATGCCGCCAATGTGCCGATGGTCGTTCACATGCTGGTGCCCCTGAAACACAGCCAACACCCTGCCGGAAGCCTCCAGTACGGCCCTCACCGCTGCGGCATTGCTCACGGAATAGTGGTCGCCGGTATCGAGCCGGTGGTGGATAAAGACAACCGCTGGGAACGCCCCTGTCTCGAGTTCCGCACCAAGCCACTCGAGTTGCGCAGGCGGCACAAAGGCATCCTTCCAGTCAAAGGCACGCCCGCCATAAGGCTGGCCGTCACTCGAAAAGGCTGAGTCAAGCACGATGCCCCGGTAGCTCTTCCCTACAAACGAATAGCACGTCTTTTCAGCGCCCCACGCATCCAGGAACTGCGGCTTTGTGAGTGTATCCACGCAATGGTTTCCCAACACGAAGTATTGCGGAACCTTCAGCTTGCGCAACACGCTACGCACACGTTGCAGGTCTTCCATTTCCCGTTCCACCGTGGGAGAGGCATCCACCAGGTCGCCGAGCTCGATAACGGCATCCACCTGCTGCCGGTCCCACTGTTCAATCGCTTCGGTGAGCTTGGCGAACGAACCGCGATACTCGCGAGTGCCCGCCGTCTGCTTATCGGCATAGTGGACATCTGTAACGATGCCCAGCCGCGTCAGCGGTATCTCGCCTGACGCCGGAGCCTGCGTGGCGTCCGGCGGCAGCAGCCAGGTTCCGGCGGCGGTGAGCAAAAAACGTCGGGTCATCGGTTTCAATCAGTCTCTCCTCAGCGTACACATGCTTCGCTGGATCTGGTGGACGCAGGCGCCCGCGCTACCGCCTTGCTGGGCCTAGGGTTTCTCAGGATTTGCCGCCAGCAGCGCTTCAGTTTCGTCTCGGCTTGGGACTGAGGGTTGCGCGCCCCTGCGGGTAACCGACAGCGCGGAAGCGGCACAGGCAAAGCGAACGGCAGG
Organism: Bryobacterales bacterium; assembly: GCA_026129915.1. Classification (GTDB taxonomy): domain Bacteria; phylum Acidobacteriota; class Terriglobia; order Bryobacterales; family Bryobacteraceae; genus JACTMJ01. Next base: position 35,036 of record JAHCHD010000015.1, read on the forward strand.
TTGCATCTCCATCCCCTCCGCAATCGCGGCCGCAAGCGCGCCGTTGAAAGTGTCGCCGGCGGCAGTGGTGTCCACAGCTCGCACCGCAAAGCCGGGCACGTGGAACCGCTGCAGGCGATTCAGAAAGACTGCCCCTTCGGCGCCCAGCTTCAGGATGACGGCACGCGTCCCGAGTTCCAGCAGCCGGTCGCCCATCGCGTAGGCATCCTCCACCGTCAATGCACGGGGAGCTTCGCCTAGCAGGATTGCAGCTTCGCTTTCGTTGGGGGTAAGCAGGTCAGCCAGGTCGAGCATTTCGGCTGGAAGCGTTTGGGCGGGGGCGGGGTCAAGAATCGTAATTACGCGGCGCTGCCGTCCCAGTGCCAGGGCGGCATGCACCGTTTCGAGGGGCGTCTCCAACTGGTGCAGAGCAACGCGCGTCTTCCAGTACAGCCCTTCCTGGGCGCGGATGTCGTCAGGGCTAAGCCGGGCATTGGCTCCCGGAATCACGACAATTGAATTCTGGCCGGAAGCCTCCACCCAAATGAGCGCGGAACCCGTGGGGACATCCTCCAACTCACTGATGGCATCGGTTTCCACGCCAGCGCGGCGCACGCTATCCAGCAGCAATGCGCCCGCGGCATCGCGCCCCACGCATCCCAGCATGCGCACTTCCATGCTGGCGTCGGTCATCCGCCCGGCTGCCACCGCCTGGTTGGCACCCTTGCCGCCGGGGTGGATCTGCAGATCAAGTCCGCTAAGGGTTTCTCCTGGAGCGGGCATGCGCGCCACTGTCGCAACGTAATCGCAATTCAAGCTGCCAACCACAAGAATTCCGCCAGCCATCGGGAACTTGCCTCCGCAGGCTTGAGCGTATCAAAGGTGCAAAGCAGGTAAGGAAAGAAGGCGATGCGGAGAGGAGACTATTTGCCGAGGTCGATCCCGAAGCGCTTGAGCTCTTCCGCATAGTAGCGGCGGTGGAGAATGTCCCACTCTTCGGCACCTTCCACAACGCCGCGCTTGAGGGAGCGGACCTTGTCGCGAGCGGCCGAGTCCACCTTTTCTTCAAGCTGGAAGATCTCGGTGAGGTGCTTCACGATTTCCAGGCGTACGTCGTTTGGATCCTTGCGAATACGCACATCGCGGCTGCGCTTGAGTTCGACAATCACCTTGTGCGACAAGTCGAGGATCTTGTCGCGGGAAAGCTTCATCTTGTCGCCGGATTCCCGCCCGGAAGCCAGCACCAGCTTGCGCTCCACCACCAGCTTGCGCTTGATGCGGCGGAACATCTCCATGTAGCTCACGCCTTCCTTTTGCATTACGGTCTCGTACTGCTCAAGGATTTCGCGTACTTCTTCGTTCAGAGTTTCCTCGGAACGCAAATCATCTTCGATCGTGTTGGCTATCTGCGCGGCGGCCAAATCGAGGTTGGAGCACTCGGTCCACATGGGATGGAGCTTACGAATGATCTGGCGGCTGGCGTAGGCAATAAACTCGGGGGCGACTAACATCCGGCGTGGCTCATGTTGGTAAAAAGCGCTTTCTAAGTGTAGTAGCCGGAGAAATGATGTGTCAATGCGCCCGTCCGCCCGCAAATACCGTAAGGCTCTGACGAAAAACGATTGGTATGGTTATGCCGTCGCCATGCCACACTCGGCATGGACCGCCTTCACCGCCTTGTCGACATCCTCCCGGCGGACCACAATGGCTATGGTGAGTTCGCTGGAACCCTGGCTGATGGCGATAATGTTCACGTGCTCGCGGGATATCGCGGTGAAGATGCGCCCGGCAAGCCCTGGTTCGCCCTTCATCCCCTCACCCACCACAGCCAGCAAACCCACATCGTCGTTCGCCTCAATGGGACGGATATACCCGTGGTTGAGTTCGAGGGCAAGCACGCTCTCCACACTTCGCATGGCTTCCGCCAGTTCCGTGCGCCGCACCAGAAAGCAGAAGCTCTGGCGGTAGCTTGAACTGGAAAAGGTGAGCACTTCCGCGTTCACGCGGGCCATCGCCTCCAGACAGCGAGCCATCAGCAGGCTGGGATTCACCGCCGCGCTTGCCGGTTCGACGTTCACCAGCACGACGTTTGAGGACGACGTCACCGCCCGAGCGCCATGCTTTTCGTCGCTGTGCGCCACAATCCGGGTGCCCGGATACTTGGGATTGAATGTGTTCTTGCTCCAAAGCGGAATGCCTTTGGGAGCCAGTGGCAGCAGTGTGCGCGGATGCAGCACCTTGGCCCCATTGTAGGCCAGCTCCGCCGCTTCGTTGTAGGTGATCTCCGGCAGGACACGGGCATCGGGAACCATGCGCGGATCCGCGCTCATGATGCCGTCTACGTCGGTCCAGATCCAAACTTCCTGGGCATCGAGCGCCGCAGCGAGGATGGTTGCCGTGAAGTCCGATCCGCCGCGACCGAGAGTGGTGACGGCGCCTTGTTCAGAAGCTCCGCAGAAGCCCGTCACTACCGGCAAATGGCCGTCCAGCAGGGCGGGCAGCAGCATTTCACGGCATTTGAAACTGGTAAGTTCCATGCGGGGTGTGGCGTTGCCGTGCACCGGGTCAGTGACGATCACCTCGTAGCCCGGCACCAGGGTGGCACGCTGGCCTTGGGCCTCCAAGAACTGCACCAGCATGGTGGCGGAAAGCATCTCGCCAATGCTGAGCGCCTCATCAAGGGCACGGGGCGGGCGTTCGCGCAGCATCATCATTCCTCGCGCGATCTGCTCAAACCGGCTTAGCAGGGCGGCAAGCTGCTCGCGCGTCTCGTCCAGACGGTCCTCTGGAATAATGGCCACGCAGGCGTCCTCGTGGCGAGCAGCGATGCGACGAAGATTCTCTTCCATGCCTTCCGCATCTCCCCGTTCGGCACGGTACATGGTTTCGAGCAGCATATCGGTGACTTTCGACATTGCCGAAACCGTTACCACCGTGGGACGGCGCGACCGCTCGCCACCGCATATCTCCGCAACCGTGCGAAGGCTCTCGGGGCTGCCCATACTGGTGCCGCCGAACTTCATTACCAGAAGATCCTGCAAGTTTCCGGTTTCCTTTCTCTCAGGGGCTGCCGCTTGCGACACGGCCTGTTTGCGACGCGGCCCGGCCTCCTCGCGGAGCTCGCCCACTGGGCAGGGGTAAGCGCGGCGCGGCAGACGTGGCTAGTGGGAGGTACGCTCCCTCACAATCTTCAAGACTGCTTCTTCTACTTCCTCAATCGCCATGCCGGATGCGTCCAGGTATTCCGCATCGGGCGCCTGCAGCAGCGGGGCTTCCGCCCGTTCGCGGTCGCGCGTATCCCGCCTCCGCATCTCGCCTTCCACCTCATGTAACGCGGCGCTGCGGCCGTTCTCAACAAGTTGCTGCTGCCGCCGCTGCGCACGAACCGTGGGGTCAGCGTCCATAAAGATCTTCACGCGCGCCTCGGGAAACACGACGGTGCCGATATCGCGGCCTTCCATTACAATGCTGCTGGTTTCCGCAAATACCTTCTGCTTGGCCACCATGGCACGGCGTACCGCGGGAACCGCCGCCACCCGCGAGGCTGCATCGCTTACCAACTCGGTCCGAATGGCCTCACTGACATCCTCCCCATTCAGGAATACCCGTCCGCTTTCAGCTTCCAGGCGAATATCGGCGGCCAGGGCCAGTTGCTCCAGGCGATGCCAGTCGTCCAGTTCGGTTCCGTTCCGCAACGCCCACAGTGCCACTGTTCGGTACATTGCGCCGGTATCGACATATAGAAAACCCAGTCTGGCAGCCACCTTGCGTGCAATGGTGCTCTTCCCGGCGCCGGCCGGGCCATCGATCGCCACAACGATTGGGTTCCGAATCATCTCCCATAGGTCATTGTAAGGGGAGCGGGGGGCATGGCGCGAGAGACACGGGCGAGACAGGCACGGGCGCGAGACAGGCACGGTGCGAAGCGGGCAGGGGGAGAAACCGGATGGATTGGCGGCAGGCAGAGAATCGGGCCGGGTGGCGCAACTGGGCTTCCCCCTGGGGGTGCAAACCAACCGGGCAAGCGCGCCGCAAGCCTCATCGGGCGCGGCGCGCGTCCACAGTTCAGCAAACTTTACTTCTTGCCCTTGCCGCTTGCCTCTTTAATGGCAGCTTCCTTGCGGCGTTTCCAGGCTAGGCGCATCTTCTCGCGCGTCGCTTCGGACATTGGTCCGCGGCGGCCGCGGCGCTTCTTTGGTTCAGCGTCCTCATAGCCAAGCGCTTCCAACTGCTTGTCAATTTCCGCACGCTTATTCAGCAGGTCGTTGATGGCGGACTGGCGCTTGGACTCGTAGTCGGCTTTGGCTTTCAGGACTTGATCGAGAGGTGTGTTGCTCACTGGGCTTCTCCTTACTGTCTCCGGCTATTTCATTCTAGGGCCGGTAATCACATTCTAGGCATAGTCGTGACCCGATGTATAGATCGAAATGATATTTACTGAAGATAGAGAATCCTAGTACCCTCAAAGAGTCCAATGCTGCTGGGGCGCCCCGCAACCGCACTTCCATAATTCGTCTTGTGCTCCACGAGCGCCTCACCATCCGCTGGGACGGCGGTTCACCGTATGATACTATCCGTAGAAATCGCCACCTGTGCGAAAAGGCGACTCACTCTTGCAGATTTGTCCGGCGCAGTTGGTCTTGAGATGTCCCGTCCATGAAACACTTCATTCCCGTACTTCATTCGGTAAGCTATTCCGGCGCGTGGCCTGGACAGGCTAGTCTTTCGGTCACTGAGTTCATTGGAAAAGCGTCCGCGCTGGGTTACCCCGCGATTGCCTTGGTAGCCAAGGATCCTCATGTCTCGCCTCTGCGCTACAACGCTCACGAACGCGCAGAGTTGCGCAAGCGCATCGCCGATGCTGGCTTGGACCTTGCGGCGATTATGGGGTACACAGACTTCACCTGTGGCTTGCGTCAGCCGGGCATCCCGTCCGCGGAGTTGAACGCTGCGTATGTCACTGCCCTGTGCCAGCTTTGCGAAGACCTAGGCTGTAAGTTCCTGCGGATCTTTACCGGCTATCGTCTCGACTCTCTTAGCTACGATACGCAGTATCAGGAAGTGCTGCACGGCATACGGCTATCCGCGGAAGCAGCACAGCGCCATCAAGTAACTCTCTTGCTACAAAATCATCACGATGTGGCGGCACATTATTCAGAATTTGCCTGGCTACTCCAGCAAGCTGAGCATCCCCACCTGAAGGCGGCATTTGACTGCTGGAGCTGCTATTTGCATGGGGCGCGGGGCGAAGAATTGAGACGCGCCGTTCAGAGTGTTAAGCAGTGGATGGCATTTACCACGGTGGCCGACTACAAAGTTTTCCCACAGTATAAATACCACCCCGGCCAAGTGAACTACACGGCCATCGATCCCCCCATTGTGCGCGCAGTTGCTCCTGGCAGCGGAGTACTTGATTATCGTTCGTTCTTCATGGGGTTGCGCGATATACAGTATCAAGGCTATGTGGCCTACGAGATGTGCGCGCCCCTGGAGGGCGGCGGTGATTTGGAAAACCTCGATCGCACCGCGAGGCTGTTCCTGGAATTCCTTGACCAAATGAACGCACTCCCCCTGGAGGAACCAGGCACCGGGGCAGCGAAGGAATAGCAGCCACCCGCGCGGAGGCCTATCTCGTAGTGCGCGTCAACGCCCGGCCTAAACGGTTTCGCCGGCCACCAGTTGAGCCAGCGTCTCACGCTGGCGCACCACCCGCCAGACGTCGCCATCCACCAGCACCTCTGCGGGACGCGGCCTCGTATTGTAATTCGATGCCTGCACAAAACCGTAGGCGCCGGCCGTACACAGAGCTACCAGCTCTTCTTCAGCCACCCTTCCCAACTCGCGGCTGCGCGCGAAGAAGTCACCCGATTCGCAGACTGGCCCAACCACGTCCGCAAACATTGGCGCGCGCGGCTCCCATCGCAGAGGGACAATCTCGTGATGCGCGTTGTAGAGGGATGGTCGGATGAGATCATTCATGGCCGCATCCAGAATCACAAACTCGCGGCTGCCGGACGCTTTCACGTAGAGAACTCGCGCCACCAGCACCCCGGCCTCCGCCACCAGCGACCGGCCAGGTTCGGCTACCACCGTCACACCCGCACTCGCAAAGGCTCGCAACACGCGCTTCCCATAGTCCGGGATATCCGGCGCCACCTCTCCCGGCTGATAGCGCACCCCTACCCCGCCGCCGATGTCGAGTTCGCGAATGGGAATACCCGCGGAGCGCAATTCATCCACAAACGAAACCAGCTTCTCCGCGGCTTCCGCGAGGGGGCTGACATCCAGCAATTGCGAGCCGATGTGGCAGCTTACGCCAATCCATTCGATGGCCGGCTCGGCCTCAAAGCGTTGGTACAACGGGAGAGCATCCTCCATCGCCACCCCAAACTTATGCTCACGCAGACCCGTGGAGATATAGGGATGCGTCTTCGCGTCCACGTCCGGGTTTACTCGCAGCGAAGCACGCGCACGCACTCCTTTGGAGCGCGCGACAGCGGCCAGGGCTTCCAGCTCCCGAGCCGATTCGCAGTTGAAGCTGTGAATGCCCGCATCTAACGCATAGCCCATCTCCTCGCGGGTCTTGCCGACCCCGGAAAACACCACCTTTGCCGCGTCGCCCCCGGATTGCAGCACCCGGTATAGTTCCCCGCCGGATACGATGTCGAACCCCGACCCAAGATCCGCAAGCACTCGCAGGATCGCCAGATTCGAGTTGGCCTTCACCGCGTAGCAGATGCGATGCGGCAGGTCACCGAATGCATGGCGATACGCCTGGTAACGCTGTCGGATGCCGTTTGCCCCGTACACATAGCAGGGAGTGCCCGCTTCCGCGGCAATGGCCTTCAGGGGCACGTCCTCGCAGCACAGTTCCCCTTGCCTGTAGGCAAACGGCGGATTTGTGAATGGAACCGAGGCAGGCTCAAAGGGCACGCGGGTAGTATCCGAAGTTGGCATGGAGATGAATGGTACTTCCTGGATGCCGGATGTTACCGTCCGGCAGAGTATTCTTCGATCATCGCCATCCAAGCCGTACAGAAGCAAGAAGGACTTACCGCAACGCTGAAGCGAACCGCTACGGAACCCTCAGCGCCGCTATGGTTGAACCCGAAGGGCGATCATCGTCTGGTCGTCGAACACAGGAGAACCGGCGGCGAAGTCCGTCACATCCGCCAGTACGGCATCGCAGACCTCAGCGAGTGTGCGGTCACGGTTCGCCAGCACCACTTGCGCCAGCCGCTCCTTGCCATAATCTTCGTCACTGCCGTTTGTTTGGTCAGCGACGCCATCGGAGACAAAGATTACCAGGTCGCCAGCATTCAGGGTGACTTCGCTCTCCTCATAGCTGGCGAGCGGCAGCAAGCCCAGCGGGAGCCCCTCCAGCCGGAGATCCTCCGCTTCAGCGCCGCGCACCACCAGCGGGGGAACGCCCCCGGAGTTTGCCATCTGAAGCACGTGCCGCGTGGGGTCCCATACCGCCAGCATCATCGTCACATAGCGGGCATGTACGCGACGCACCAGCAACGATTGATTCAGCAACCGCAGGATCTGCTTCGGGCTGCCCACGCTGGGCGCCAAGCTGCGCAGTAAGCCGCTCACCATTGCCCCGTAGAGCGCCGCCGCCGCTCCCTTTCCGCTCACATCGCCCACCGCGAACAGCACCTTGCCGCCATCCAGCTCCAGATAGTCGTAAAGGTCGCCGCTGATGGTGCGCGCCGCCGCCAGACGCGCTTCAATCTCTAGCCCATGTCTCGCTGCCGGCATCCTTGGCAGCAGGAAGCTCTGCAGTTCCCGCGCAGCGTCGAGGTCTGCTTCCATCGTGCGCTCACGCTGGGATAGCTCCTCGTATAGGCGCGCGTTCTCCACGGAGATCGCGAGTTGGGGCGCCAGCAGGCCCAGCAGTTGGACGTGGTCGTCGGTGAAGTGGTTCAGTTGCTCGCTCTCGAGGTCAAGCACACCCACCACCTTGTCCTGCACCATCAGGGGCACTGCCACTTCGGAGCGGATGTCGTTGTGCGTCACGATGAATCGTGGGTCGCGCAACGCATCGCCCACCCGCGTCACTTCCCGCGAGGTATAGGCATGGCCGGTAATGCCCTTGCCCAGCGGGATGTCAGCGAAGTGGACCCGTTCGTCGTAGCGCAGGCTGAAGCGATGCTTCAGAAGCTGCTGCCGCTCGTCCACCAGAAAGATGTTGAACGACGCATAGGCCACATAGCCATGCAGGATTCCCGCCACTTTCTGCAGTAGCGCGTCGAGGTCCAGCAGCAGACCCACCTGCTGCGAAATCTCCGCCAGTCGCTGCAGGGTTTCGTTCTGGCGTTCGGCACGTTGGTAGAGGCGCGCATTCTCCACGGCGTAGGCAATCCGGCTCGAAAGCAATTGCAGCAGCAGTTGGTCGTACTCGGTGTAGGCATCTGGCTCCGTGCTTTGCACGTCGATCACGCCCACCAGTTTGCCGCCTGCCTCCATGGGCACCGCGATCTCGCTGCGCACCGCGTCAACGGCTGCAAGGTAGTCCGGATGCGTACGCACATCACCGCTTACTACGGCTTTGCGTTCCTTGGCGGCCACGCCGGTGATGCCTTCACCCAGGGGAATACTCAGGTTCCGCAGCAGTTCTTCACGGTGCCCCTGGCCATGCCTAAGCTTCAGTTCCCCGCTCGCCTCGTCGTAAAGCAGAATCGCCACTAGCGTACCCGGAATCACCTGCCCGATGATGTTGCCGATGGTTTCGAGCAACGGTTCCAGTTCGATGGTCCGTGAAATCTGCGAAGACACCTCGAGCAGGAAGTCCAGAAGCTCTGAGCGCTGGCTGAAATGAAACGCCGTCTTGTTGAGGGGAGCCATAGGGCAAGCGCCTTTGCGCTAACGAGCCAGTTCCTCCATCATGCCCACGCTGGAGCTAGCGCCAATACGGCTGGCGCCGGCAGCCATCATGCCTAGGGCAGCTTCCGCGGTTCGAATGCCACCCGCCGCCTTCACGCCCAGATCCGTTCCCACCACCTGCCGCATCAGACGCACGCGATCCTCTGTGGCGCCGCCCGAGGGGTGAAAGCCGGTGGATGTCTTCACGAAGTCAGCCCCCGCCAGTCTTGCCAGGGCACAGCCCAGGGCAACCTCCGTGTCGTTCAGCGCGGCAGTCTCCAGAATCACCTTTAGCAGGGCGTCGCCGCGATGGCAGATTCCTGCAAGTTCCGCGATTTCCGCCTTCACGTAATCCAATTCCCCTTGCCGCAGAAGCCCGACAGGCACCACCATGTCGAGTTCCCGTGCACCCTTGCGGATGGCCAGTTCGGCCTCGGCACACTTCACTGGCACGGGCACCGCTCCGCTTGGGAAGCCCACCACGGTACACACTGCCACCTGAGTACCGCGCAATTCGCGCTCTGCAACGCTCACCCAAATTGGCTGCACGCATACGGAAAAGAAACGGAAAGCACGGGCTTCCGCGCAGAGTTGCACAATCTCATCGCGGGTTGCTTCCGGCTTCAGGTTCGTGTGGTCAATCCGGGCGGCCAATTCCGCGGCGGACGAACGCTCGTTTGCCGGGAATGCATTGTTTCCAACAGCGGAAGCAGCTTGGCTGGCATGGGAACGCATCCGCAGGACTTCTTCCGTGATCTCGCTCACCAGTTGCGTCAGCGCCACCGGATCCAGCGTTTTCCCCTCCACACCCACACTCGCCTCCAAGTTCGTACCCCGCCCTCGGCCACAAGGCGTATAGCCTCCCCGCAGGCGCACCCTTTTAGGGTACCATAGCGCTCTCGTCTCGTCTGCTTAAATTATTGAAAACAAAAAGTATATTGCTGCCGAAAGAGACACTTTCCATCCCTCGGGCAGAATGTGCAATCTACCGTGGTAGATGTTGCACTTCCAGTTCGCCACGCTCATCCGAGCCCCTCGGGAGGCTGTGCTCGCCTTCCACGGGCGCCCGGATGCCATTTGCCTGCTCACTCCCCCGTGGCAACCCATCCAGTTGCTGCGCCGCCACAACAGCCTGAAGGCTGGAAGCGAGGTGGTGCTTCGCGTTTGGATGGGGCCACTTCCCATCATCTGGCTGGCGCGCCATACCGAGTTCCGCGGGCTGGACGGCTTTGTCGACGAGCAGATCCGCGGCCCCTTCCGCTATTGGCGGCACGAGCATCGGTTTCAGCAGAATGCCGAAGGAACCCTCCTGGTGGACGACATCGCCTGCACGCTGCCAGGCGCCCCAGTCACCCATCTTCTTCTGGGCTGGCTCGTTCGGTTGCAGTTGCGATCCATGTTCGCCTACCGGCACGCGGTAACGCGACGGAATTGCGAAGCACCTGGAGGGATGGCGGTCTAAACAACTCCAGTCCGGAAGTGGGCGCTTCCCCGCGTGCGGAAGGGTTCTCAACCGCCGCCAGGGTCTTCTTTCCGCCGTGCCTTCCAAGACGCGATTTCCTCCGCTCGGTCAGCAATACGGGCTTCCGCGCCTCGCCGTGTGGGCTGGTAGTACCGATTGCCCGACAATTCCGTGGGCAGGCATTCCATCTCCGTCAACGCGTCAGGGTTCTGATGGGCGTGCTGGTACCCGCTTCCGTAGCCCCATTCCTTCATCGCGCGCGTAGGCGCATTGCGCAGCGCCATGGGCACCGGGTAGGCAGGTTTGCCTCGCACGTCCGCACGCGCTGTGTTCGCCGCCTGATAGGCCGCATCGCTCTTGGGGGCATACGAAAGATAAATTGCCAGTTGCACCAGTGCCTGGTCGCCCTCGGGGATCCCCAGGAAGTGTACGGTCTGCATCGCGGCGATGGCCTGCTCCATGGCGCGCGGGTCCGCCAGTCCAATGTCTTCGATGGCCATGCGCACCAGCCGCCGGGCCAGATACATCCGGTCTTCGCCCGCCTCCATCATCCGCGTGAGCCAGTAGACAGCGGCATCCGCCTGCGAAGACCGCACGCTCTTGTGCAGGGCGGATATCAGATTGAAGTGCTCCTCGCCGCTCTTGTCGTAATAAAGGCTGCGTTGTTGCAGGATCCGCACCAGATCGTCTTCGGCAACCGCCTCGCCTGGCATCGCCGCGGACACGGTCTCGATGAGATTTAGCGCCGCCCGCGCATCGCCGTTGGCCTGACGTGCCAGCGCCAGCAGCAAGTGGTCGTCCATGCGCGGAGCCGCATCGCCCAACCCTCTGTCCGGGTCGTCGATGGCTCGGCGCAGCAGTTGCACCAGATCTTCCTCGCCCAGCGCCTCCAGTCTGTACACGCGCGACCGCGACAACAGCGCGGCATTGATCTCAAACGAAGGATTCTCAGTGGTGGCGCCAATCAGCACAATGTCGCCACGTTCCATGTAAGGCAGGAAGGCATCCTGCTGGGCTTTGTTGAAACGGTGTACCTCGTCGACAAAAAGCACCGTCCGCCGGCCAAGACGACGCGTCCGTTCGGCCTCTGCCATCACTTCCTTCACTTCCTTGATGCCGTTCAGAACGGCGCTGAACGGGATGAAGTCGGCTTTGCTCGAAGCCGCAATCAGCCGTGCCAGCGTCGTCTTGCCAACACCAGGGGGACCCCATAGGATCAGCGAACCCATCCGGTCACTTTCAATCTGCTTCCGCAGCGGCATCCCCTCACCCAGCAGATGCTGCTGGCCTACACACTCATCCAGAGTCCTCGGCCGCATCCGTTCCGCCAGCGGGCGACCTTGCATTGGGTGCCCCTGCACGGCGTCCTCGGCCTTGCCGGCATCCCCGGATTTCGCATCCAGGGGCAGGTCGCCGAAGAGGTTCATGGGCGGCCTCCCTTCCCCGTGGCGAGAGGCGTCGCTCCGTGGGCTCCGGCTACTTTGCCCATTACATAGAGTGCGATGCCCGCGGATACACCCGCGTTCAGGCTCTCCACGCTACGGGTGGGAATGCGAAAGCCTTCTGCCACCGCGTCCAGCGCGGGACTCACGCCGGCGCCCTCGTTTCCAATGACGAGTGCCGCTGGAAACCGAAGCGGCAGTTCATCTATCGAAACCTTGGCCTCAGGAGATGCAGCATACAGGGACAAGCGCTGCGCGCTGGCCATGAACTCCTCCGCCGGAACGCCGTCGAGAAAAGGGAGACGAAACAGAGACCCGGCCGACGCGCGGAGCACTTTCGGCGCATCGGGGGATGCACTCCCTTTCAAGAAGACCAAACCGGTCGCGCCGAACGCCTCGGCACTGCGGATAATCGTGCCAGTATTGCCTGGGTCCTGCACCCGGTCGAGCACCACCAGGAAGCGCTGGTTCGCAAAGAAGTGGGCAGGGTCAGTCGCCGGACGTTCCACCAACGCGAACACCTCCTGCGAGGTCTCCGTGCTTGCCGTCGCCTGCATCGCCCGAGCGCTCACTTCCACCCAGTCCGTTTTCAGCCGCCCTGCATACACGGCTTGAAGTTGCTCGAGCTGCCTCGCCGACGCATAAACCCGATAGACTGGCAACCCACTGCGAACCGCTTCCGCCAGCAACCGCGGCGTTTCCGCGATCCAATAGCGACCTTCCAGGCAGCGGCCTTGGGCCAGCGCCTTGCGCAGCGCCTTCCACTCGGGGTTCGTCGCACTTTCCAATCTCCTGGTTCCCGAAGTTGACCTGGGCCGGCCGTGGGTGAGATGGGGCAGTGGGGGCATAGGGCGTCTCTATTATCCCCCGTTTGCACTCGGCAAACTCAGGTTGCGGCAAGCCCGCCCCGCTAGGGATTCACGGGCCGTGGGCCAGTGATTGCCCCTCTCTTCGGATCGCGGTCTTCCCATGAAATCTTTGGCAACCAGGATCCACCAGATAGATTCCTTGCAGCTTAAGCCAGGCGATTAGCGCGCCCGGACATCGCCAGCCCGCCGGCCTGCGCACTGCGTAAGCGGTGCCACTCCGCTCGCATCCAAGCCACTCTGGCCAATCGCCCCAATCTCCCTCGATTGGGGTTATGCGGGTGTACAGCTCAGAAATCCAACCACCGCCCATTCCAACCCGCCCGTCTATTTCAGCTGGCCAGTGAACGTAGATTCCAGCCGAGCGTACGAGGCCTCCATGCCATGTTCCATGCCCGTCGCCAGCATTGCCGTGCGCGTCTCCGCATCCGGAAGAGTCATCCGCATTCGCAACATGGTTCCGTCGCCGTCCGCTTCAAGCAACGTCTCGACGTGATTGTCTGGCGTAGGGTCTGGCAGGTGCATCCGCTCCACGTGCACAATCCGGTGCGGCGGATCTAGTTCCACATACTCGCCCGTCAAATAGAACCCGCCCCCTTTGCCATCGCACCACTCGAAGCGAATCCGCCCCCCAGCCCACGGTTCGCTGATGCACACCGGCATCGTCCAACCATCCGGACCCAGAAGCCATTGCTGCATCCATTCCGGGTCAGTATGCGCCCGGAACACTTCCTCTGGCGGAGCCGCAAAGCGCCTCGTGATGAGGACATGCGTCTCCCCGTCGGTTGCTATCGTTAGTTTCGACATCAGACTTCGGTTCCCTTCCCCGCATCGTTCCGCGCCGCCAGCAGTTGGTCAAGGCGCGCGTAATTGGTCTCCATCGCCCGGCGCATCATCGCCAGCCAGCCATCCATTTCCTCAAAGGCGCCTGGGGTCAGTCGGCACGGTCGCTTCGCTCCCTCCACCCTTCGTGCGATCAGGCCAGCCTGCTCCAGCATGCGTAAGTGTCTGGATATCGCTGGCTGGCTAATCGAGAATGGCTTGGCCAGCTCCGTTACCGTCGCTTCACCTTGCGCCAACCGGGCCAATATCGCCCGGCGAGTTGGGTCGCCAAGAGCTGTAAACGCTGCGTCCAGATCCATCATATAACATTTTCATTATATAACTAAACTGTAAATTTAGGAAACTGCAAATTCGTGTCGCTCACCCCTTCCCCGCAATCGAACACATCGGCCCGCCCGGGCACCACGACCCGGTACCCGGAGTTGGACGTGAAACGGTAGCCCCGATGCGCCGGCTCGCCACGCTGGCCGAGGTAGCAACGAAGCCGAGGTAGGCTTGCCGGTCCAGATACAACAGCCGATCCTCATCGGAAAAGTGGATGTGGGCATGACAGTTACCCCGCTGAGTCACATGGTGCGGGGCATCATGGTCCAGCCGCGTGCGTCCTCCGCCTCCGCGTTCCAGGGAATGCGGCAGCGCAGGGAACGCGAAGGCAGGGCAT